>NZ_MQVK01000019.1:0-264940 GCF_002002385.1 Vibrio sp. SALL6
TAGGAAAGAGGGGTAAATTTATTGCATACAAATAAATAATTTGTCTTGTGTTACTAATGCAAGTTTAACCTAAATAATAAATGACTATTTTAGAGTTTTGCTTTTTAATTTTTGTTAAAAGGCACGGCATCTTATTGACTAACTATTAGATGTCTTTGGGGTTCTAATTCTAGCATCTATTGCTTACCTTTAACGTTTATAGCTTTTAGAAATGAATGGAAATTCATACGTTTAGGCTAGTTATTTGCGCTTCCTAATCGTCAAGCGATCGACATGATTGCGGACTTCTGCTGCGCAAAAATTAAGAACCAAAGATAAAAATACATAAGAAATTAAGTATGTTTAATACCCATTTTAATATTGTTACTTCCAATACATTTAAACTATCAACAACGGCTCTTATCGGCCTCTTATCTCTGACATTCAACGCGACCGCGCAGTCGCAAGACATCCCACATGGACATGTGATTCAACAAGAAAAACTGGTTTCACCTACTGCTAAGGGAAAACGCCAACAGGCTCAAGATAATACCAGCGCATTAAAGCAAGCGATGGCTGATTATCGCGGTGCATCGGCGAAAAACAAACATCACTATTTAGAGCAAATGATTTCTCTTGCTCACGGTCGTCAAGCATTGCTTTCCGAGCTGTTTCAGTCAGATCCTAGCGCGGTAGCGCAGGTTGCTCTGACTGCAAAAGCTCGCAAAGGTATGCCTGAAAAAGTACAAGCTTTGCTAGAGCAGGAGCAAACGCTAGAAGGCGAACTGGAAGTCTTCTACGAAGATTATGAAGATCACAGCAAGAGCCGTCTTCGACACGTACTAAACACCTCAGAGGGCTTTATTGAGGTTCACGGTTCTTCTCAATCACCAATCAACGCGATTCAGTCGGGTGTAAAAGTACGTGCGCGTGGTTGGAAGTTTGATAATCAAAGTGCGCTAGTTCTGGAAGAATCACAACAAAGTCTACTTGTTTTGGCTGATGGCAGCACAGGTAGTGCATCGACGAGCACCTCATCTTTCACTTTGTCCAATACTTTAGGTGAACAATCGACTCTCGTGATGCTAGTGAATTTTCAGGACGATGTACAAGAACCATGGACTGTTGAAGAAGTAACCGATCTAGTGTTTGGCTCGGTGAATGATTTTTATAAAGAAAATTCAAATAATCAGACGTGGTTTGCTGGAGATGTTCTAGGTTATTACACGTTGCCTATTAACTCAGTTTGCGATACTGCGCAGATTTACACTGCAAGTAAAGATGTTGCTGCAACTAAAAATGTAGATATCGATAGTTACAGCCGAGTCGTTTTTGTTTTTCCTAAGATTGCAGATTGTGGGTGGACAGGAAAAGGTACAGTGGGGGGGACACCATCGAGAACTTGGGTAAATGGTTCTTTGACACTAAGGACTGTCGCTCACGAACTTGGTCACAACCTCGGATTACATCATGCTAAAAAGCTTGAATGTGGTGTCGATGTGATTAGTGGGGATTGTTACACGATTGAATACGGCGACAGCCTAGAGATCATGGGAGCGCCTGGTTTTACCGGACATTTCAATGCTTTCAATAAAGACAGTCTTGGGTGGTTTTCTACGGAGTCATCGTCAGTCGCAGGCAAAATTATTGAAGTCAGTTCCGATGGTAGCTACATATTAGAGCCTTATGAATTAGCTCCCGAAAGCGAAGCAAAGGCAATAAAAGTTCAGCGTGGCGTTGATTCGACTGGAAAAAAGCTATGGTACTACTTGGAGTATCGTCAGCCGACAGGTTTTGACAGCTACCTTGAGAGCTATCCATCTCTAACATCGGGTGTAACGATGCGCTTGGGTACTGAGTCTGATATGAATAGCAGCCAAATCATCGATTTAACACCAGCAAGCCAAGTTATGGACTGGAACGATTCTACATTGGCTGTCGGTTCAACCTATACAGATGCCGATGCTGGAATCACGATGACTACAGAATGGGCAGATAATACTGGAGCAAGTGTTCATATCAGCTTTACTCAGCCAGTATGCAACAAGAGTGATCCTGTTGTTACCGTTTCTCCTAGTCAAAATGTTGAAGCGGAATCGGGTAGCACACTTGGCTATAACGTTACGGTCACTAACAATGATGCGGCAGGTTGTGATGCGTCAGAATTTGAAGTTGACGCTTTGGTACCAAGTGGGTGGACTGCAACCTCGTCTACGCTAAATTTAGATCCTGGTGCTAGTGAAAGTGTGTTAATTGATGTGACTTCTGATGTTGCTGCGACGGATGGTAATTATTCAATACTATTTAATGTAACAAACAGCGCTGATACGAACTACTTCACGAAGGCGACAGAAAATTATGTCATCGAAACGCCAGTGGAAGCCTGCTTACGTGGAACGCCATTGTTGGTGTTATCGGCAAGTCAAACTGATGAGCTTGAAGCAGGCAGCACAGCGAGTTACACAGCGACACTGACTAACCAAGACAGTGCTACTTGTGACGCGAGTACATTTACCCTAGCGGCGAGTGTACCAAGTGGGTGGAGCGCCAATAGTGGGGCTATTACTTTGAACCCAAGTGAAACTCAATCGCTCACAATGAACATAACGTCAAGCACTGAAGCAACAGAGGGTACATATGATATTGCTATTACGGCTCAGCACTTGTCGGATTCAAGTCTAAGTGTTAGCAAAAGAGTGAGTTTCAGCATCTCAGCTCCAGTTCCAGTTCCGGTGAACACTGCGCCAACTGCTCAAACTGATCGAGTGGAAGTGACCTCAAAAGATTCAGTGAGCATTAATGTACTTGCAAATGATAGCGATCCTGAAGGAGATAGATTGACGATAACATCTGTGACTCAAGGTTCGAAAGGTTCAGTACAAATTACGTCAAATGGCCAGTTAATATATACGCCAGCGAAAAGCTTTAAAGGTAGCGATAGCTTTAGTTACACCATCAGCGATGGCTACCTTACTTCGACAGCATCTGTGTATATTAGTATGGCGAGCTCTTCTGGCAACGATTCAAGTAAAGGAAAGGGCCGAAAATAGTTCTGTTGTAAGTAAAGTCCAATCAAATGAAAAGGGGCAGTGGGTGATACCATTGCCCCTTTTATACAAAGATAATTCAAGATCTTCGTGTGGCTACCTAAAGGTTAAGGTGCCAATATCGCTTGTGCGTTGACTGAAATCACTGGCTCTACAGCAGGTCCGCCATCTTCATCGGCTACTGAGATTAGCAATAAACCACCTGAACCAGCAGATCTAAACAAATTATCTACCGAAGCATCAGGTGTTAATAAATCAACACTAAATGTACAGTTCATGTTGCCATTCGCTGCAATAGAGAATGGGAACGCAACCGGACAGTCACTTGCGGTAATCATGTAATGTGTATTACCTTGACCAGCCGCAATCGGTGTACCCGCAACACTAAGCGCATTTAAGTTGACCGCCTCATAACTAGAAGCATTGGCAATGTTGAGGTTCAATGTTAGTGACAGAGCGAAGCTCAAGTTAATGTCAGCAGGTTCATTGATAAATGCTACTTTACCGTTATCGGTGTCTGTGACTATTTCAGGAACCGCGTCATCTGTCTCACCAGTTACTTGAGCGGTGTTCATATGCGGTGCATCTGGCTCACCCGATAGGAAGGAACTAACAGTACAGAATCGAGTATCTCCAGGAGCTAAGACATCACCATAGAAGTCACAATCGCCTTGATAGCTTACTGAGTCGAACAATACACCAAGTTTGTCATCCGTCATTTCTGTAAGAGTGATACTGTCCACTGGGGATGTATTGGTAATAGTAAACGTGAAGTTTACATTGTCACCAGACTCTGTTACCGAATATGGTGGCTCGTCTAAAGCATTAGGAGTTTTTACCAAATCAATAGCACCAGGGCTGTTACTAAAGGACACACTCGCTTGACCAGAGTCTTCATCGGAGTCGTTTTCGTTGTCATAAGCCTTTGCAGTTACCGTGTTTACAAATGCAGGATCACCCACATTACCAGTAACATTTCGTGTGTAGCTGAATTGACATGATCCACCAGTTCCGAGTACTGCTCCCAGACATGTCGCCGCTTCAGCAGCAATATTGTACTGATCATCCGTTATAGAAGTGATCTCTACCGCGTCAACAGAAGAATTGTTGGTAATTACCACAGTGTATTCGACAGGTTCACCAGCAAGACTCTCTACAACAGTTGTTGGGTTAGCGGATTTAGTAACGGAAATTACCGGCGGTACATTTGTGAGTGTCACGACGACCTCATTACTACAGTTAGGATTTGGCGTACCAGCGGTACTCGCGACGGTACAAGTGTTATCCCCAACAGGTTCACCATATTCATCGACGATAGTAGAACGAACATAGTTTTCAAACGATTCCGCAGTAGGAATGTTTGGTAAGTCGTCATCACTAATCGCTATTTTGAATGTACATTCTAAACCAACGGCTTCTGGTGGGATCTCATAAGGTAGTACGAGATTTTCACAAGCATTCGCTAAGCCACTAGACATGAGAGTGTAGTGACCTTTTGTTATGCCAATTTCATTACCGCCACCTACACTATTTAGCAAGAAGGTTTGTGAATCAGAATCAGTACTAGAAGACACTTCATCTTCAATTTTTGTTACGAAGACACTATTGCCTGTACTGTCAGCTGGAACGATTTTAATCGTATAGATAAACTCGTCACCAGGTTCTGAGCCGGTTGTTTTATTAACAGACTTAGTTGATACAGGTGGATCTGGCTGAATAAAGATTGGGATGTTGTAATCATCATCACAATTACATTTTGATGGAGCGCCAGGGTAGGCATCATTACCATCCTCACAAACTTCATTTTTACCAGGTTGTCGCCAGCTTACACAGTTTGGCAGGTTGAGTTGCCCGTCACCGTCAGAGTCCTGACAAAGTGTGGTGATAGTTGTTGAGTGAACAACTACTGCAGCTTGTTCTACGTCCCAACAAGAGTCGCCATCTGTGTTCGATGCGTTGGTTGAGTGCTCATCGCTTAACGTGTAGATATTACAACTTCCGTTAAGCGCGTCTGGAGCCCCATTTCTTTGGAAATATAAACCGATGTCGTAACGATCACTTGCGGTTGAGACGACATTAAAATCAGCTTCAAAGGTAACATCCTTACCTGCGACACAGACTGTGGTGTCTGGATCAACTGGCTGACCATCGATTTCAATTATTTTGATGTTTGAAGCTTCAGCAATGTTTATGTCATTTGCTGTACAGTTCAAACTCTTTCCATATTGATCCTCCATACAAACGCTTTGTATGCCTGGATCTTGAGCTAAGGCTGTTGGCCCATAAAGCGCTGCTGCACCTAGTAACATGGCGCTGAACAGCGTTTTATGTGGGTGAAATATTAAATGTTCCATCATCTACCTTCTTTTCTCATTGAAAGTTGATAAAAGGGCGATGTAAGTATCCAATGATGCCAACACTGGACTCCGGCATCATTGAACACACGAACTGCTGTGCCCCCTGTCCCATGACAATTGCTCCACAAAGTGTGTTCTGAAACTTGTATGGTGGAGCACTTGTCGGTGCCCACTAGAGAGCAAAAAACAAACCAACACCTATTGCATTGATTTTTAAATATTTTGTGTTTTCTAAAACTGTTTCAAAAACACTTTGTGTGAACAGAGTGTTAACTTGTTGGGAAACGGTCTAGGAGGCCATTCCTAGGAATTAAACGGGATATCAGTTGGTTATGGAGGGAAAGAAAAACGTGCCACTTGGGTAGTGTTCGAGTTAACAGGTGGACACTTTGTTGACAGCGAGTGAGAAAGTCATGTGTCTTGCTGTGGTTTTTTGTGCCTAACAAAGTCAATGTAGAGACTGGGGGAAGGGGATTCGAACAAGATTGTGAGGAATCGATTTGAATGATAGTTGCACTAATTGCGTGTGATTTATGCTGTTGGGATTGCTTTTTAAGCATCTGAATCAAAAAGATAAAATTTATTGTTGACCAGATAAATTAATCCGTTAAAGTACGCCTCGTTCTCACGGCACAGGCCGATGAGAGATGGTGTTACCATCGCAAAGATTTGCGTTGCCCTGGTGGTGGAATTGGTAGACACAAGGGATTTAAAATCCCTCGGCGTTCGCGCTGTGCCGGTTCAAGTCCGGCCCGGGGCACCATCAAAACGATGTATGGATTTCAGATTCAGTTTTAAAGCATCGTTCTCATGTCAATGAGAAAACAATCAGGTAAGGCGCGTTGGCAGAGTGGCTATGCAGCGGATTGCAAATCCGTGGACCTCGGTTCGACTCCGGGACGCGCCTCCATTATTTCGAAAGCCAGTCTCTTATGACTGGCTTTTCTCGTTTCTAGTGCCCGCAAATCATTTTCCCCTCTTGTTCTGGCTACAATTAATTATCACCATTCTGTTTGCCACATCATTATCATATTCAAAGTGTATTTCCATTTTTTCTACAGAATAAAACTATTTATCTTGTTCAATTTTTTATTCACAGGTAGGAATTGAATAGTAGAGTGAAGCTGCTATATTTTTTCGAGTGATTTTATTATTATAATCATTTTATATCTATTATGTTCATATAAATGCAATCTTAAATATAAAGTTTACACTTGGTGTGTAATGTAATTAATGTTTTTATTTTGTTTGTTAATTGTTGTTCTTTGTTGTTTTCTAAAGGTAAGGCTTTGAAATGTGGTCAGTAAAAAAACTAATAGCAGTTGAGTGAGAACAGTTTTGCGCTCATTTTCTATTTTCGACATGTATTTAATTGATTCATAGAAGTTTTTCTTTTTATGGGTGCAATCGGTTCATTATTGATACGATTGAATATTCTCAATTTTTGAGCGAAAAATGATCGATGTTTAACTGTTTGATGTGATTGAAACTCTTTGGCTCTTACAAAGAATTAACGTAATTTGGTGATGTGGTTGGTTGAATTTTAACCTTTTGCTTTGTTATGATGCTGCCTCATTTATTGATGTTGGTGATGTTTTAGAAGAATAAATACATTATGTATAGAAAATTGAGATTATTCATGGAATAAGCTCTGGCTCTATTTTTTCTAAATTTTAACCTCTATCTAATCCTATATATTCTTATCGTTAACTCGGTGGGAAGGATAATTATTATAATTATTTCAGGTGAAGCAGTGATTGATAAACTCCGCATGAATAAGCACGCCCTAAATAAAGGGATCTTTTTCTTACTCGTCTTATTTCTATTTCTACAAAATATCCAGTACGCCAAAGCCGCAGGCAGTTCAATAGGCCAGCAAGATACGTTGGTGATGCTATTAAATTTCAAAGAGAATCCTAACGATCGACCGATCACGTCAGAAGAGGCGCACGCGTTAGTATTTGGTGAAGTTAACGATTTTTACCAAGAAAACTCCTACGGCAAGACATGGCTAAGTGGTCAAGTTGCAGGTTGGTACACATTGTCTGTATCGAATCAGGTGTGTGATTATCCTTCGGTTCAAGCGGAAGCGGATAAAATGGCGCGTGCTGATGGCGTAGTGCTTGAGGATTATCAGCGCATCATTTACATCATGACGCAATCAGGTTGTGCTGGTGGTGGTTCTGCAACAACAGGGAAAACGTTCCCGAGTCGTGCATACATAGATGGCACGCTGTCAGCAAGAGTGATTGCACATGAATTCGGGCACAACCTTGGTTTGAGCCACGCTAAGGCGTTGGATTGTGGCGATGCGTCGGTATCGAACAACTGTAGCGTAATTGAATACGGCGACTCGTACGATGTTATGGGTACTCCTGATATGGGTTACATCAATACGTACTACAAAGAACGTATGGGATGGTTGAATGATGCGGAATCACCAAACATTCTTACGGCAACTCAAGATGGTTTGTATGAAATCGCAGAGTACGAAACCCAAGACATAACACAAAACATCGCGTTAAAAATACCTCGCGGTGTGAACCCTAATAGTGGCTTGAAGGAGTGGTTCTATGTCGAATATCGTCAAGCGATGGGTTATGACCAGTTTTTAGATGACCGCTCTTATATGCTGTTTCGTGGTGATGTGACGGACGGTGTGATTGTTCGTTTAGTCGAAGAAGGCGCGGAAGAAAGTTACATTCTGCACATGAAGCCAAACTCGGATTACAGCCAAGTTTATGGCCGAAAGGATTGGAAAGACACCGCGTTACCAGTGGGTGACAGTTTCACCGATCCAGTTTCTGGTCTCACGATTAATCTTGCGAATGCAGCCAATGGTTTTGCTGGTGTGAACGTATCGTTTGGTGGTTCGGTAACTCCAAGCGTTTGCGAGATGTCTGCGCCAAGTGTGTCTGTGAAAGCGACGTCTGATACACAAGTTAACGCTGGTGACACGGTTGAATATCAACTGACGGTAACAAACACGGCGAATGACGTTTGTGGCACGATTCGTTTTGATGTGTCTGCTCAACTAGAGAGTGGTTGGCAAGCGAGCTCTCAATCTATTTCCCTTGTGTCTGGCGAGTCTAGTGTAGCTACCATCGCGGTGACTTCTGCTCTAAGTGCAACCTCTGGTGACTACCCTGTGACGTTTAATGTGGTAAACACGAAAGATGAGGCTTACAACGTGGCGACACAAGCAACGTATGCCGTTGCTGAGCAGCAAACGGGCAGTGGTGATGTAGTGGCGGTTGACGATAACGTTCAGATGAGCAAAGTTTCAACGGTAAGCATTAATGTGTTGGGTAATGACATCATTGCTGATGGTGTGTCTGTCGAGATCTCAGCAATGAGCGCACCGAGTAAAGGAACGGTGAAGCTACTTTCTGATGGGAGTATCCAATACACGCCAGCGAAGCGATTCAAGAATCAAGACAGCTTTAGCTATACGATCACCAGCGGTAATGTTACGTCGACGGCAATGGTGACTGTGGCGCTGCAATCATCTCCTGATTCTGGCGGGTCTTCACCTGGCAAAGGTAAGAACAAATAACAAAGCAAAGCCACCTTATGTTTAAGGTGGCTTTTTCGTTATTGTTTACTGTGGATTGCTGCTATCGGGTTTGTCTTGCTTACGGTGCAGGACATAGTGGACAGCTTGCCTCTACAGGCATGCCTGTATCGACAGTGACACCTGTAATGGCGTTAACACCTTCTGCAACGACGGTGTCTTTGAAGGTTCTTACATCATGTGCAACAACCGGACCACCAGAAACATCACTACCCGGAGCAGGGATGTAGGTGCCATCGTAATTCATACAACTTTCAGGATTTAAAGTACCGACATCTTTAACGACTGTCATACCGTCATGCATTTCAGTAATTTTCACATCGTTAAGTTTCACTTTACTGTCGTTACATACTTTACCTTCGTAGTTCACTCTTAATCCGTACGCGCCAGATGCGTTTTCTTCAACGTAGGTTGTACAGTCTTTAGTGATACTCAATGCGCCCACTGGAGTAAGTGGAGGACAGCTATCTGTGTCAGACTTAGTAAGCACAGGTTCGCCACCATCTTTGATGGCTGCGCTCGCCGTAGCCTCATTTTCTACACCGTTGATGAGCGAAACAAAGGAACCAGTAAATGTTGCAGTTTCGCCAGCGGCAAGAACGTCAGCAGTGAATGAATCGCCAGCGGTAATATCTTCAACATAAAGGTCGTAAAGTGCACCAAAGCCAGTATTGGTTACTTTGATCTCGTAGTTGTAGATGATTGAGTCACCACTTGGTGATAACGCACCAGTTGGACATGTTTTCACAAGTTCCATACCACATAACTGGAATTGACCTAAAACGAAGTCTTTCAAAGATGCGGTGAATGAAGCAGACGAACGGGTTTCAGCCATGAAGCTGCTGAAACAAGACGCTGTGCCGTCGATTCCGCCAAGCAGTTGAGTGAGGTTTACACCACCTTCATAGAAGCTTTCGTATGGGAAAGCGTTCATTGTGCCGTTTTTTGCAGTGTATGGCCAAGGTGATGGGATTGGTGTTTCACCTTTGTTGGTGGTTGCACAACCAAAGTCACCATCATTGACAGCAGAACAGTCAGCAGGGTTTGCACCACTGGTTTCCGCTTGTAGGCGTAAGTTTTTGGCTGCACAATCGCCAGGGGCAGGGTCATTACTGTCCGCTTTTGAACAGGTTGGATCCCAAGTTACCAATGCGGCGTAAGGTTCATCATTCGCACCTTGCGGATAATCAATCAATACCAAAACGTCGCCCACAACGTGTTGACCAGAGAACGAACCGTCATCAAGGGCTTGGACATCATCTTGGAAGAACCAGAAACCCATAAAGGCATCACCTACGTTCGCAAAACGGTCGGCACCAAAATAAATGACCAAATCCGAACCGCCACCGCCGTTATCGACGCCGTAGGCAGCAGCGTAAGCATTGGTTAAGTCATCTTTATCTGGTACAGAACCATCTTTGTGAGACCATTCTGATATGTCTTGAATATCTTTTCGACCACCAGTAAATATGGAGATAGGTGACGGATCGGGAAGAATTCCAGTATCGACATTGGCACTGTCGCTACCATCGTAAATATTTTCCCAATCATCCCCCGCAACGGCGTCGTCTGTTGCATTACCTTCCAGTTCGAAGGTGCCCAGATCATGAACCGCCCAAGTCGGCGAGGCGAACACACTCAATATCAGCCCCAAGCAAAATGCTCGAGCCAATATCACCAGTTTATTAAAGTCCATCTTACTTTCTCCTTTTCCAAACAGAAGATACGAGCCGATTGACGCTCATAACGGCAAGGAGCGTCTCCAATTAACACGTCATCACCATTGACGCTGGGCTCGTTACGTACGGGAGGGGTTAAGCAAGAAGTAATCCGTTAGTTAACTGGCTGAAAAATTTGGGAAAAATAATTTCAAACTATCGAGGTGAACAGTTTAGATTGCGGTGTTTAGGTGATACGGAACGATAAGCGTATGAATTCGATTGAAAAGACCGAAATCTGTATCAGATGGACAATGTGTAACACACGTGAACAGGTTGGAGAGGCTGGCGAAGAGACTAGCAAGGCAGCGTGAGGGAAGCCGAAAGTGAAAAGCGACGATGTAAGAGAAAGTTCGAGAAGCTCTCCTGGTGCAAAGTCTTGCGATGTCCTTTGCACCGGGACTCCTGAGGATTAGCGGTTTAGTGCACCACAACGCTCAGGTTGGTATGTGATATCGACAATTTCAATCGTCTTCACTTGTTTGTTTGGCATTGGCCAATCGAGCTTTTGGCCCACAGACAAACCGATTAGTGCGCTACCAACAGGAGCAAAAATCGAAATGTCATCGCTGCTTTTTAGCTCCGATGGGTAGACCAATGTTTTGGTCATGGTTCTTTCTTCGCCCGCAAATTTAAACTCAACGGTTGAGTTCATGGTGACCACATTCGACGGCATCTCTTCTGGTTCTAAAACTGTTGCGCGGTCAAGCTCTGCTTCTAGCTCAACAAGCTCTGCAGCGATGTTTGGCATCTTATCCAGCAGGGCGGTAATTCTGTTCATATCTAAGCTTGAGATATAGATAGAGTTGTTTTCTGACATTTTATGACTCCCAAATAAAATGCCGCCTCATAAACATGGGACGGCGCTCTATATGTCAATTACGGTATAAATCACATGGTTTTCATTCCATATGAACTACTTTTGATTCTAGTCTTTATGCAATCCGTTAGCTAGTAAAAGATTTTTATTGTGGGGCTTGATTTTTTCTAAAACTATCAAACACTTCGAACGCTGTTCGGTACAAAATTCTTCTTTATAACCATAACTTATCATGGGCAGCTGATTGCTTATAAGAGTTCTTTGTAAAAACTACCAATATTCGTTAATAAATTACCTTATTTTATAGGTAAACAGAGCAAATAGAGCCGACTACCCCTTTAGGGTAGTTTGAATTTGTAATTGATTTACATCATGTATTAATTTTCTTTCACAATTAACAATGCGCTCAGTGATAAGAACCTAACCCTTAGGAAGTACAATGAGCAAGTTGAAGCTAGTAGTTATCGGTAACGGTATGGTAGGGCACCGTTACATCGAAGACTTAGTCGAGAAAACGGATGTCTCGCAAATGGATATCACCGTTTTCTGTGAAGAACCTCGTGTCGCATACGACCGTGTGCACCTTTCCTCTTACTTTTCTCACCACACAGCAGACGAACTGTCTCTAGTTAAAGAAGGCTTTTACGAGAAACACGGCATCAATATGTTGATCGGTGAGCGCGCGATTAACATCAACCGTGAAAACCGAATCGTTTACTCAAGCACTGGTCGTGAAGTTCAATACGACAAGCTGATTCTTGCTACTGGCTCATTCCCATTTGTTCCGCCTATCAAAGGTCATGAAAGCAAAGACTGTTTTGTTTACCGCACAATCGAAGATCTTAAAGCGATCGAAGCGTGTGCGAAGAAGAGCAAATCAGGCGTGGTTATCGGTGGCGGTCTGCTAGGTCTTGAAGCTGCAGGCGCACTAAAGGCTCTCGGTGTAGAAACACACGTCGTTGAGTTCGCGCCAAAGCTAATGGCTGAGCAACTTGACCTTGCTGGTGGTAATCAACTTCGTCAAAAAATCGAGCGTATGGGCGTGAACGTTCATACCAGCAAAAACACGCTAGAGATTGCAGCAGAAGGTAAAAATGCTCGTAACGTCATGCGTTTCGCTGACGGCACTGAGTTAGAGACAGACTTCATCGTATTTTCTGCGGGTATTCGTCCACAAGACAAACTGGCTCGCCAAATGGAGCTAGAACTTGGCCCTCGTGGCGGTGTTGCTATCAACGACCACTGCCAGACTTCTGATGAGAACATCTACGCGATTGGTGAGTGTGCGTCTTGGAATGAAATGTTCTACGGCCTTGTTGCTCCTGGTTACAAGATGGCGACAGTTGCGGTTGATCACCTACTAGGTAACACAGAAAGCAAATTCGAAGGCGCTGATATGTCTGCGAAGCTAAAACTGCTTGGTGTGAAAGTGGGCTCTATCGGTGATGCGAATGGTCGCACTGAAGGTTGTAAGAGCTACGTTTATCAAAACGAAGAGCAAGAAGTTTACAAACGTCTTATCGTTTCTGAAGACAACAAGAAACTGCTCGGTGCAGTATTGGTGGGTGATACGTCTGACTACGGCGATCTGCTTCAACTGATGTTGAACGAAATCGACCTACCAGAACACCCAGATGCGTTGATCCTTCCTGCACACGCAGGCGCTGAGAAACCAGCACTCGGTGCGGATGCCCTACCAGAAAGCGCAGTGATCTGTTCATGTTTCGACGTAACCAAAGGCAAGATCGCACAAGCGGTTGCTGATGGTCACCACACATTGGGTGACATCAAAGCAGTGACTGGTGCAGGTACAGGCTGTGGTGGTTGTATTCCTCTAGTGACCTCTGTCCTAAACGCAGAGCTTGCTAAATCTGGTATCGAAGTGAAGAATGACGTATGTGAGCACTTTGCATACTCACGCCAAGAGTTGTTCCATCTAATCCGTATTGAAGAGATCAAAACGTTTGATGAGCTTCTAGAGAAATACGGTAAAGGTTACGGCTGTGAAGTTTGTAAACCACTGGCAGGCTCTATCTTAGCTTCTTGCTGGGGTGAGCACATCCTTAAGCCACAACTGGTTAAGCTGCACGACACAAACGATAACTTCCTAGGTAACATCCAAAAAGACGGTACTTACTCTGTTATCCCACGTATGGCGGGTGGTGAAGTAACGCCTCAAGCACTGGGTGCGCTAGCGAACGTTGCTGCTGAATACAACCTGTACACCAAAGTCACCGGCGCTCAGCGTATTGGTCTGTTTGGTGCTCAAAAAGACGATCTTCCAGAGATCTGGCGCAAGCTTATCGACGCTGGTTTCGAAACAGGTCAAGCGTACGCAAAAGCACTTCGTATGGCGAAGACATGTGTTGGCTCAACTTGGTGTCGTTACGGCGTTCAAGATTCTGTTGGCCTAGGTTCTTACATCGAGAACCGTTACAAAGGCATTCGTACGCCTCATAAGATGAAGTTCGGTGTTTCTGGCTGTACTCGTGAGTGTGCGGAAGCACAAGGTAAAGACCTTGGCATCATCGCGACTGACGCAGGTTGGAATATGTACGTTTGTGGTAACGGCGGCATGAAACCTCGTCACGCAGACCTACTAGCCAGCGACCTAGATAAAGAAACGCTAATCAAGTACATCGACCGCTTCATGATGTTCTACATCCGTACTGCTGCGCCACTGCAACGCACATCAGTTTGGATGGAAAACATGGAAGGTGGTGTTGACTACCTACGCGCAGTGATTGTTGAAGACAAACTTGGCATCAACGCTCAATTAGAAGCAGACGTAGCGAAGCTTGTAGACGAGTACGAGTGTGAGTGGACGGCAACCATCAATGACGAATCACAATTGACTCGTTTCGCACACTTCATCAACTCTGACAAGCGCGATGACAACGTTGTGTTTGTTCAAGAGCGTGAACAGCACCGCCCAGCGACCTTCACGGAGAAACATCCTGAAGCGAAAGGCGACATCCTACACGTAGCGATCACTGAAGCATAAGGGAAGGTTGAACATGTCATTTGAAAAGATTTGCCAAATCAGCGACATCGTACCGGGCACAGGCGTTTGTGCTTTGGTTAATGGTCAGCAAGTTGCGGTATTTCGCCCAACAGAAGCGGAAGAAGTGTTAGCTATCAGCAACACCGACCCGTTCTTCCAATCGAACGTGCTTTCTCGCGGTTTGATTTGTGAGCATCAAGGAGAGCTTTGGGTGGCGAGCCCGCTTAAAAAGCAACGCTTTAACCTGACAACAGGTGCTTGTATGGAAGACGAGCGTTTTAACGTGAAAGCGTACAAAGCGCGCGTGACAAACGGCGAAGTCGAGATTCAAGCGTAAGCTTAAGCCCTCCTCCACGGAGGAGGGATGTTTCTTCGCCTTTTAGTATCCGTTTCATAGATTCAATAGACAAAGGCTTTCCAAGCATCATTTTCGGGGGACAGGGAAGCGAGATGATGTCGACAGCAGTGGATGTCAGCGGGAAGCCTTTCTCTATTCAATCTTCAACTTTTAACTTTCAATTTTGAATAAGGACACATTCATGTCTACAGACTTTAAACCTGCTGAATTCGTGCAAACCATGATCAACGTTGGTGAAGCAAAAACCAATACAAGCACGCGCGACCTTCTGCTTCGTGGCACGATGGCGGGCATTATTTTGTCGTTAGCGGTAGTGGTCGCGATTACGGCGATGGTGCAAACGGGAATTGGCCTTGTGGGCGCACTTGTTTTCCCTGTTGGTTTTGTGATTCTTAGTGTGATGGGGTACGACCTAGTTACAGGTGTATTTGGTCTTGCGCCTTTGGCGAAGTTTGCAAACCGTCCGGGCATCACTTGGGGGCGCATTTTCCGTTGCTGGGGGCTGGTAGGTTTGGGTAACCTGATTGGTTCTCTGATTGTGGCTTACCTTGTGGCGATCTCTCTAACCGGTAACTTTTCTCTAGAACTCAACGCGGTAGCGAAGAAGTTTGTCGCTGTTTCTACCGCGCGTAGCCTTGGTTTTGAAAACATGGGTATGGACGGATGGATCACGTGTTTCGTACGCGGCATCTTCTGTAACCTAATGGTGTGTCTAGGCGTGATTGGCAACATGACTGCGCGTTCAGTATCCGGTCGCGTTGCAATGATGTGGTTCCCAATCTTCATCTTCTTCGCACTCGTATTTGAGCACACTGTGGTAAACATGTTCCTGTTCCCACTAGGTATGATTCTAGGTGCGGACTTTGGTATCGCGACTTGGTTGAACTTCAACTTAATCCCAACCATTCTAGGTAACATCATCGGTGGTCTTGTCATGACTTGTCTGCCACTGTACCTAACTCATGCGAAAACAGCGCCTTCTCTAAGTGTTGAAGAGGACGTTATTGCGGAACCTGCAATCGCAAAATAAACCGCTTTATTTGGCCCTATCTTTGGTGGGTAGGGCTATTCAACTCATTTAACTTTCGATAGGTATTGTATTGATTTGGCTATAAAAAGTAATAACTCCTTGGGGTAGTTTGAACCCTAAGCCAATTAAGTGAGTGTTACTCTTTATATCCAAATTTTCCGATAGGCGTTGATATGACTACTGCGAACTCATCTTTAAACAGCGGCTTTGTTTCTCTTGTTGGTGCTGGGCCTGGCGATCCGGATTTACTGACGGTCAAAGGTTTGAAAGCGATTCAAGCGGCTGAAGTTGTAGTGTATGACCGTTTGGTATCGAAAGAGATTCTAGAGTTAGCACAGGCATCCGCAGAGATGATTTATGTCGGGAAAAAGCTCGATTTTCACTGCGTACCGCAAGATCAGATCAACCAAATTTTGGTGGAAAAAGCGCAAGAAGGGAAACGCGTTGTGCGCCTAAAAGGTGGAGATTCATTTATCTTTGGACGCGGCGGTGAAGAGTTGGAAGAGCTTGCAGAATACGGTATTCAATACGAAGTGGTGCCAGGGATCACCGCTGCGGCTGGCGCGACGGCTTACGCAGGTATTCCATTAACGCACCGTGATCATGCGCAAAGCGTTCAATTCATCACGGGTCACGTGCAAAAAGACGGTCGCGAAATTGAATGGCACTCGTTAGCGCAATCAAACAACACGCTTGTGTTCTACATGGGGTTGAAGCAAAGCAGTCACATTATGGACAAGCTCATCACGCACGGCTTAGACCCAGAAATGTCATGCGCAATCATCGAAAATGGGACGCGACCAGAGCAACGTGTGTTCCAAGGTAAACTAAATGAACTATCTAACATGGCAGAGCAAGCAGTAAGCCCTGCATTGATAGTGGTGGGGAGCGTTACGCAGCTGCATAATAAGTTGGCGTGGTTCGGAAAGTAACGAAGAATCCTGTTTCTTCACGAGTCTTCATTTCCTCAAGTGCTTCAGATTTCGCAGGGGCTACGTTGCCTCTGCATCTCTTGTTTTCGCATCGGCATTTGGTCAATCAAATCGTTAATGTATTGCCAGTCGGTTTCTGCCCCCCAGCGGTACTTTTCTAAGCCATCTTTACCGAGTAAAATTGCAGTGTGTTCGCCTTTTTTCACGCTGTAGATCTCTGCGAGTATCTTTAAATCAAACTCTTCTTTAAGCCAGCTTGGCACGGTGTAGCCATCTTCTGTGATCACCAGTGTGACGACATCTCTATCAACTAACTCGCACTCGTGCATCAATGCTTCAAGCAAGAACTGTTTTACGTAATCATCATTTTCAGGCGCGAAATACAGAACACTGCGATGCGGCCAGTATTGAGTGTGCGCAGGATAGCCGAGTGCCGTCGAGGCAAAGACGCACAAAAGCAGTATCACCAATAACTTTCCACCCATGACTCACTCCTAAAAACGCGATTTTCCGTTTATACGTTAAGTTTAGTGGAATTGGCTCATTGTGCTTTTGAGCGATCTGGCTTAGGGTAGGCGGCAAATTATCGGTATGAGATCACCATGCAATCAGACCACAAAGAAAAAATCGCCATTCTCGTTGACGTTCAAAACGTTTATTACACTTGTCGCGAAGCGTATCGCAGTAACTTTGACTACAACCAGTTTTGGTATGTCGCGACACAAGAAAAGGAAGTAGTAAGCGCAAAAGCTTATGCCATTGCCAGTAACGATCCGAAGCAACGCCAGTTTCATCACATTCTAAGAGGTGTGGGATTTGAGGTGATGTTGAAGCCTTACATTCAGCGTCGAGATGGCAGCGCCAAAGGGGATTGGGATGTCGGTATCACGCTCGATGCGATTGAGATTGCGCCTGATGTTGACCGCGTGATTTTGGTTTCTGGTGATGGCGACTTCAGTTTGCTGGTGGAACGTATTCAGCAGCGCTACAACAAGAAGGTCACCGTCTATGGTGTACCAAGGTTAACCTCGCAAACCTTGATTGATTGTGCTGATAATTTCGTCGCGATTGATGATGATTTCTTGCTGTAAGCATCAGACTAGACAAAGAAAAGGCGAGCCATTCAGGCTGTACTTATGCGTACAATGACTCGCCTTCCAATCTTACTTTACAGGTTGTTTATGAAGGAATGATGATTTGTCCTAGTACGTAACCTAAGCAACACGCGCCGATCACACCAATCAAACCTACCGACATAAATGAATGGTTGAAGTACCACTTACCAATCTTAGTTGTACCTGATGTATCGAAGTTCACTGTCGCGATATCAGAAGGGTAGTTAGGAATAAAGAAGTAACCGTACACCGCTGGCATTAGGCCGATAAGCAGTGCGGGATCTAGACCCAAGCCAAGACCAACAGGCAGCATCATACGAGCTGTTGCTGCTTGAGAGTTCACCACAACCGATACAATGAACAACGCAAGCGCGAACGTCCAAGGGTAGTTCGTTACCATCTCTACAATGCCAGATTTGAATTGAGGCATTGCGTATTGGAAGTAAGTATCAGACATCCATGCGATACCGAAGATAGCAATTGCCGCCACCATACCCGATTTGAAGACCACACCGTTTGGCACGTCACGCGGGTCAGTTTTGGTTGCAAGAAGAATGATACCGCCGAAGCAGAGCATCATCATTTGAATGACAACGGCCATGCTAATTGGCTTCGCGCCATCCACAATGGTACGAATGTCTGGCCACATCGCGATAACGACGATAACCAAGATAGAAGCGATGAACAGCAACACAGAGTTGCGAGCACTTGTTGGTAGCACTTCGTCAAGAGACGTTGCAGTTGTGTTGAGGATCTTTTCACGCCACACAGGATCTTTCAAACGCTCTTGGTATTCTTCGTCGTCTTCCAGTTCTTTACCGCGTTTGATGCTGTAAAGTGACATTAGCAACGTACCGAATAGTGTTGCTGGAACCGTAACGAGCAAAATAGAAAGCAGAGTGATCTCGTGCTGAATATCAGAGAGTTGCGCTAAGTAGTAAACCACGGCCGCTGAAATTGGTGAGGCTGTGATTGCGATTTGAGAAGCGACAGAAGCCGCCGCCATTGGACGCTCAGGACGAATGCCGTTTTTCAATGCAACGTCGCCAATGATTGGCATAATGGAGTAAACCGCGTGACCTGTACCGAGCAAGAAAGTCATAAAGTAAGTCACAAAAGGAGCGATCAGGGTGACGCGTTTTGGGTTTTTACGAAGCACACGTTCGGCAACTTGAAGCATGTATTTCAAACCGCCTGCGGCTTCAAGAATCGATGCACATGTTACAACCGCTAGGATGATCAACATAACGGTGACAGGAGGGGAGGTTGGCGGCATCTTAAAGATAAAGACTTCAATCACCAAACCAATACCAGATACGACCCCGAGGCCGATACCACCATAGCGTGAGCCGATATACAGCATCACGAGCAAAAATAGAAACTCAAGATACAACATGTGGATTTCCTTATTCAAAACAGAGGGCTATATAGCCAAATTACCTAGTTATATTGTCCCGATATTCAGATGGAAAATACTTCATGTTGTTCACATTCCGCTGGATAAGAAACAGCAATATTCAATTATTGGCAATAACTCACGCTATCAGAGCGAACTGTTACAGACCTTTTACCAACGTGTTTTTATGCTGTGGCATTTTTAAATCGAAATACCTCAAAACCTGCTGACGATTTAATCATTTGTTGAATTTTATAGTGTGTCGTTTTACTCAAGTGGTTGAGCAACGAAATGGATACTGACTTGGAGCGCTGGTCAACGGTATATAAAATGCACAAATACAAAAGATAATAGTTTGCATTGCGATTCATGGTTAAGTATAAAGGGGGCAGATCTCAAACCGTAACCGCACGCAATCATGTCCGAGCCATTCTTCCCGCAACTCTTTCAAACATCGCAAACCATCACTCCTTATTTACATGGCGATATTGGTCGCATTGAGTCGAATGCCATTCATATCGATAATGATATCAATCCCATCGTTCAAGAGTTGTATCGTCAACTTTCTGAAACGTACCCAGAGGCCGGAAGGGCGTATTGGCTCACAAGAACATGGGATTTGCTCTGTTGGCAGCCAATCTACGTTGCGCTTGTCTCTATCTACGGTTTTCAATCGCTCCCGAATTTACGCAATATGGCGCAGTACTTACAGCCCTGCTTTGTAAGAGGATTTCGCTTTGCGGATCAGGAACATATTCAAGGTAGTCACACAATATTGATTGCGCAGGCAGGGCGTCAAATTCGAGCTTTGTTCGATTTTTATCAAGAACAGATGAACGAGTGGATTCGCATTCGTCCGGGGTTTACTCATCAGTTGATGTCAGACGGTATTTTGGCGTGCTTGTTAAGGTTACAGCAACATTTCCCTCAACTGACCGATGCCATCATTAAAGAGCACGCTAGCTTGTGGCTTAGTGCTCTGGGGCTGGATGAGCGTCATATCGATGCTTTGCATGGTGTGCCTCACGAGCAACCGCTCAAATTGGTCAGAAAAAGCTGCTGCTTGGTGTACAAGTGTGAAGGAAGAAAGCTCTGCGAGGACTGCCCGAGAGCTGCAAAAAACCGTCAGTTAATCATGCAAAAGAGCAATAGTTAACAATTCGTTAACCTATGTAACAGTGCTCGATTTGTTATTGATAATAAGTATCATTGTCGATTCTTTGGCTACAACAAAAAGATAAATACAATGACAAATAGGAAGTTCTCTTTAAACCTCATCGTATTAGCGATGAGCAGTGGATATGCAGCGCAAGCATTGGCTGCAGAACAAGCTCAGCAACTGGCGTCTCAAAACGCAGCAGATGAACAATTAGTCGTGGTTGGCAGCGTCATGCCAAAATCCATCTCTGATATTCCCGGTACGGTTTGGTTTGTAGGGCAAGAAGAAATTGCTCAACAATACCGAGCAGGTAAAACTCTGGGTGATATTCTTTCTGCCACGATCCCTTCTTTAGATGTTGGCACTGGCGGCCGGACAAACTACGGCCAAAATCTGCGTGGCAGAGCCATGCTGGTCATGATTGATGGCGTTTCTCTGCAATCTTCTCGTCCTATCAGTCGTCAATTGGATGCGATTGACCCGTTCAACATCGAACGAATTGAAGTGCTGTCAGGCGCGACCTCCATTTATGGGGCTGGTGCGACGGGTGGTGTCATTAACATCATCACTAAAAAAGCGTACTCAGATGAATTGGCGTTTGAATCTTTTGTCGGCGGTACGTCAGGCTTCAACAGCAGCGATGATTTTGACTACAAAGTCGCACAATCCGTTGCTGGTGGAAATGACATCGTAAAAGCACGTGGCTCAGTGGTGTATTCCGAGACACAAGGTGCATTTGACGGAAATGGTGACATTGTCACGCCAGACATTTCTCAAGGTTCTCTGCAATACAACTCAACGCTTGATGTTATGGGGTCGGCAGAGATCCAAATCTCCGATGCCAGCAAGTTAAACCTTGTCGCGCAATACTATGACAGCCAGCAAGATTCGCCATACGGCTTGTACATTGTTAATAGCAAATTTGTTGATGTGCGAAAAGGGTTCGATTCCGATCGTGAGCATGGTACAGAGCGTGTACTTTTAAGTGCAAACTACGCACACGACAACGTATTCGGTCATCAATTGATTGGTGAATTGTCTTACCGCAGCGAAGATCAAACCTTTACACCGTATTACCAAAGCTCTTCACAACAAGAAACCGAAGTGTTTGCGGGGCGTTTAGCGCTGGCGAAAAGTTGGGGTGCATTCAGTGCCGTTTACGGTGTGGATGCATACCTGGATCGATTCGATAGCAACCAAGCTTTGTTCGACAAAACCATCGCTGACAACTCAGGTAACCTAATTAACCGAACGTATGCGGAAGTGGGGCGTTATCCTGGTGTAGACGTAACCTCTTACGCGATGTTTGTGCAGGGTGATTACCAAATCAATCAAGATTGGTCTGTGCAGGCGGGATACCGTTATCAATATATGGACAACAAGATTGATGATTTTGTCGCATACAGCGTGCAGAAGAACATTGCTTTGGGCAAAGGTGTGTCTGCCGATGCAGTGCCGGGTGGCAGTACTGATTACTCGGTGAGTTTGTTTAATGTTGGGACAATTTATCAGTTGAATGATGAATCTCAATTGTGGGCGAACTTCTCACAAGGTTTTGAATTAGCAGACCCAGCGAAATACTACGGTCAAGGCAGCTACGAGGCCGTTGATGCCAACGGGCACTACGCACTCAAAGACAGCATTAACGTAGCCGATTCAAAAATGTCGGGCATTAAAACGGACAGCTACGAAATTGGTTATCGCTTAGATACCGATACCGTCGCACTGCAAGCGGCGGGTTACTACTCGGTGTCGGACAACTCCATCAAGTACGATAAAAAGACGCTTCTAATCACCAACGTCGATGATGAGCAACGTGTGTACGGCGCAGAAGCAAACATCAATTATTGGGTAAGCAGCGACATCCTATTGGGTGCTTCTGGTCATTATGTCGTGTCTGAGCTGAAAACCAACGGGAAGTGGGAAGACTTAAGCGCAGGTAAAGCAAGCACATCAAAAGCGAACGCGTGGGCGGCTTACTATCAGGATGATTATTCAGTGCGTCTACAAAGCCAAACCATGTTTGATTACGAAGATGATGCTAACAACAAGCTTGATGGTTACACCACGTTTGATCTACTGGGCAATGTGAATTTGCCAGTCGGTCAGCTTGGCTTTGGTATTCAAAACCTGTTTGATGAAGATTACACCACGGCTTGGGGTCAACGTGCACAGATTTTGTACGCCGCTCACTACGATGCGGCGGCGTATGATTACAAAGGTCGAGGCCGCACGTTTACACTGAACTACAGCCTTGAATACTAAGTTCAATATTCTTTTCTAAAAGTAAAAAAGCCGCATTATGCGGCTTTTCTTTTTAAGCTTGGTCAGCAGTTGCTGTCTCTACAACGTTTTCAGAAGATTGCTGTTGTTCTTCGGCTTCCATTTTCGCGCGCTCAGCTTTAGAGATGTAGCGCGGTTTGTTGCTTTTATGCAGCTTCGCGTTGTGCTTCTTCTGCTTCGCTTTTAAGATCTGATTGATTTTCTTCTTGCGGTTCATGGTGTTGGTCCTTTAATTTAGCGGGGCAGGATAGTGATTTTTCATCCAAGTTACAACCATAATGGAGTTCGTATGAAAACTTTGACCACCGAACGATTGATACTGCGTCTAGTGAGTGTAGATGATGCGCCATTTATATTGGAGCTCTACAACCACCCTGACTTTTATCGCTTTGTTGGGGATAAGCAAATGCGAACCGATTACGAAGCGGTTCGTTACATCAAAGAGAACATGCTGCGTATGGAAGAAAAGAAAGGTGTGAGCTTGCTGGTGGTTGAAGATAAGCAGACAAAACAGCCGCTAGGCATTTGTGGGTTAGTGAAGCGTGATACCTTGAACGCTTACGACATCGGCTATGGTTTTCTTCCTTCAGCTTACGGCCAAGGTTTTGCTATAGAAGCAGCAAAGGCAGTGATCGAGTACGCGAAACAAGCGATGCAACTTAGTCAACTGGTCGCGATTACGAATAATGATAATATTCGTAGTATAAGTTTGCTGAAAAAACTCGGTTTCGAATTTGAACGTGTTGAGCAGCAATATGATAATGGCCGAACTTTAGAACTCTACACTCTCCAACTGTGATTTTGGGCAATACCATGAGCGATATTTTACTTGGCAAACTCGCCATCGAATTTAAAACCGTCAAAGCGATGGTGGAGGTGTATTGCCATGATCATCATGGAACCAGAGATGCGCTGTGTAGCGAATGCCGTGAACTGCTTGATTACGCGGAAGTGCGATTGGACCGATGCCCATACGGAGAAGAAAAACCGACGTGTAACAAGTGCCCAATCCACTGCTATAAACCCGAACCTAAAGAACAGATGCGTTTAGTGATGCGCTATTCAGGCCCGAGAATGTTACTAAAACATCCGATTCTGGCAGTTCGGCACCTGCTGCACGAGAAACGCGAGGTTCCTGAAAAACCAGCTGCCAATGCATCGAACCGCCACAAAAGAATCAATGAAGAACGCGATACTAAGAAGTCGTAACGACGGTTAGATTCTTTATCCAATACTTTTGCGTATATCGACGATAACACAACGCCAACTTAACGACTTCCTCTGCAATCATCAGTGCATACACGTACTTAAACTCCCAACCAAGAACAAACGCAGCGATTGCACAAAGTGGCAAGCCTGTCATCCACATGGCGATAAAGTCCATGCGTAAGCAGAATACGTTGTCGCCACCAGCTCGAATAATCCCGTTAATGATGATCATGTTCAACATACGCAACCAAATCGCGCAGCACAAAATCATCACCGCAGGGGCTGCGAGTGGGTAAAGCTCAGGGTTGTCTAAATTCAATGCTGCAATGATCAACTCACGATTAAGAAGCAACAGTACGCCGATGGAAATACCAAACACAAAGACTGCTTTGATAAAGAATTTTGCCATGTGTTCAGCTTGCTCAAAGGCATCACGCCCCAAGGATTGACCAATCATCACAGAGCACGCCACAGAAATCCCAAAGAAAATTGAGTAACAGAGTGATTCAAATGGGCCGAGCATGCTAAATACCGCCAATTCGGTTGTCCCCATGTGGCCAAAAATCATCTGATAAACCATGGTGCCGATTGCCCAAAGTAGTGCACCCAGCGTCATTGGTAGCGCAAGACGACGATAAGACAGCCACAGCGAAGGGCGTTCAGAGCCTTCTTTTACTTCCAGCAACCAGTGCTTCCGCCAACGCATGTAGGCAATCATGGCGAGTACTTGGAACAAGCGAGAAATGGTCGTAGCGAATGCAGCACCAGCGACCCCCATTGCTGGGATGCCAAAGCCGCCTTTGATTAACCAGAAATTCAAACCAATATTAAGGACGATGGTCATTGCACCCATTAATAGCGGAGTGACGGTGTCTCCCGAGGAGCGCATGCTGGCTTCGAGCACGATGACGATATGCGTAAGTAACAGCACCGGAAACGCATACCACAAGTAAGTCGCACCCAACTCAATCACTCGTGTATCGCTGGTTTGTAAACGCATGATGAGTTCGCTACCAAGCGTGATGATCAACGTCACTGGGATAAGCACTTTTAAGCCAAATCGGATGGCGATTCCAGTGACGGTTTTGGCACTGACGGCATCATTTCGCCCCCAATATTGAGCAACGAGCGTGCCGTTGGCAGAGGCTAGACCGGCCATGATCATGATCGCCACGAAATGCCATTTTGACGCAATTCCCACAGCTGCTGTCGCTTCTTTACCAAAGTCACTAACCATGAGAACATCAGCCAATGCCAATATCGCGACAAGCGCGCTTTGGATTGCGACGGGAAAACCTAAGCGAATAATCTGACGTAACAAGTCGCCAGACATAGGATTTGTTTGGTTTTTGATGTCAGTGTTGTTCGTCATAGTCACTCCTCAGTTTGTGGGGGAATATAAAACCAACCGAGGCATAAATACATGTTCGAAAATCGACAAAACCTGTGCGAATCCGTCATCGGTCAATTCTCTCCTCAACATGAGTGGCACGATGACGTCTACCTTGCACCTGCGTGCAAAGAACGTTTTCTTACGCTAACGGAAATTCCAGAATGGCAACGTGCCGATATTTTTATGGCGGGATTGGCTGAGCTGCACGACGGTTATCACGTTGAGCGTGACAAGGTGGGCGTGCATACGTTGTTATTCACGTTAGAAGGCGGCGGTGTGTTGATTACGCCGAACTGCGTTAAGGAGATCGAACCATATACGCTGACCATCTTGCCCGTAGACACTTGCTTTCGTTTCGAGATCAACCCGCGTTTGGGAAGTTGGAAAATGGTCTGGTTGCTGCCGCAAAATGCACCTACATGGCATCATCTCAATGATCTTGGCCAGTGCGTGATTCCATTTTGTGGCTCAGAACAGATTTGGTCGTTGATGACCTTGCTCTACAACGAAATCGGCGGACGCTCTGGTTTTCGTCAGTTATTGATCAGTGAAGTTCAACGGTTGGTGCAAAGTGTGGAAACACCAATCAGTACGTCGCTTTCGCGTGTTCAGACCTTGTTTAATGAGATAGAAGGGCAACTGCATTTGCCTTGGACTGTCAGTGAAATGGCGAAGCGATGTTTTATTAGTGAAGAACAGCTAAACCGTTTGTCGAAACAGCTCTTCAATATGAGTCCGAGGAGCAAGTTGATCGAGCTGCGAATGCACAAAGCAGCTGACTTGTTGCAATACCGGGCGTGGTCAATTGCGATGATTGCTAATCGATTGGGATACCGAGACCCGTACAACTTTACGCATCGATTTAAGAAGTTTTACGGCATTTCGCCAACACGTTATCGAAAGCAGTTAATGAAAAACGCATAAAAAAACGAGGGCAGATAGCCCTCGTTTTCAATGGTCATTTGGTTGTTTTAGCTTTATAGGCCCGCAGCCATTTGCTGTTTGGTTTTGCTCGCTGCAAGCAACATGTAAACGCATGTCGCTACCAAAGCCGCAAACAAGTAACCCAACAAGCCGTGTACTTGGCCCATAAATTTGTCTGCAACCACTGGGCCTGCTACTGAGCCTACGCTGTAGCTAAACAGCATGACTTGAGTTGCAGAGACAATAAAGCGTTCATCAAGTCCTTCACAGCCGAGGTTGATTGCCACTGGGTATAGAGCAAACGTGGCCATGCCCAATAGGAAAAGCGACGCCGCCAACACTGCGGTAGACGTAGAGATGAACGTCAAACCGATAGAGAAAATACCCAAAATACAGAAGAACGCCATTAAGACTGTTCGGCTCATGTATTTGTTTAATGTGGTCACCATAGGTTGAACCAACATGCCGCCAAGGATCACCAACGCCATAAGCGTACCAATGTCTTGGTGGGTAATTTTACGGTTCGCCAATTCAACAGGCATAAGGCCGTAAATCGCACCCAAGGTTAAACCAGATACGACGCAACCGATGATCGCTGCATGATTGAGTTTTGCAATCTGTTTGAATGACAATGAAGTCGATTCATGGCTATTCGGTTGTTCGCAATCAATAAACATCAGTACCAGCATCGCCATTAGGATCAATGTTGTAATCGCAACAAAGGGTACGCCGCCACTTACGCCAAGAACGCCAATACCAAATTGACCTAGAGCCGAGCCGCCGTACAGAGAAAGCATGTATAGGCTTAGGCGTTTTGCGCGTGATGCTTCGTCGCCTGACATCAACCAGGATTCAACGATCACGAACACACCTGCAACTGCTACACCAGCAATAAAGCGCGCAACGAGCCAAACTAGGCCATTCGGGAATGCTGGTAGGGCAACGATGGTGAGCGAAAAGGCAGCCAAACAGCCAATAAATGCTTTGCGGTGGCCAACATTGCGAACAATGCGTTCGATAAACATGGCACCAATCAACAAGCCGCCATAAAACACGCTCGCCAACCAACTCGCGTAATCAGCAGAGATGTTGTATTCGCCGAGCATGAGTGGGATCAAGCTCATCAAATAGCCTGAAGCAACCGCGTAAAGAGACAGTGCGACGACTGGAACTGTAACTCGTGGTGATGCTGCAGAAACGACTGTGTTTTCCAATGTTTTGCGCCTATAAATTAAGAGAAATCTGGGGGTTATTCGGCGCGAATATGAGGCTAATTAGTAGGCATGTAAAATGATAAATTTGTGTCGTATCGACAAATAAAATTTGTCGAAATTATATGGCAATTTGCTGCATAAAAAAGCCTGCCAGACTGGCAGGCTCAAGGTTGGGATTATTTTGTAAGTGCTTGATTTAACCATTGATCAAACTGCGATTTAGGCAGCGCACCATTCAGCATATCAACGCGCTGACCGTTCTTAAATACCATGATGGTTGGAATGCTGCGAATACCAAACTGTGCCGCAAGCTGTTGTTGGGCTTCAGTATCAATCTTTACAAAACGAGCCGTTCCTGCTTGTTCTTGCGCGACATCCGAGAAAACAGGAGCAAAGCCGACGCACGGATTGCACCATGGAGCCCAAAAATCGACAACAACTGGCGTTGAGCTTTCTAATAGTGCAGAAAAGTTATCGAGTGTACCTTCAATAGGCGCGCCATCTAAAAGCGGGCTCTTACATTTACCGCACGTTGCAGATTCTGCAACACGCTCATTAGGGACACGATTTAAACCGCCACAAGATGGGCAACGAGTTTTAAACGATGACATGACTTCTTCCTTTATAACAACTTGATGAAAACATGACTTACCAGTCAGCTTCATAATGCGTATACTTTCTTTTTACTTGCAAATTTTATGGAATAGCAAGTTTTATAATAGAACCGGATCAGGTTCTTAGATATTTCATTAAAATACAACAATAAATAGGTCTGCGATGACAAATTACTACGCTGAAATTACAGGTTGGGGGAAATGTGTACCGCCAACCGTGCTCTCTAACGATGATCTTAGCACTTTCCTTGATACTTCAGATGAGTGGATTCGCACCCGAACAGGTATCGAAAATCGCCGTATTAGCCATGTAAATACTTCAGATATGGCGACAGTAGCCGCTCAGCATGCGTTGGCAAGAGCAGGCGTTGAAGCAAGCGAAATCGACCTAATCATTGTTGCAACGTGCTCTCCTGATTCACTTATTCCAAACATTGCGTCTAAAGTGCAGCAAAATCTGGGCATTCGCTCAGCGGCGGCTTTCGACTTAAACGCAGCATGTACCGGTTTTGTATACGGCCTAGAAACGGGCACGCGTTTGATTCAGTCCGGGAACTATCGACACGCCATCATCATCGGTGCGGAACGTTTGTCTTTCTACATTGACTGGGCGATGCGTGATACCGCGGTTCTATTTGGTGACGGCGCGGGTGCGGTGGTTCTATCTCGCACAGAGAAAGAAACGGGCTTGCTGCAATCGCAAATTGGTTGTGATGCCAAAGGTCGCGATATTCTTTCTGTGCCGAAGTTTGGTACTTGTATGGACCGCTTTGCGGAAGATAACGGTTACTGGGATTTCAACTTTGTGGGTCAAGAGATCTTCAAACGCGCAGTGAAAGGCATGGGCCTAGCGGCGAAAACCGTACTAAAAGCATCTCAGTTGACGACGGAACAAATTGATGTGGTGATTCCGCATCAAGCGAACATCCGTATTATTCAAACGTTGTGCGACCTTTCCGGTATTCCTCAAGACAAAGCGTTTGTGAACATTCAAAACTACGGCAATACCTCTGCGGCAACGGTGCCAATTGCATTGTGTGAAGCGGTAGAGCAAGGCCGAGTAAATCCTGGCGATAACATGCTTCTGGCTGCGTTTGGTGCAGGTTTGACGTGGGGTGCAGCAGTGCTGAAGTGGGGTGACCGCGTAACGCCAATTGGTGAAAGTGATGCGGCTCTGCCTAAGTGTGAACAATCCGCGCTAGAATTACTTGAGCGCGCTATCAAGCTTTGTAACGAACGTCGTCGTGACGAAGTTTAATGAACCTTCGTTAACATAGATGATATTGCAAAGGGAGCATTGTGCTCCCTTTTTTGACAATTAAATAAACGAAACTAAGCTACTTAGCTTAAGCCATAAAGCCAAGGTTAGATGTGGTGAAATTACGGATGTTCGGGAATACGTATTCCAGTGCAGCATTGTCACTCACTCCCATCCACTGTGCGAGAGTTGAGCCAACTTGGTCTGCGGCAATAACCGGAATCAACCGACCTTTTGAGTAATCATCTTGCCCTCCAAGTGTTAATTCTGGCCACGTACCGATCGGCGCACTGCCATTTACCGCACCACCTATCAATAACTGATGACCGCCCCAGCCGTGATCGGTACCGTTACCATTATTGGTCATTCGTCGACCAAAGTCAGACATCGTAAACGTGGTCACGTTTTTACTCATACCGAGCTTATCAACTGCGCGATACATGGCATTTAGGTTGGTGGCGAGATCTTCGAGTAACAATGGGTGTCGCGCGAGTTGCGAGTCATGTAAGTCGTATCCTGTATGTTTTACAAAGAACACTTGTCGCTGCTGACTAAGCGCACTCTGGCTGGCGATCAATTTGTACACGGTCTGCATTTGTTTGCCGAGTGTAGAAGAGGAGAATAAAGGCGCGTCGTCGATCAGTTTCAGTTGCTCCGCGAGGATGTTGCTCATCATCATGGATTCGTCGACCATCAAATTAAAATGCCCACTGAACGGGTTATCTGCGCTTTGTGAGAGCAGTTTTTGATAAATCTCTTCGTAAACTGGATTTCCAACCGCCGTCAATTGAACCGCTTTGTCTTTTTTGAGTACGGTCTGACGGTGCTCCATGGCCTTCAACCACAACGTATCGCCATGCACACTATACAGCGGTGTGATTTGAGCGTCTGACGTTAGCACATCGAGCATGCGTCCAGCCCAACCTAAATTCGTAGAAGCATCCATCCCACCGCGCAACCAAGATGCGGTCTGTGAGTTGTGAGAAAACAGCTGCTCTGGCAGTGGAACATCACCTTGTTCGATGGCTTGCTTTGTCACAGGTTGGTTGAGAATGCCACTATTGAGCACCAAATTAGCATCGCTTTGTTGGAATAGTGGAGCAAGTGCCGACAACTTAGGATGCAGCCCAAGCGGAACGGCGTTGTTGTTTGCGTCGTTCGCATTCAATCCAATGGGAATAATGGTATTTTTGGCAACAGAAAGAGATCCTCTCACATTGGCGTACTGGTTGTAGTGAAAATCAGATAGCGGCAATATGGTATTAATCGCGTCGTTTCCGCCAGCTAAGTACACACAGATTAGCGCTCGGAAATCATTTGAAGGCGCGGCAAGTGAATAACCCGGCAATCCGAGTGAAGCGATCGCCCCAAACGATGCGGTGCTTTTTAGAAAGTTACGTCTCGAAATGTCCATAATTCACCCCTAATCCTGAATGTAAAACTCATCGCCAGAAATCGCAGTAAAGATAACGAGTGCGAGTTTTGTTGTTGGTACGTAATCGGTTCGATACTCATCCGACACTTCTAGCAAAAGCGCTTTGAGTTCAGGCGAAGCCGTACCCGCAAAGAATCGTTCATCGACACGCTCAACGAGAGCTTCGTGATCATCGAGTAGGGAATACAGTTCGCTAAAGTCCAGCGTATAAGTATCGCCACCACCCGAGCGAGTGCTACTGAGCATGAAATTGACCAGATCGGTATACACTGACCAATCGAGCAATTCGTATTCGGGTGACACCATGCCTGACTGCACAAACTCATTCGAAGGTTGATAGTCTGGCGAGTAGAAATTAAATACTGAAGGAGAACGCAGTGCGCCTTGTTCTGCGGTGTTCATCACTGTTGTTGCTCCGTCATAGCGCACAGCGGTAAGTGTAAAGCCTGCGGCTCGGTGGAAGTTGGTGAGCACCAAAATGGGCTCTTTCACTTTTATTGGCGGCGTGTTGGTTAACCCCATGGCTTCGTTATCAAGTAAAACCGCGCGGATCACTGCGCTTAAATCACCTTTAACCCCTTTTCCGTTGTTGTTGAATACGCGAGCAACTCGCGCAACGTACTCCGGGCTTGGGTTAGAAGAGACGAATCGTTGAATCAGAAACTTCGACACAAATGGCGCAATGTTAGGATGAGACATCAATATATCCAGCACTTGTGAGAGCTCTTCTTGGGCGGTCAAACCCGCAGGAATGGTTGTTCCCAACACGGTTTTTTCGTTGGTGTCATGTCGGCTGTTTATCACGCGCATGGGTTCAACAAATGCCGTGTCTGAATTTTTCCAACCAGTTAGCGCACGGGCCAGTTCTTGGATATCAGTTTGAGAGTAGGTCGGCAGCGGTTTTCCGGTTTTAGGATCACGTTTTACACTGCCATCAAGGTTTAGCTCGTAAAGTCCTAACGTAAAAAGCTGCATCAGTTCTCTGGCAAAGTTTTCATCCGGTAGCGCGCCTGTTGAAGTATTTTCCTTAGTGCTGCCCATCATTGATAGGTAGTTGCCCATCGCCGGGTGGATAGCCACTTCGTGTAGAAGATCACGATAGTTACCAAAGGCATACTTCACCAACACATCGTAGTAGTCCACTAGGCCTGTTGGCTTGCTCGATAGTGCTCCGCCATAGCGCGAGACCACGAGTATTTGGCTTAACGCAAATGCCATTCGCTGACGAAGCTGGTCTTCTGATGTGAGAACAATTTGATACCAAGCATTTTCTCGATTTGCTTGTGCTCCTTTGCTAAAAGGAGTGTCGTAGAGAGGACGATGATAGGTCGCCGGAAGAAGAAGTTGTTGTTTGATCCAACTTTCAATGCCAACTTCTTCGACTTGATCAATCAAGGCTGGCGTTGGTCCAAACGTACTTTGATAAAGAAAGCGCGCATTGACGAAGTTAGCGGAATCCTCTTCTGAGGAAACGGGCCCTGCATAGCAGAGCAACATGGCTAAGAATCCTAGCACCCAACAAGAAATTCCATTTTGTTTCTGACGTCTCATAGTTAACTCGCTTACCCAAAGGAACGACTTAAATCCATTTAACGGGAGTAGTGACGCTCGTGTGAGCTTTAAAATAAATTTAGAAAAATCAAGCAGCTGCAGAGGTGAGTATAGTCGCTATAAGTGACTAATAAAAAACACAATTACTGAAAATAGTACGATTTTGTAACGACAGGAATTGGTAATTTGAGATAACTTACTGAATTTTATGTATAGACAAAAAGAAAGAAAAACCGCGTAAGAAAGAGAATAATTGTGAACAGATACGGAACTGACGGTCAATTTTGCCCAATGTAAAGAGGCGGCTTTATCGATGAGAGCGAACTCGGTGTTTAAAACGAATGAGCCATGAAAGAAAATTATCGAAGAGAAGGATCTGAATAAGTGCCCCGCAGAAGTTCAGCGCTCAGAGAAAAACAAAAGGTCTTCTCTGAGCGGCGAGTCAGTTATTTACGCGCTAATTTATGATGAGCTCGGGAGAAGTGATCGGCACAAAATGCGCCCACAATCGAGAGTTCGCCAGCCAGACAAAGCGCAGCTGCGACTTCGGCTAAGGCTTTCGCATTGCCGTTGCCGTGCAAACCTAAAATATCCAAACATGCTTTTTGCGTAGGAAGGCCTGTGCCCCCGCCAACCGTTCCCACCATGATGTTCGGCAAGGTCACGCACGCGTACAAGTTGCCTTGAGTGTCCACATCCATACGAGTGATACCAATGGCAGACTCTGCAACACAAGCGGCATCTTGACCGCAAGCAATGTACAGCGCGGCAAGAGCGTTTGCGTAATGCGCGTTGACGCCAATTGTCCCGCTGAGTAAACCGCCCACCGTGGTCATTTTGCCAAATTGAACCATAGACTCCGGCGTTGTATGCAAGTATTTTTCAACCAACTCAGCCGGAATGGTCACTTCGGCGGATACTTTCTTACCGCGTACCGAGCGCAGCGTGTGCGCGTTTGGTTTTTTGTCGCCTGATAAGTTGCCATCCAAGAATGCTTGAGTTGGTTTGATTGGGCTGGTCGCCAAAATATGATGGAACACTTCGTTTGTTGCGATGGTCACCATGTTTTGTCCGGAAGCGTCACCAGTCACGTATTCAAAGACCAAATAAACGTGGTTTCCTTCGATATTTACATTGATGTCTTTGAGTTTGCCATGTGAGGTGGTGGATTCTGCTATTTGACGAAATACTTCAAACTGGGTCACAACCCAACTGACGAACTGGCCAGCGTTGGCAAGGTTATTAAAGGCGAACACTGGTGTTCGGCTCACCCCTTCACTCAGTAACAATGCGCTTGCGCCACCAGCGGCGGTAATAAGATTTGCGCCACGGTTGTAGGAAGCGACTAACGCGGCTTCTGTCGTTGCGAGTGGAACCAAAAAGTCGTCGTTCGCATACAAACCGTTGACGCGTAAAGGACCTGCGATGCCGACCGGCACATTGACAGTACCAATGAAGTGCTCGATGTTGTTGGAGTAAGCGTCGCAATGTGACTGCGTGAAAGGATCAAGAAGATGATCTTTATTGGTCACTTGTTCCAATACTTGCCAACGGCGCGCCAAATGCTTATCTGATAGGCCAGGGCTTAAGCAGAGACGTTTCTCTGGCTTGTGAAACTTCGGTTCTAATGCCGATTGAATCTTACTGCTGGTTTCGATATCGGAAAGGGCGGAGCTTTGAACAGGGTTATCTTGGTTTAACTTCGGCATACAAACGTTAACTGAAAAATCGAACCAGAGATTGTAGTGATTGAGGCTTTGATTACAACGTTGATTATACGTTTTGCAACAAATACCACTGTGCAAGCGCCTTTATTATCCAAGTGATTTGATATTGGGGCGGCGAATTTACCGGAAATAAATGGGTATCGACAATGTATGTTGTAGTGAATAGAGGAATCTATGGTTCTCAGAGAACTTAGATGGTTTAGACCGCAGCGGCTTTGAGTCGATAAGGTGTAAGAATGAGAGTCTTAAAACCGGACAGGCTCAATCTATGAAAGCAATAAATTGTCTAACCCAGTCCCTTGGGTCAGACGCTAGCTTGAATCCGTTATTCAGAAGTTAGTTAAAGGCGCGAGCCACACGTCCCGCACTTTGAATACGGTAATGGCCAACGTAAGCAGGAACAAATACCGATTGTCCTTTCGCTGCGGTTAACGTCTCACCGTTATCACTGATGAGTGTCAGGTCGGCATCAATCGCCATCAAAATCTCTGCGCTGTTTGCCTCAACCACTTCATTGTTCGGTTGGTTAATAATGCTGAAACTAAAGTCTGCCACGGGAACGGGGTAAAGGTTTTGGCAACCATCGGCATTGGGTTCTAGAACAAGGCTGTTAAACGGCTTAGGCACAAAGTCTGTGCATTTAACCAGTTCTTCAACATCCATATGTTTCGGCGTGAGTCCTGCACGCAAAACGTTATCTGAGTTTGCCATGATCTCTAATCCCGTTCCTTTAATGTAAGCGTGTGGCGTTCTTGCGCTCAGGAACATCGCTTCGCCAGGTTGCAGCGTGATGACATTCAACAGTAGTGGCGCAAACAAGCCGACATCGCCGGGGTATTGAGTGGATAGTTCCAAGATGAGCTGGAAAACATCGCTGTCAGTGCCTTGCTCCGAGTCAGTGCATTGTTCCGATTGACGTGAAGCGTGGGCAAGAAGCTGTTTCAGTGCTCGCTCTTTTGTTTCTCCTTCCATGGTCAGAATGTGCACAAAGAAATCGCGTAAACCTTGTGAGTTGGCTTCGTGTTTGAATGCATCTAGTGGCGCGCGTAGCTCATCGATATCGCAAAGGCTAAATGCCTCAATAATCTCGGCATACGAGCGAAAACCGTTCATGGCTTGGTAACTTGTCAGCGCGTACACCAACTCAGGTTTGTGGTTTGGATCCTTGTAGTTACGATGGCTCGCGTTTAGTGGGATGCCAGCACTTTGCTCTTTTTCGAAACCTACCTCGGCATCTTGTTTGCTTGGGTGAACTTGAATCGACAGTGCGTGTTCGGCCGCTAAGATCTTAAACAGAAAGGGCAGGTCGCCAAATTTCGCTGCGGTTTCTGCTGATAAGTAAGCGGGTTGGTTTTGTTTGATCAGTTCAGACAAAGGCAGCGTGTTTTGCTCAATCTGAACTTCAGAGCAGCCGTTTGGGTGAGTACCCATCCATACTTCTGCTTGAGGCTCATTCGTTTCGTTAGAAAAGCCAAACAAATCGTGAATAGAAGAGGTGCTTCCCCAAGCGTAGTTTTGGATTTTGTTGTTCATTTGAAAGAAGCTATGCGATGAAATAGTGTTCAAATTCATGAATTTTTCCCATAGTTAACCCTCCGAACTGAATCGGAAGAAAAATTGAGCAGAGATACGTTAAATAAGGATGGCGAGCGCGGTTAGGTCACTCGCCAATTTGCCCGAAGGGCGATAAGTTGATTTACAACCGAGGTTTTGGTTCGAGTGGTTTTCGTGATGGTTGCGCTTGCAAAAATGGCAGCAACAAAAGGCCAATGACGGCTGCACAAACTGAAATGGTGATGAAGAAACCCGTCCAATGATATTCTTCAAGAATTAACGCCAGTGGATAGCCAGACAATGCTGCGCCCATGTAGGCGAACAAGCCCACGAACCCTGTTGCCGCGCCGGCAGAATCTTTGTGAGAGCACTCAGCCGCCGCCATACCGATCAGCATTTGTGGCCCAAAGACAAAGAAGCCGATGGAGAATAATCCCGCCGCTTGGAATGCAAAGTTGGTCAGAGGCATCAGCCAAAGCGCAGAGACAGATAAGAAAATCCCAATCGCGAACAGCAAGTTCATTGGCCCACGGTTACCACCAAAGAGTTTGTCTGAGCCCCAACCCGCAACCAATGAACCAACAAAACCACCGATTTCAAACATCGATAGAGCAGCGTTGGCGTTAATCAGGCTGTAGTGATGCTGCTCGGTTAAATACAGGTTTCCCCAGTCATTGATTGCGGTTCGGACGATGTAAACCAACACATAACTGAACGCGAGTAGCCAGATGTATTTGTTGTTAAATACGTACGATTTCATAATTTCGCGGTAGGTGAGGCCACGTCCGTAATTTTCTTGCGCAAGTTCTAGTGCGTCGTTGCGCCATTGTCCGACACTTGGTAAGCCCATTGTTGTGGGTTTGTCGCGCAATCGCCAACAAACGAATAGGCCGAGTAATACCCCGATGATGCCGGGTAGAATAAAGCCTTCACGCCAGCTGTAGTGCAACGTTAAATAGCCCACCCAAATAGGGATCAGCGCGCCCCCAACGTTGTGTGCGGTGTTCCAAATCGCCCATAAGAAGCCACGCTCGGAGCGTGAATACCAAGTGGTTAACAGCTTGGAGCATGAAGGCCAGCCCCAGCCTTGGAACCAGGCGTTTAAGATCCACAGAGTAATGAAAGCCGCGAGTGAGCTAGAAAAACCGAACGCGATATTGACCAGACCTGTCGCAATCAATCCTAATCCCATGAAATAACGAGGGTTAGAGCGATCTGAAATCGTACCGGAAATAAACTTCGAGCAGCCGTAAGTAATGTAGAAAAGCGTACCGATAAGACCCAAATCGCCTTTATCTAAGCCAAGATCGGTAATCATCGCTGGTGCGGCGTAGTTAAATGTCTTACGGGTAAAGTAGAAACCTGCGTAGCCGATGTACATCCCCAACATAATGTGCAAACGCCAATGGCGGTAACGCTGGTCGATTTGCTCGTTGCTCAGACTCGGTTGAGTAAATTTAGGTGAACGTAAAAATCCAAACATCTTGAGTTACACCTTAGGTAAAGTAATGCTGATTTGTGTGCCGATCACTTGATCGCTGGTGGAGTAGATAACCATTTTTCCACCTAACGCGTGCACACGCTCTTGCATGCCGCGAACGCCCATGCCTTTCATGCTGTCCTGAACTTTGAAGCCGACACCATCATCGTGAATCATCAGTGACACCGCAGCTTCTCCAATTGTCAGTTCAATATTGATCAACTGCGCTTCTGCGTACTTGGCTGCGTTATTTAATGACTCTTGGCATAAACGGAATAGGGTGACTTTGAGTGTGTCACTCAGGCTGGTGTAATCGCCCTGCCAATTCAGTTGAACAGTCGTTCCGTGATTGGCGAATTCCATCTCTCGCGTCAGTTGCTCGACGGATTCTTTTAAGTCCAAATCATCCAGCATTTTGGGTCTTAGCTTGCTTAACAGACGCTTAGTGGTGTCGTACACGTTGAGAGAAAGCCCCTCAATGGTATCTGCGCAATGTGCGCTCATTTCTGCGTTATCGATGCGCTTGATGATGTTGGCTTGAGTACGGATAGCGGTAATGTTCTGGCCGATTTCGTCATGCAGCTCGCGGGCAATGTCGCGTCTTACCGATTCTTCCGCTTCGATAAGTTGACGAGACAGATTTTGATTGCGGGATAGCTCGCCACGCAGTTTGTGGTTGAGATCTTTTTGCTTTTGAACCGCCAAACCCAGCATGATGCCAGTGATGGTTTGAGCTGAAAGAGACAACAACAAATCGGTGATTTCTAGATTTGATACGCCGCTGCGAGCCGCAATCAGCGCAATGCTGTTGAGCATGGTGGCGAGTAGGGCTCCTTGCCAGCCGTAACGAAGTGCCAGCACGATGATTGGGATGGCCATACAAAATGGCGCAAATCGTTTTAACTCTTCAGGCAAACTCGTTTGCACCAGAATGCTGCCGATAAGAAGTACGGCGTAAAACACTATGTGTCGAATGCTGAACACCACAGTGTTGTTCAAAAGATGCGACGTCAGAGGCGACCATCGGCTTTGAAATAGGTAGTTCCACAGCAGGTAGCACATAGGAACCAGCATCAGCCCACCAGAAATACTGGCTAACCACACCATGTAAACAGAAGGCACGTGAAAGCCGACCGCCATTACGTTGATGAAGGCGGTAATGATGATCACAACGCCCATGACGGCTAAGTGGCGGTTTTGGTCACCGTAGTAGTATTTTTTCGCAATCAGTGTGACAGGGATGCTGGCAACGCTGGCGATCAGCACGGTGAGCCATTGAGGTTGTTCTAATAAGGTCGCCAGTGCAATCGTCAGCGCCCATTCTGATACGTAGATTGTTGGCCAGTAAGCGGTGCGAGTGTGCAGCGCAATCCCCAATCGTAAGGCGAATGGGAAAAGCAGAATGGCGAGCTCTGGATCGTTGACAAAGTAGTAGGCGATCACCCACAAACAGAACCAAGCACAGGCCATAACAAACAGGCCACAAATCGTTGTGACAGAATAGGCTCGCATTAAAAGGACTCTTGAGAGAATAGTTTGGCGAGCTCAACGTTGTTTTTCACGCCGAGTTTGTCGATGGCATTCGCTCGATGAACGTGTACGGTCTTGTGGCTCAAGCCAAGCTCTGCCGCGACGGATTTTACATCCAGCCCTTTGGCTAAAAGCTGGCAAACTTCATTTTCGCGTCTTGTTAGTTGGCAAAGCGATGCAGCTTTGTCACTTGGTGTTGCCAGTTTGATGGCAATGTCGGAGGTAAGATAGCAGCCGCCAGACGCACTGGTTCTCACGGCTTGAATAAGTTCGTCTGGGCTACAGCGTTTGCTTAGATAGCCTTTTGCACCAAGTTTTAGTGATTTTTCCACCATTGCAGGGGAGTCGTGCACGCTTAGCATGACACAGGCAATGCCAGTTGGAATTTCGCTCAGTAAGTTTAATCCGCTCTCATCGGGCATGGAAATATCTAGGATGACGACGTGTGGGTGTACCGCAGGCAAGCCTGTGCGTGCTTCGGCGACAGAACCAAATTCACCAACAACGGTAATATCACTTTCTAAATTTAATAATTGTGCGAAACCAGAACGCACGATGACGTGATCATCAACTAGAGCAACATGAATCATCATTACAACCAAATAGAGCAGACAACAAACAACAATAAGCCCCAAAACGGAGCTAATAGAAAAACCTTTAATGATACTGAATTGATCAACTCATTTTAATGATCTTGCGCGCTTTACCGAAGTAAAGCGCGCAGAGAAGTTAGGCTTGGTTTTGTGCAAGTTTAAGCTTCTTCGCGTGTCGAATCTTCTTCTCTTCCGCGATAGCAACGAAAGCAAGCAAAACAATACAAATCATGGCGGAGGTATCTAGGGCTGCGAAGGTACCTTTCCAGCCTGTTAGACCGAAGATTGGTGTACCGTCTGCAATCATACCGAGACCAAGTTTCGCGAAGCTGTCACCGATTAGGTAAGCGAATGTACCTTTCACACCGTCAGCCACACTGATTGCTTTTTTAGGAACAAAACCAACCGCTGCAACACCGATAAGAAGTTGCGGACCAAACACCAAGAAACCAAGTACGAATAGAGATGACAAGTACATGAATTCATTTGTTGCGTGTTGGTAGAACTCAAGCGATACGATGATCAAACCAAGAGACACACAAGCAACCAATGCGCGGCGACCGTTTGCTAGGTCAGATAAGTAACCCCACATCAAAGTACCCACAAGCGCACCGACTTCGAACAGAGTAAAGCCAGAGATTGCCGTTTCTTTTGACAGACCAAGCTCTTGGTACGCATATACCGTTGACCATTGGTCGATACCGATACGCACGATGTAAAGGAAGATGTTGGCAAAGCAAAGTAGCCAGATAACTTTGTTTTTAAGAACGTATTCAACAAAGATTTCTTTTTTGGTCATCTGGTTTTCTTCAGCAGCGGTGTCTTCTTCACTCACTGCTTCATCGAAAAGTTCTTCTACTTTACCTAGACCGTAAGCTTCTGGAGAGTCGCTACCAAAGCGCATACCGATAAAGCCAACGATGATCGCGATGATAGAAGGGAACACGAACATGCCGATTACGTGGCCGTCGAATAGGTAGTTAGCACCGAAAAGAGCAACACCCGCTGCGCCCGCACCACCAACGTTGTGTGACATGTTCCACAAGCCTAGGTAAGAGCCGCGTTTGTTACGAGGTGTCCATTTTGTAATGGTTGAGTAACTAGAAGGGCCACCAGTACTTTGGAAGAAACCACTCAGAGCGTAGAAAGCCACCATCAAGAACAGGCTTGCACTACCGCCGCCCATGCTGAAGCTGAAACCAAGCATTGCAAGACCAGAAAGGATCAGCATAAAAGGGAGGAATTGCTTGGTGTTCTTACCGTCAGCGTAGTAAGACACAACGGTTTTACCGATGCCGTATGTGATGGAGAAGCCAAGGCCAATAAGACCTAGGTCTGTCATGCTCAAACCGTAAGTTGAGATCATGTCGTTTTGCGCGACATTGAAGTTCTTACGAATCAAGTACATGGTTAGGTAGCCGATGAATACGACCAAGTAAGATTGGATGAACGGTTTAAACCACATCTTTCTTCTAACTTCGACAGGAAGATCGAGGGTCGGCTTCCGCACCTGTTCGAGGAATTTTAACATGATGAACTCTCTTGTAATTGTTTTAGAAACACAACGGAGACCGTTATGTGCTCTTGTTACCTTTGACTGAGCGGAATTTTAAAGAGTGGTTTTGTGAGGCACATGAGATGGTTGCCTAGATCGGCTAGGAAAAATTCCTAGAAATGCCTAGGGAGGCGGAAAAGCGTGAAAAGAGTCACACAAAATCCTTACTAATTTATGGGTTTTTGACAGGGTTCTTATCGGATTGGAAAGCGTTCAAATGCAAGCAGGTTAATATACGCAAGCTTAGTGCTGACAAGGGGTGAGCACGTTTGGTTGGAGAGAATAGTGTCTTGTCGCTAAGTATCAATTGGGAATGAGAAGCAAACAACAGAGACCCAGAGGTCTCTGTTAGAAATATTAGGAATTCGGCTAGGTTGACGTGTTAAGGCGCAGGGCTGTATAGACGCGGCGAGCCGTGTTTTGGTAAGTGAATTAGGTTCAAATGGTTTCTTCTTGCCCATTCGACGGTTAACGCTGTAGGTGCAGATAAGCAAACCAGAGTGGGGATGCGCGCGCGAACGGCTTTGTGGATCAACTCCAAGCTGCAACGGCTTGTCATGATAGCGAAGCCACTTTGAGGCTCGATGTGATTGTTGGCCAATGCGCCAATCAACTTATCTAGCGCGTTGTGGCGGCCGATGTCCTCTCGGCACAACTTGATGTTGCCTTGTAAATCTGCAAATAAAGCGGCGTGTAACGCGCCAGATTCACGTGCGGCTTCTTGATGCAGTGCGACTTTGTCTCGCAGCCCTTCAAATACATCGGAGCGCGGAGGAAGAGACGGTGTTAGCGGTGCTAAATCAGGCAAAGCTTGTTCCAGAGCCTCGACGCCACAAATGCCGCATCCGGTTGTGCCGGCAAGATTTCGGCGCTGTGTTTTTAACGCCCAGAAAGCGCGGTTGCTGATTTCCACTTCCGCATAGTGAGATTCGTGATCGCCGCCAATTTCAAGGTCTTTGATCTCTTTGAAGTCGTGGACGATGCCTGTGCTTAGGCTAAACCCTTTCACGAAGTCTTCCAGATGGCCTGGCGTCACCATCATGACCGCTTGGCTAATGCCGTTGTAGCTGATAGCTAAGGCGGATTCACTCGCCAGCGACATTTGTTGTACTGGGCGGCCATCAATCAATTCTCGGTAATTGAACGCACTTGGTTGAGGTGGTGCTTGATTGAAATCGGACAGTTCAAAATAAGATTGAGTAGTACATCTCATGAAATCACCTCATAAGCCGTTGTGTATGCCAAAAGTTGACGTGTGGATTCTTGCTATCGATTGAATATGTTTTTTGCTTCTGCGAAGCACTGATCGGTTAGCGCGGAGAAGGGTTCTTGTTTTCGCTTTAACAAACCTAGCGGTGCGTGAACGGCGGCTTCTTCGATAGGGATAATGCGAAGCGTATCGTTCAACTCTTCCAATCCACAATTCAGCGGCATAATGGCGCAACAAAGGCCACTGGTTACTGCTTGGATCAAGTGAAAGGTGGAGTTACTTTCAATGACGGTTTGCGGAACCAGCCCTTTACTCACAAAGCTAAGATCAATTGAGTGGCGATAGTGCATGCCCTTCGAAAGCAGCCCTAGCGGAATGTTATTGAGTGACTCCCACAACACTTCAGATTCGGCAAAATCAAAATGACGCTCATCGAATAAAACGCCAAGTTTGGTCGAATCTAGCTCGATAACATCGAAGTAAGCGGTGTTGACTTGATCGACATAACACATCCCCAAATCAAGCTGATTGCGATTGAGTTGGTCTATGATCTGTTCGGTCGTCATGGAGAGTATTTGAAAGCGTAACTCAGGGAACTGTTGAGCTAATGGTTTGAGCAATTGCATAGGGTTTTGGCTGGCGAGTGGCACCATTCCAAGCCGAAGAGAGCCGACCAACTGACCACGGCAGTTGGCGGCTTCGGCTTGCAATCCATCATGAGCTGCTAAGACGGTTTTTGCCCAAGCTAAAATGCGTTCTCCGGCTTCAGTAAATCCTTCAAATCGTTGACTTCTTTGGATTAATTCGAGATCGAGTTCTTCCTCTAAGCTTCGGATTCTCATGGACAAGGTAGGCTGCGTAATGTGGCACAATGCGGCGGCTTGACCAAAGTGTTTGGTCTGTTCAAGTGCGATGAGATATTTAAGTTGTTTGATATCCATAATGGCTTGTTAACCTTGCGTTGTGAGTCACATGTACGGGGGAACTCCCTAAAAAGGGCACAGCACTACCGTACTTTTTAAGCGCTGGAGCGTTTTAACTGGGGAATGAAAAACCAAAACCAAGTCAAGAATAAAACCACACTCAAAATTGATCTGAATCAAGGCTATTCCTGATATTAATTAGGGTCAAATTTAAAGTATCTATAGTGTGATAGATACTATCTATTATCAAGAGGGCCGATTTTATTGAGTTCGTTAATCGAACTAGGTGGAATCGAATGGGAAAACGATTAACCTCATAAATTGTATTGATTAAAAATGTGATGACCGTCAGTGGAAAAATTCGTCATAGATTTTGTTTATCACTCGGTCAGGATTATCAATTGGACGCATATTGAATATCGACTTAATCTTTGATTTAGATCAAGATGCAGCAATGCGAATTGAATCTACCAGTCTTAGAAACAGTAGGCGGTATCCGATATCAAGAATCTAGATAAGTAAACGCTCGGACAAGCGAGAGCGTGTTGAGTGGTTACTTATTTGGATTAAAAAATACATGGATTAGAAACTAAGCCCTTCAATACTTCCGCATTATCTCAATAAATAACGCGCTTGTTTTCACGGGCACCCTGCTTGCTGGTATATCTGCGAGGAGTAAAGTCGTGAGCCAAAAAGAACAAATAAAAGCATACAAAGGTCCAGCTGGTGGTTGGGGTGCACTGAAAGCCGTAACCAGAAGTTGGTGGGGCAGTGAAAATGCAGTTAAAAACATTCGCACTATGCTCAAAACCAACCAAAATGGCGGTTTCGACTGCCCGGGATGTGCATGGGGCGAGTCGCCAGATAGTGGTAAAGTCAATTTTTGTGAGAATGGCGCGAAAGCGGTAAACTGGGAGGCGACCAATCGTCTGGTTGATCCTGAGTTTTTTGCCAATCACAGCGTTTCATCTCTCTCAACGCAAACCGATTACTGGTTGGAATACCAAGGCCGTATCACGCACCCAATGCGATACGATGCCGAGTCCGACCACTATGTACCTGTCTCTTGGGATGAGGCTTTTTCTCTTGTGGCTAAACATCTCAATCAATTGGATTCACCGCACCAAGCGGAGTTTTATACCTCTGGTCGTGCAAGCAACGAAGCGGCGTTTTTATATCAGCTATTTGTGCGCGCATTCGGTACCAACAACTTCCCAGATTGTTCCAACATGTGTCACGAAGCCAGTGCAATCGGGATGAAAGACACCATTGGCGTTGGTAAAGGCACAGTGATCTTTGATGATTTTGAAGAAGCCGACGCGATTTTTGTGATTGGTCAAAACCCGGGCACGAACCACCCACGAATGCTTGAACCTCTGCGCGAAGCGGTAAAACGTGGTGCGCAGGTTATCTGTCTAAACCCGCTGAAAGAGCGCGGATTAGAGCGTTTCCAAAACCCACAAATGCCGATTGAGATGTTGAGTAACGGCTCAGAGCCTACAAACACGGCGTACCTGCGTCCTGCTTTAGGCGGAGACATGGCAGTGTTTCGTGGCATCGCGAAATTCTTGTTGCAATGGGAACGCGAGGCATTGCAAAACGGTGGCAAAGCGGTATTTGATCGTGAATTCATCAAACAACACACGATAGGTATTGATGAGTATTTGGCTGAAGTGGACGCAACCTCTTGGGAACACATCGCGGAACAATCGGGTCTTGATTTAAGTGAAATCGAGATGGTGGCGAGCATGTATCGACGTGCAGAACGTGTGATCATGTGTTGGGCGATGGGGTTGACTCAGCATCGTCACTCTGTGCCAACCATTAAAGAAGTCGCAAACGTGCAAATGTTACGAGGTAACGTTGGTAAGCCGGGCGCGGGTCTTTCACCAGTGCGTGGTCATAGTAACGTTCAGGGCGACCGTACGATGGGCATTGATGAAAAACCTTCAGATCTGTTGTTGGATCGCATTGAAAGTCGATTTAACTTTGCCGTCCCGCGTGGTGAAGGCCACAACACTGTGCAAGCCATTAAAGCAATGGAAGAAGGGCAAGCGAAAGTATTTATCGGTTTGGGCGGTAACTTTGCACAAGCAACGCCAGACACAGAACGTACGCACAACGCGATGCGAAACTGTAATTTAACCGTACACATTTCGACGAAGTTAAATCGTTCTCACCTTGTCACAGGTAAAGATGCGCTTATTCTTCCATGCTTAGGCCGTACTGAAATTGATCAGCAAGCGACGGGCCCACAAGGTGTGACGGTTGAAGATACTTTCAGCATGGTGCACATCTCATTTGGTCAGCTAAAACCGCGTTCGGAGCATTTGCGTTCAGAACCAGCGATTATTGCCGGTATTGCCAATGCGACACTCGGGGCAAAACCAATTGATTGGTTGTGGGCGATTGAAGATTACGACCGTATTCGCGATTTGATTGCCGACACCATTCCGGGCTTTACCGACTTTAACCATAAGCTTAAACACCCGGGTGGATTCCACTTGGTAAACCCAGCTGCCGAGCGTCGATGGAATACACCAAGCGGCAAAGCACAGTTCAGCTCTAGTGAGTTGCCGAAACAGTTGATCAGCGAAGCGATACTCGAAAAAGGCCAAAAGCCAGATTTGATCTTGCAAACCATGCGCTCACACGACCAATACAATACGACACTTTACGGCTTGAATGACCGTTATCGTGGTGTATTTGGCATGCGCGAAGTGCTGTTTATCAATGAAGCGGATATTCGTAAACTCGGTTTTGAACCGGGCGACAAAGTGGACATGGTGTCATTGTGGGAAGATGGCGTTGAGCGCCGTGTGAGCGGATTTACGCTTGTTGCCTATGATGTACCAGCCGGTCAGGCGGCGGCTTACTATCCAGAAACGAACCCATTAGTTCCTTTAGATAGTTATGGGGATAGAACATTTACGCCAACCTCCAAGTTTATTGCGATCAAATTGGAAAAATCGACATCCGATAAGATCGCTTTGGTGGAAACGGAATAGTTACCAAACCAGCACTACAATATTCGGGATAAGAAAAACGGCTGATATATGTATCAGCCGTTTCTATTTCTCAAATCAAACAGATTTAATGTTTGCGAAGATTACATTACGCTTTTGCAAACTTGTAAGTACGGTAACCACCAATCAAGTTACGAGCTTTGTAACCGTTGTTGACGAGTTGACGGTATGCCACGTTACCGCGCAAGCCTACTTGACAGTAAATCACAATCTCTTTGTCTTTTGGTAGTTCACCCATACGATGGCGCAGCTGATCAACCGGAATGTTGATTGCCCCTTCAAGATAACCAACAGACTCCAATTCACCCGGGTTACGGACGTCGAGGAGAATTTGATCTTCAGTCAGGTTGTCGATTTCATCGTAATGAATCGCCGTTGCGTCACCTTTGATGATGTTATTTGCCACAAATGCCGCTTGGTTGATCACATCTTTCGCACTGCCGTAAGGTGGCGCGTAAGTCAGTTCAAGATGCTGCAGTTGTTCAACCGTCATGCCAGCACGTTGTGCAACAGCCATAACGTCGATGCGTTTATCGATGCCATCTTTACCAACTGCTTGAGCACCTAAAATCTTGCCTGATTGTGGGTCGAACAACATTTTGAATGACACCACTTCAGCGCCAGGGTAGTAACTCGCGTGGCTTGCTGTATGCACGTACACTTTGTCGTATTCGATACCAGCGCGTTTTAGTTGCTTCTCGTTTTTGCCGGTAGAAGCCACTGCAAGGTCAAAGATCTTACAAATCGCTGTCCCTTGTGTGCCTTGGTAGGTTTCTTTGCGGCCGAGCATATTGTCCGCTGCCATACGGCCTTGACGGTTTGCCGGGCCTGCAAGTGGTACTAGAGTTTGCTCGCCAGTCACGAAGTCTTTCTCTTCTATCGCGTCGCCGACAGCGTAGATCGAAGGATCGCTGGTTTGCATGTATTCGTTCGTGTAAATACCGCCTAGCGCGCCAATTTGAAGGCCAGCTTCTTGCGCCAGTTTTGTCTCAGGACGCACACCGATTGCCATGATCAGAATATCGGTAGTGAGTTTTTCACCGTTGTTCAGTGTTAACTCCAATTCACCTTCTAGGTGTTGGTGTTTCTCACTCTCACCAGAGTCGAAACTTGCAACGTGCTCGTTAGGTAGGAATTTCACAGATTCAAGCGCGACGCCAAGTTTGAGGTCGACACCTTTGTCACGAATTTCTGCATGAGCAAAACCTGCCATTTCACGGTCTACTGGCGTCATGACTTGGTCTGCCATTTCGATCAGAGAGGTTTTAATGCCAAGTTGGTGGAAGGCTTCCATCATTTCTAAACCGATGAAACCGCCGCCAACAACTGTCGCATGCTCTGGCTTGTTCATTTGGATCGTTTCGATGATGCGATCCATATCTGGAATGTTACGTAGCGAGTGGGTGAGCGGGTTATCGAGGCCTGGGATTGGCGGAACAATAGGGCCAGCACCTGGGCTAAGCAGTAGGAAATCGTATGATTCTACGTATTCAGACTCATCCAACAGGTTTTTGATCGTAACGGTTTTGTCCTGTCGGTTAATAGAAACTACTTCATTCATCACGCGAACATCAACGTTAAAGCGTGCTAAAAAGCTTTCTGGCGTTTGCAGTAGTAACTTACTGCGTTCTTGGATATCGCCGCCGATGTGATAAGGCAAGCCACAGTTGGCAAATGAAACGAATGGGCCACGTTCAAACATGATGATTTCGGCATCTTCGCTTAGACGACGAGCACGCGCCGCCGCAGATGCACCACCTGCAACACCACCGACGATTAAGATCTTAGTCATTTTTAACTCCAAGTTTTAGGGCGAGCTGACCTTTCACGAATAGCCTGTGTGAAAGGTCACTACGCTCTAGATTATCTAAAACCAAATTTCTTTAAAAAATAAGCAGCAGGGCAGATTCCCGTGTAAGCACTTTGAATAAGATTAACGCCAATAAACACGGTGAACCAAATGAAGTTACTGTGAACGAACACGGTTAGTATGACCGAGACCAATACCATCGTGCCTGCAAAAACTCGTACTGCATTTTCTAACGTCATAACTCTTCTCCTTCGTACTCTCAAACTGAGAACGCCATCCTTTGATGTTCATCACTATAATTAACTAAATTAGAAATGTCTAATGTTAATTTATCTAAATTCACAATTACTAATTTAGTGTTGACTAAAGATATTGTTTTAGTAATATCTAATTTAGTTTTTAATGTAGAGGTGAGTCATGAGCTATACAGATATGGATGTAGCAGCAATGAAAGGCAATGCAAATGAAGCTGCTGATCTCCTAAAAGTAATGGCACATCCGGAAAGGCTAATGGTGTTGTGCCAACTGACCCAAGGTGAAGTTGGTGTTGGGGAACTGCAAAAGAACTCGTTCCTTAGCCAATCCGCCTTTTCACAGCATTTAACGGTGCTTCGCAAACACAAATTGATCACGGCTCGTAAGGCATCACAGCAAGTGTTTTATTCGTTGTCAGAACCGAGAGTTGAGTCATTAATTAAAGCGCTTCATGGCGTTTTCTGTAACTAATTCGTAGCTAAGATTTTAGAGGTAAATAATGTTAAACGTTATTCCATGGGAATCGTTGTTTGGTGGCATTTTGTTAGGGATCTCCGCCACTATATTGTTGTTGGTTAACGGTAAAATTGCCGGAATCAGTGGAATTATGAATGGCATTATGTCACCGAAAAAAGGTGATTATTCGTGGCGATTGCTTTTTGCGGTTGGAATGATAGCTGGTGGCTTGATTAGCGTTCTGATGTTGGGCGTTGCGGCTCCTAGTACCGCGAACCTTTCTTTAGGGATGGTGATTGCCGCTGGTTTATTGGTCGGAATCGGGACCAGACTGGGTAACGGATGTACTAGCGGACACGGCATTTGTGGCATGGGCCGTTTGTCTAAGCGCTCTATTGTGGCGACCTGTGTATTTATGGCCGTCGCTGGCCTAACGGTATTCGTTCGACTTCACCTAGTTTAAGAGAGATTCCATGAACAAGACTATTTTTCGTTTTTCTGCTCTTTTGAGCGGTGTGTTATTCGGTATGGGCATGGCGGTGTCCGGCATGATCGACCCAGCTAAAGTCATTGGATTTTTAGATATTTCTGGCAGTTGGGATCCAAGTTTGGCTTTTGTGATGGGCGGCGCACTCGCGGTATTCATGCCAAGCTATTTTTTAATCATCAAGCCGAGAAAACAATCAGTTAGCGGTGAAGCGTTTTGCACACCAACCAATAAGAACATCGACGGACGTTTGTTATCTGGTGCGGCGATCTTTGGTTTAGGTTGGGGTTTGGCAGGTATTTGTCCTGGCCCTGCGGTTGCGAGTCTGGCATTAGGCAACGTGAGCATTGTAGTGTTCTTCCTTGCGATGTTAGTTGGATCTCTGTTCGCGAAAGCGATCATTACTAACCGTAACGCGAAGAAGATGAAAACCGCGAACGCGTAAACAATCAATCTGATATGGAGGGGAAAGGATGCCCGACAAACTAAAGCGAAGTTTTGTTCAGTCTGTGATGAACAGCTTTTTCCCTCCGATCATGATCTTACTCGCGCTTGTGGTCGGTGCCGCGGCCTTGTGGTTGACCCCGAAAGAGGAAGACCCGCAAATCGTTGTGCCGATGGCAGATGTATTGGTTTCGGCTCCCGGACTCAGCGCTTCTCAAGTCGAGAATCAAATCACTGAACCATTAGAAAAGCTTGTTAGCCAAATTGACGGTGTGGAATATGTTTATTCTTCGTCAATGGAAGGTGCTGCGCAAGTCATCGTTCGTTTCTATGTCGGCGAAAACCGCGAAGATGCTCTGGTTAAGCTTTACAACAAACTCTATTCCAATCAAGACAAAGTTCCTCCTTCTGTCACTAACTGGCTTGTAAAGCCTGTTGAAATCGATGATGTACCCATTGTTGTTGCCGCAATTTATTCCACCGATCCAGACATTCTCGATCGCCATCAGTTGAGACGTATTGCAGACCAAGCCACGTTAGGCATTAAATCATTGGATGCCACCAACAAGGTGGAAGTGATTGGCGGTGAGCCGAGAAAAATCCAGATAGAGCTTGATTCCGTTGCGATGGCAAACTTCAAAGTAACCATCGATGACCTCGAACAGGCCATTCAGCTCAGTAATAGCAAAACCCAAGGCAAGAACGTTCGCGTAAACGGGCAAAATTACACATTGGAGTCGGGACGGTTTCTGACCAACGCCGAAGAAGTTGGCGATCTTGTTATCGCGGTGCTCAATGGCAAACCCGTTTATTTGAAAGATGTCGCGCGTATTTACGATGGTGAAGGTGAGGCAACATCCGATACTTGGTATCGCGATAAAAACCACGATGAAGCATACCCAGCGGTATTCATTTCTGTCGCTAAACAAAAAGGCTCGAACGCGGTTAACGTCGCTCAGTCTGTTCGGGATAAACTGGCGGCGCTTCAATCCGAGCAGTTTCCTCCACAAGTTCAAGTTGCAGTCATTCGTGACTATGGCGAAACGGCGAATGCGAAAGTAAACAACTTGGTATCAAGCCTTGGCATCTCTATTCTAACGGTCGTGGTGTTTGTCGGTTTGTTCTTGAACTGGCGAAGCGCATTGGTGGTTGGTATCGCGATTCCGATTAGCTATGGCGCCGCGCTCGGGATGGACTTGGCATTTGGCTATTCCATCAACCGAGTCACACTCTTTGCGTTGATTTTGGCGCTAGGTTTGATCGTGGACGATCCGATCGCGAGCATCGACAACATTGAACGCTACCTCAAACGCAAAAATCTAACACGAACCAATGCGATTGTTCTCGCCATGGCAGAAATTCGTAGCGCCTTGTTAATGTCGACGGTCGCAATCGTGATCGTGTTTACGCCGATGTTTTTTATCACTGGGATGATGGGGCCTTACATGGCGCCACTGGCGTTCAACGTTCCGATCAGCGTTATCTTTAGTACCGTTGTCGCGTTTATGATCACGCCTTGGCTTGCCAAGAAGCTACTCAAAGGTGCTGAGGAAAACGGCCACTATGACATCCAATCTTCGCCGATGTATCGTTTGTATCGTGGTGTGTTGATTCCGCTACTTGAAAGTCGCAAGAAAGCATGGCTTTTCCTTGGTTTGGTTGCCTTGTTGTTCGTCTTGGCAGCATTGTTGCCAGCACTTCGCTTAGTTCCACTCAAGTTGCTGCCTTATGACAATAAAAATGAGTTCCAATTGGTATTAAACATGCCAGAGTCTTCAAGCTTTGTGGATACCTCCAACGCGCTGTCTAGCTTTACGGACTATTTAATGACGGTGCCGGAAGTGACAAGTGTGTCGGGCTTTGCAGGCACCGCTTCCCCAATGGATTTCAACGGCATGGTGCGCCACTACTTTATGCGTAGCGAACCATACCAAGGCGAGCTTCGAGTCGTTCTTGCAGAGAAGAATCGCCGCGCAATGCAATCACACGAACTGGTGACACGACTTAGGGCGGATTTAGAGCAGATTGCAGATAAGTTTGACGCTGACGTGCAGCTAGTCGAAGTGCCGCCAGGCCCGCCTGTTATCGCCACCATTACGGCAGAAGTTTACGGTGATGAAGCGACATCTTATGAAGATCTGATGATCCAAGCAGAGAAAGTCGCGGATAGGCTTCGCAAAGAACAGTTGGTTTCTGAGGTGGATACCAGCATCCAAGGTGATTTAGAAACGTGGCAATTCATCGTTGATCAAGAAAAAGCGGCGCTGTCTGGTGTTTCTGTTGCTGATATCAATAACACGCTTATTACCGCCGCGAACGCCAAAGTGCTCGGTTATATCGCCGATCCAAGAGAAGTGGACCCACTGCCTATCGAAGTGCAGCTCCGACGCGAAGACAGAGATAACCTGAATCAACTAGAGCAGCTTTATGTGCGAGGCCGTCCGGGCATTGCAAAAGTAGAATCCAATGGGGCGGTTGTGGATGCTCCTCAGCCTATCGTGCAGTTGTCTGAAGTCGGTCATTTTGTGAAACGTGCAGCGGACAAACCGATTTTCCATAAAAACCTCAAGCCTGTTGTGTATGTCTACGCCGAGGTAGTTGGGCGTGTTCCGGGTGAAGTGATTGCCGATGTGATGGCTGACCAAGACACAACTCACGCGGAAGATGTGCATCGTCACTGGCAAGATCGCACGTACTTGAGCAATGGCGCTGGTGTCACTTGGAGCGTGCCAGACAACATCGAAGTGGTTTGGAGTGGTGAGGGGGAATGGAAAATCACAGTGGACGTATTCCGCGATTTAGGCATTGCTTATGGCGCTGCGCTGCTTGGCGTATTTGTGGTGATGTTGATTCAAACTGGTTTACCTGCGGTATCGGGCATCATCATGCTGGCGATACCTCTGACCGTGATTGGGATTATGCCGGGGTTCTGGATTTTGAATGTGTTAAGCAGTGACATCGGTAATTACCCCAACCCAGCTCTGTTCACGGCGACCGCGATGATCGGCATGATTGCGCTAGCAGGGATTGTGGTGCGTAACTCACTCGTTTTGATTGAATTTGTTCAGCAATCGCTAGCTGAAGGTCGTAGCCTACATGATGCGTTGATTGAATCTGGTGTTGTTCGTATGCGACCAATATTACTGACCGCGGGTACAACGTTACTGGGTAACGTCGTGATTACGTTAGACCCAATTTTTAATGGTTTGGCTTGGGCAATCATATTCGGTATTACCGCCTCGACCATCTTTACGCTGCTTGTGGTTCCGGTGGTTTATAACCTTGCATACCAAAACACCAAAGGACATGGATTACCTCAGATGGAGGAAGAGCAATGAAATTAGATACCAAATGGCTAGGCGTGATTCTGTTTGCCATACTCGCGCTTCTTTTTCTCTATATGGCTGGTTTTTTTACAGAAAAATTGCCGACAGAACATGACGCGAAAACCAACCAGATTGATGTAAATAACGCAGAGACACATCAACTGATGTTAACCAGCGAACCGGTTGTTCGAGAGTTTCCGGGCGTCGTCGTTGCAGAGCAGCACGCCGATATCGCTGCACGGTTAACGGCATCGGTGATGGAGGTATTGGTGAAGGTTGGCGATAGAGTGAAGCAAGGAGACGTGTTGGCGCGGCTAGAAAGCGATGATCTCGACGCACGAGTTCGTCAAAGTGAGCAGGCTTTATCCTCTGCACAAGCGCAGCTCAATGCGGCGAGAAAGGAGTTTTCTCGTGTCAGAGCGCTTTTAAACAAAAAACTGATCCCTCAATCGCAATTTGACCAAGCGGAAAGTGCGTTGCAAACCGCGCAAGCCAACTTCAATAAAGCTCAGGCGGCGGTCTCTGAGGCGGAAACGACCTTTGGCTACAGCATTATTACTGCGCCGTTTGATGGCTTGATCACGCAAAAGCCCATCAACAAAGGTGATACCGCGACGCCGGGGGCTTTGCTTTTATCAATGTACAATCCAAACTCGTTGGAAATAGAGGTGAACTTTGCTGAGTCTGTCATGCCTTATGTGACTTATGATAAAGAAGTGGACGTTGTTTTTCCGTCTTACAACCTCAACGCGCAAGCGGCAGTAAAAGAAGTGACGCCGTCGGCAGATGCCAACTCGCGCAGTTATACCGTAAAGCTTCAATTTGAGCCGCCAACGGCTATCTATCCGGGTACATACGCCAAAGTCGCGTTGACCTTGACCGACGATGTCGTACTTCGCGTGCCAAAAGAGGCGGTTTACCAAGTTGGCCAATTGGACTACGTAAAAGTGGTGCAAGACAGCGGTGAGGTAGAAACTCGGCTTATTCAGCTTGGAGAGTTGGGGAGAGTGCGAACGGGGTTAAAGCAGGGTGACGTAGTGCTGCTGAATCCAAGATCGCTTTGATAGAACGGTTTCTCTCGTCTAATCAAACGTCTATCTAACAAACTACAACATAAAATAGCCCAGCATCATGCTGGGCTATTTTGTTCGTTCAGTTAAGCGTTACCGTTGCGTTTACAGGGCAATGGTCACTCAGTTTGTAATCCAAAACATCTTGTGAGCTGAACAGCGCTTGATGCGCGTTTTTCGCTTTTATTTGCGGGCTCACAATAATGTGATCAATCAAAGAGCGGAATTGGTGTGTTTTGCTTGGGTTCTTATTTGAGCGAACCTTGCAATCGGCTTGGGTATCTCGCGTTACCAATTGTGCATCGTTACCGAGCGTCATGATCGCCCACAACCAATCACGTTGATACGACAAGTTGTGATTGAAGTCGCCCATTACGGCATACTGCTCTTTTTTCTTTTCTCTCTCGCTCATCCATTTCGCAAGTGCTTCTCCTTGTTGACTCAGTGTTTGGCAATCACGACTGTTTTTGTACGCTCCGCTGCATCCTGCTTTTAGATGCACAGAGAGCAGGTGAAGCTCGTCCTTTTGGCTTGGGTTAACGACGATGTAGCTGGCAAAGCGCAACTTGCTATTACCACGCGTGATTGAGAAGTCTGCTGGGTCAGACACTTCAATGTCTTTGCGCACAGCAAAACCGGTGTACTGATTGGTATCAGAAAACTGAAGGTGCTTATTGTTTGATTGAGCTCGATCAGAGAGATAAATCGCGTAGCCATCACCTACGGCTTTTTGAACCGCGGCTTTGGAGTCGACTTCCTGAAAGGCGATGATGTCGGCTTGAGTTTTATCCACATATTGGTTGAGTTTGACGAAATCGTCACTGGTTCTCGAAACCTTACCTCCATTTATAGACAGCCATTCTATATTCCAACTGGTTAAGTTGATGGAGTTTTGAGCAAGTGACGTTGAACTAAAAATTAATAAGGCAGTAACAAATAGTGATCGCATATTGGCTTGTTTCACTCCTGGTTTTTAGCGTATTCCTTTCCAACCTTTATTCTATAAGACATCCAAAAAAAGCAAGTAGATTTAGTTCCAATTTTGCAATTTTCACGGTTTTCTTCGCAACTGAGATCAGTACCAATAAGATCGATTTGTTCTTGTCCGCTAGCCGATCTTTATTGATCAAAATCAATGTTTTCAAGTGGTGCTTTTCGTTAAATACGCCACAATATATTGTGTTAGCAGAATAAAAAATAACCCCATATAGTGTGTTTGTGGATAACTCTGTGAGTATGCTGGGGTAAGGAGAAGAAAGTGAAACCAATCGTAATCAAGCGTGACGGCTCAAGAGCTCCGTTCAACAGGGATCGTATCCAAGCAGCAGTTGAAGCGGCAGCGGAAAACAAAGATAAAGATGTCGCCATTTATGCTCTTAATGTCGCTCTTGCTGTCGAGTTACAGCTAAAAGATCACGATGAAGTTCACATCCATGAGATTCAAGACTTGGTCGAGAATGAACTCATGCAAGGTCCTTACAAAGCCCTAGCACGTTCTTACATTGAATATCGCCATGACCGCGACATCGCACGTGAAAAGCAAAGTGCACTAACTCGTGAAATCGAAGGCTTGATTGAAGAAAGTAACCTTGATTTGATCAACGAAAACGCGAATAAAGACGGCAAAGTTATCCCAACTCAGCGTGACCTTTTAGCGGGTATCGTGGCGAAGCACTACGCGAAAACGCACATCCTGCCTCGTGATGTGGTTCAAGCACACGAAGTGGGTGACATTCACTACCACGATTTGGATTACGCGCCATTCTTCCCGATGTTTAACTGTATGCTTATCGATTTGAAAGGCATGCTAACGCACGGCTTCAAAATGGGTAATGCAGAAATCGACACGCCTAAATCGATTTCAACTGCGACTGCCGTAACGGCGCAAATTATTGCTCAAGTAGCTAGCCATATTTATGGCGGTACGACAATCAACCGTATCGACGAAGTGCTTGCTCCGTACGTTATGACAAGCTACGAGAAACATCTAGAGATCGCGAAAGAGTGGAACATTGCCGAGCCAGAAGAGTTTGCTAAAGCGCGCACCGAGAAAGAGTGTTACGACGCATTCCAATCGCTAGAGTACGAAGTAAACACACTGCACACGGCAAATGGTCAAACGCCATTCGTTACGTTTGGTTTTGGTCTTGGTACAAGCTGGGCGTCTCGTCTTATTCAGCAATCGATTTTGAAAAACCGTATCGCTGGTCTTGGCAAAAACCGTAAAACCGCCGTATTCCCTAAACTGGTGTTCGGTATTAAAGACGGTCTAAACCACAAGGCAGAAGATCCAAACTACGACATTAAGAAGCTTGCACTTGAGTGTGCTTCAAAACGTATGTACCCAGACATTCTTAACTACGACAAAGTCGTGGAAGTAACGGGTTCATTCAAAACACCTATGGGTTGTCGTAGCTTCCTAGGCACCTACGAAGAGGATGGCGAACTTATCCATGAAGGTCGTAACAACCTTGGTGTAGTCAGCTTGAACTTGCCACGTATCGCGCTTCGAGCAAAAGGCAGCGAAGCGAAGTTCTATGAACTGCTTGATGATCGTCTACGTCTTGCTCGTAAAGCACTAGAAACACGTATTTCTCGTCTAGAGAACGTAAAAGCGCGCGTTGCCCCAATTCTATATATGGAAGGTGCATGTGGTGTGCGCTTGAAAGCGGACGATTCGATTGCCGAAATCTTCAAAAACGGCCGTGCGTCAATTTCTCTAGGCTACATTGGCGTGCATGAAACTATCAACGCGTTGTTTGGTACTGAAGCGCACGTTTACGATGATGCCGTATTGCGTGAAAAAGCGGTCGCGATCATCAAACATCTAAAAGATGCGGTGAACCAATGGGCTGACGAAACTGGCTATGGCTTTAGCTTGTACGCAACACCAAGTGAAAACCTATGTAGTCGTTTCTGCCGCATCGACACCAAAGAGTTTGGTTTGATTGAAGGCGTAACAGACAAAGGTTACTACACCAACAGCTTCCACTTGGACGTTGAGAAGAAGGTTAACCCTTACGACAAGATCGACTTCGAGATGCCTTACCCTGAAATTTCAAGCGGTGGCTTCATCTGTTACGGTGAGTTCCCGAACATGCAACGTAACGTAGAAGCGCTAGAAAACGTGTGGGACTACAGTTACACCCGCGTTCCTTACTACGGAACCAACACTCCGATTGATGAGTGTTATGAATGTGGTTACACCGGTGAGTTTGAATGTACAAGCAAAGGCTTTACTTGCCCAAGTTGTGGCAACCACGATTCAACCAAAGTATCGGTGACACGTCGCGTATGTGGCTACTTGGGCAGCCCAGATGCACGTCCGTTTAACTTCGGCAAACAAGAAGAAGTTAAACGTCGAGTGAAACACCTATAAGGTTAATTACCACTCGATTCAACACTTTGAAAATCAACCTGCTTTAGGTTGATTTTCTTTTTCGCGATAACAAAGAGACGCATTATGAACTACCACCAATATTATCCAATTGACGTTGTTAACGGACCGGGTACGCGCTGCACATTGTTTGTGTCGGGCTGTGTGCATCAGTGTCGAGGCTGTTACAACCAGTCGACGCAACGCTTGGATTCGGGTGTGTTGTTCACGCAAGAAGCGGAAGACAAGATCATCAATGATTTGAATGACACGCGCATTAAACGTCGCGGTTTGTCGTTGTCGGGCGGAGATCCGCTTCATCCTGCTAATGTGCCTCATATTTTAAAGATCGTGAAAAGGGTGAGAGAAGAGTGTCCCGGTAAAGACATCTGGGTTTGGACAGGCTACACGCTGGCTGAACTGGATGACGCGCAAAGAGAAGTGGTGCAATACATCGATGTTTTGATTGATGGTAAGTTTGAACAAGACAAGAAAGACCTCAATCTCGAATGGCGTGGTAGTTCAAACCAAATCATTCATCGCTTTACAGACATCTAACCAAGTATTCTCCAAACATAAAAAGGGCTCACGCGTGCATAACGGGTGAGCCCTTTTGGTGTGAGTTCGTCAGTGCATTTACAGTTACGCTGTCACCGTTTGGTCATCTTCGACCATATTGTTTATCCAACGTTTAGATTGGATACGATAAGTCGTCAGTACGCCTTTCACAAATTCTTCAGCTAGCAGAGACATCAAGACAAAATGCAAAGGCAACCCGAGTACCATACCAGTGTAATAGGTAAGGGGAATACCAATAGCCCACTGACCGAACGTATCAATAAAAATGCTGTAGCGAATATCCGCACCACTCTTTAGTACGCCGCCAATCCCTACCATGTTAAACACTCTCAAAATCATACCCAGCGCCATGACTAAGCATACGTTGAGTGCCATTTCTGCATCGGTTAATGGGCTCAGCACCAATAGATGATGAATCAAAGGCGAGCTCAACCACACTAGGAAAAACAGTAAGGTGGCTAAGATTGCGCTGGTTAACACATACCACCACGCTGTTTTCTCGACCCGATCATAATGTTTTGCGCCAATATCATTCCCAAGAAGAACGGATGCAGCGACCGCAAATCCCATAAAGGTTGAAATCAGTACACCTTCAATTGGCGATAAGAATGAGATGATCGCAAGTTCTGAAACGCCCAATTGACCATAGATGATGCTGTAAACGATCAGTCCACCAGTCCAGAGCGCATCGTGGACCAACATGGGTAGAGAAACCTTAAAGTATTTTTGACGATACTGCTTTAAACGGCCTTGTGCCCAATCGAATTTGGTCGGAATCAGGTGTGCATAACGTTTGCAGAAAAAGTAAATCAATACCGCAGTTTGGAAAAATCGAGAAACAAAAGTACCGACTGCTGCACCAAATACGCCCCATTGAGGGAATCCAAATAAACCGAAAATCAAAACGGAGTTCAGCACGACATTCACAACAATCGCGGAGATACTAACGTTGGTTGCCAGTTTAGTTTGGCCTACGGAGCGCAATACCGCTTCAATCGGTACCACTATCGCCGTTGCAATGAGACTAAAGCCCGTAACCACAAGATAGTCACGTGCATAAGTGACGTATTCAGGATCGTCTGACATGAAAGAGACGATCTCTTCATCAAAAATCGCATAAAGAACAATAAATGGCAGTGTCACTAAAATGGAAATACACCAAGACTGCGCCAACGTTCTGCGAATTCCCGCCATATTCCCTGAGCCGTAATATTGAGAAGCCAGCACCGTTACCGCACCACACAGGCCAAAAACGACCGCAAGGTTGAAGAAAAAGATGCGGTTTCCGACACCGACCGCAGCTGTTGCGGATTCGCCGAGTAGACTCACCATGAAAATATCCACGACGCCGAGCAACGCAAAAAGCATGGATTGCAGTGAAACAGGGAGGCCAATCGCAATCAGCTTTTGCCAAAATGCTTTATCGATGTATTCGCGTGTTAAGAGCATCGCATTTCTCCTTAAAGATTGATGCGAGTAGTTTATCCCCATGATTTCGCGTTGTATTTTTCAAAGGCATCCAAAACTTTTGCAAAACTCTCAACTAACACCCGCAAATAAATTTTGTCATTGTAAAAACGCGATGACTCACAGTACGAGCCACCGACATGGAAGAAAAGCAAGAGCGCTACACCATCTCAGAGAAAACCTATCAAGAGTTCATTGATCACACGCGAGTGCTTGCACTGGAAGAACGAGGCATTGTGCAGTGTGGGATCGCGACTTGCCGTGACTTCTTTTCCGTTTATCGCAAGAACCAGAAGAAACACATGCTGCTTTATACTGTGCGTGGTAAAGGTTGGTTAGAAAGTGGGGCGTGCCGTTATGAGCTTGAACCCGGATCGCTGGTGGTCGTGCCTGCGGGGATTGAAAATGGGTTTGGAATGGAAGATGAAACGTGGCAAATCGCTTGGGTATTTCTTTCCCAACATAAAGAGTGGTCGATGGTTGGAGAAAACATCAGCTATCAACTAACACCTGCACCGGAAGTGATGTATTCATGTATTCAGACATTGCTTCGTAGCATAAATCTGTCCATTGATTACGGTAGTGCGGTTGGTGCTCACAGCGTAGCGCAACTGGAATTGATGCTGAATATGCCGTCTTCGGAATCTGTTTCTCGCAATCAGCTTAAACTTCGCCGCGTATTTGACCTCGTTCAGCGTCAATTACATAAAGACTGGAGCGTTGAGCAGTTAGCGGCACTCTATCCATGTTCGGAGCCCCATTTACATCGTTTAACGCAGCAACAATTTGGTCGAAGCCCGATGGCACACTTGATGCGCATGCGAATGGAGTATGCCGCGCGTTTACTTCGTTCAACAGAGTGGCCGATTCAACATATTGGTGAGATTGTCGGGTACCCAACCAGCGCAAACTTTAGTACGCGCTTCAAAGCGTGGTCGAGCATGACTCCAAGAGAGTTCAGACAAAATGGAAGAATAGAGCGAGATCCTGAGAAGTGATTCGTACTTTTTGTGAACGATTGGGCGCACAGAACCTCTTGGCTCTCAGAATATTCTCCTCTAATTGATGAAATAAGTGAAAAATCATTTCGCCATTTTTAACGATAGTGTTAACGTGAGGTTCGATACTTGAATTTCAAAGGGTTATGACTTTCATGTTTTCTAATCTACCAACTCCCGTATTAGATCCAATTTTATCTTTATCCGTTGCATACCGTAACGATGAACGTCCAAACAAGGTTGACCTTGGTATTGGCGTATACAAAAACAGCGCAGGCGAAACGCCGATCATGAAAGCCATTCAAATGGCTCAAGATGTCGTTGTTGAAACTCAAAAAACCAAATCTTACGTTGGTCTTGCTGGTTGTGAAGAGTTCAACCAAAGCATGATTGATCTTCTACTGACGGGAACGTCAGCGATGGATCGTGTTGCTGCAATTCAAACGCCAGGAGCAAGTGGTGCACTGCGTATGCTGGGTGACCTAATGAAGGTCGCACAACCAGATACAACGGTTTGGATTTCGAATCCAAGCTATGTGAACCACAAGCCAGTAATGGAAGCTGCTGGGCTTAAAGTTAAGTTCTACCATTATTTTTCGCCAGAAACGAAACAAGTCGACACTGAAAAAATGCTGGATGATCTTGCTAAAGCAGGGCCGACAGATGTGGTTCTACTGCATGGTTGTTGTCACAACCCAACAGGCGCAGACATCGACTTTTCCGCATGGCAAGCTATTACAGAACTTTCTCAAAAGAACGGTTTTACGCCATTTGTTGATATCGCGTATCAAGGTTTTGGTGACGGCTTAGAAGCTGACGCAAAAGGTCTTCGTTACATGGCGGATAATGTCGAAGAGATGTTGATTACAACTTCTTGTTCTAAAAACTTTGGCTTGTACCGCGAACGTACTGGTGCTGCTATTGTTGTGGGTAAGAACACGCAAGACATCACTAACGCGAAAGGCAAATTGTTAACGTTGGCGCGATCTACGTACACGATGCCACCCGATCACGGTGCGGCTTTAGTGAAAACCATTCTGCAAGATGCGAACCTGACTTCTGTCTGGAAGCAAGAGTTGAGCGAAATGCAACAACGTTTGGTCAGCCTTCGTCAAAGTTTGTGTAACGAATTGAGAAACAACCATAATACAGATCAATTTGACTTCATTGAGAGTCACAAAGGCATGTTTACTGTGCTAGGCTTTAGTGAAAACCAGATGGCGCAACTGCGTGAAGATTATGGCATTTATGGTGTTGGCGATGGTCGAATTAACATCGCTGGCTTAACCGAAACTCATATTCCATACGTAGCTGACGCAATTAAGAAAGTATCTCAACCTTAATTGGAGTGTGGATGAATAACTGGAAACTGATTCTGCCGCTTATGATGAGCGGCAGTTTAATTGCTTGTACGTCAACTCAAACGACCACAGAGCCTGTTGAGCCAGAAACACCAAAAGTTGAACAACCGGTGACGGTTGAACCAGAAGTGAAACCAGAGGTTGAACCTAAGCCTGAGGTTAAACCTAAACCGGAAACAAAGCCTGAAAAGAAACCAGAACCAAAAAAAACTGTGAAGGTGCAAAAAACACCTGATGGTATGCTGATTTTGGGTTCAGAAGAGTGGGTTTATGTGCCCGCGATTGACCAGACGTTTAAAGCGAGAGTCGATACCGGTGCAACAACGTCTTCAATCAGTGCGACGGAAATCGTGCCTTTTGAGCGTGATGGTAAAGATTGGGTTCAGTTTAAAATCGACATCAATGGTAAGACGAGCAAAGAGTTCAAAGTGCCTGTTGAGCGTTGGGCTAAGGTGAAGCAGTCATCTTCTGATGAAGTAGATAAACGCGCTGTTGTTGTCGCTTATATTCAAGTCGGCGACTACAAAGAGAAGACGGAGTTTACTCTAGCTGACCGCGATCACATGAAGTTTCCAATTCTCTTAGGCCGAAGCTTCTTCAGAGATATCGCCGTTGTGGATGTGTCTAAAAAGTACATTCAAGACAAACCAACAAAGTCGACCAAAAAGTAAGAGTTTTAATACGACAAAGGCCTCCACAACGGAGGCCTTTTTATCTTACAGAGAAATCAGATTGGTCTGAACACTAGAACGCGAAACGAGCAGACATTACGATCTGCTGACCATAAACACCGTTGTTTTTGAAATCTGCGCCTAAAGACAGCTGTTGTGTCGAGTGGAATCGAGCACCAACGTTGTAAATCGTATTGGCGTTGTCGTTATCCATGATTTGACCAAGACGCGCGTGAAGTTCTAAATTTTGCATAAACCAAATGCGAGTACCGATGTTGACCTCTGTGCGCCACTCATCGCCAACTTTATCGCTGCCGTGTTCTTTGATGTTATGTACCAACATCTGACCGTAAATATCAGCAAATTGACCAGCAGGGCCATTGAAACCAATACCACCAGCAACATCCCAGTCACCACTGAATTCACTGTCAGCGCGCGCAACAAAGTGGGTGTTTTCTGTAAAGTACGTAGTGAACTCGCCACCAAAAGTACCAGGGCTAGTGCCCATGCGAAATTCCATCATGTTGTAGTTGAAATTATTTGCATGTGCGGATAATGGCAAAACAGCACACAAACCAATGGCTGCAACCTTTAGAGCTTTACCTAGCATGGCGTCTCCGGGCAAGATGATTAAAATGAACAAAAAAATGGTCTGCAAAAAGCAGACCAAGAATCGTAAAGCTATCATTTTAAGTGCTTGCCGTCATCTGTTAACAGACACAATTTCTTACATCATGCTGATATAAAGCGAAATTTGTGACTACCTTACATAATGACTAATTGCTCAACCTCGATTTCTGGCTTGTTGCCACCTTCGAACTCACCAAACAGGCGAACTTTGGTGGTTTGGTCAATCGGAGAATTTAGACGAATGTCATCGTCTAACTCGATCATAACTTCACCGGTTCCATCGCTAAAAATGAATGTATCAGCACGAACTTGACGGAGTAAATTACCTTCTACTACTACGTCTTTCTCTGTGAACATATTGGAATCTTTCAATAGCGTATCTAACTTTTCGACGGTAACTGGGCCGCCAAATTGCACGTTAGATGGGGTTTGGCTGGGATCTTTTGCAAGTGCGATAGATGGGGCAATAGTCAATGCTGCAATTGTTGCGATAATTGTTTTTTTCATGATGTTTGATTCCTATGTGTGTTTGTTTTCGATGGTGCTATTAAAACAAACCGAGTTTGAACCAATGATGATTTCAACATTCATATTCCATTCATTTGCTTGAGTCAGGACTGACGATAACGTTATGATTGTTCATCTTCTTTTACTCCTTACAAATGTTCATGAAATCAGCAATTCCATCGTTAATGGTTCAAGGCACCACCTCGGATGCCGGAAAAAGTGTACTTGTGGCAGGTTTATGCCGTGTATTAGCCAGAAAAGGGATAAATGTTGCCCCATTTAAGCCACAAAATATGGCGCTCAATAGTGCCGTAACCAAAGATGGCGGTGAAATTGGACGAGCTCAAGCGGTTCAAGCTCAGGCGTGTAATATTGAGCCAACTGTGCACATGAATCCGGTTTTGATTAAGCCAAATAGCGACACAGGTGCTCAGATAATTCTTCAAGGTAAAGCTTTGTCGAATATGGATGCCGCCAGTTTCCACGACTACAAAAAAGTGGCCATGAACACGGTGTTGGATTCGTTTTCTAAGCTGACTAAAGAGTTTGATTCGATCATGATCGAAGGTGCTGGTAGCCCTGCGGAAATCAACTTGAGAGAAGGCGATATCGCAAACATGGGGTTTGCGGAAGCAGCCGATGTGCCAGTGATTATTGTTGCGGATATTGATCGTGGCGGTGTGTTTGCGCATTTATACGGAACATTGGCGTTACTTTCTGAATCTGAACAGGCGAGAGTAAAAGGGTTTGTCATTAATCGCTTTCGTGGCGATATTCGTTTGCTGCAATCAGGTCTGGATTGGCTAGAAGAAAAAACGGGTAAGCCTGTTTTAGGCGTGTTGCCATATCTGCACGGCTTGAACCTAGAAGCCGAAGACGCCATTACTGCACAGCAGGAGTTGAACTCTGAAGTTAAGTTAAATGTGGTTGTTCCGGTGTTAACGCGCATTAGCAATCATACTGACTTTGATGTTTTACGCTTAAATCCCGACATTAATCTTCGCTATGTTGGGAAAGGTGAGAAGATAGATAAAGCCGATCTCATCATTTTACCGGGAACGAAATCAGTACGAGACGATTTGGCATATCTAAAAAGTCAAGGTTGGGATAAAGACATTCTGCGCCACATTCGTTTAGGTGGAAAAGTAATGGGCATTTGTGGTGGCTACCAGATGCTTGGTAAAACGATTGATGATCCAGACGGTGTAGAAGGTGAACCGGGTTCAAGCGAAGGTTTGGGACTATTGAATGTTCATACCGTGCTGACTGGTAGTAAACAGCTCACCAAGACTGAAGCTGTGCTCAATCTCAATAACCAAAAAGCGAAGGTGAAAGGTTATGAGATTCATGTTGGTAGAAGCCAGGTACTTGACGAACAACCGCTTGAACTCGACAACGGAGAATGTGACGGTGCCATTAGTGAATGTGGTCAAATTATGGGAACCTACTTGCACGGATTTTTTGACGAAGCGAAAGCGCTAAACCTCATTACTGAGTGGGTGAATGGCACTCAGGTCAAACAGCAAGATTTTGAAGCATTGAAAGAACAAGGTATTAACCGTATTGCGGATGCGATAGAACAACACATGAACCTTGACTTTCTGTTTAAATAACTCGTTAACCAAACGCTATCTTTAACCAAACTTTCTCTCGGCTCCTTTTTCAAAAAACGGATCGGGCTGGGAACGCATTCATTTGGCTAGATAGAATTTTCGCTTGCCTTGTACGGAGTCACTTTATGAAAGCATGGAAAACGCATGCTTGCCTAGCGGCAATATTAAGCATTTCTTTCTCAACAAATGCAGCAACGGATCTGAAAGTTTATGCTGCGTCTTCGATGACGAATGCGATTGACGAAATCGCTCAAGATTTTAAAGAAAAGTATGACGTAACAGTTACGCCTGTGTATGGCGGCTCGTCTTCGATCGCACGACAAATTATCAATGGTGCCCCAGCTGATGTGTTTATTTCTGCAAACGCGAAATGGATGGACTACTTGGTTGATGAAGGTATTATAGATGGTGACAATGTCACTAATTTAGTTCGCAATAGTCTCGTTCTTATTGCACCTCAAACGTCAAGCTTAGCCGTATTTAACTTCGCGGATGCAAAAGCTTGGGAAGCGGCGTTAAATGGCAGTCGCCTCGCATTGGGCAACCCTACGTCTGTGCCGGCAGGGATGTACGCGAAAGAATCACTGACTACACTGGGTGTATGGAAAGAGATTCAAACCAAAGTTGCACCAGCAAAAAATGTACGTCTTGCTTTGGCTTTAGTTGAGCGCGGAGAAGCTCCTTTAGGGGTGGTTTATAAGACCGATGCGCAGTTGACTAGCAAAGTGAAAATCGTTGGCGAGTTTGCGAGTGATACGCATGCGGCCATCGTTTATCCAGCGGCGGTAGTGAACGATTCAACGGAATCGAGACAATTCTTCCAGTATTTGAAATCGGAAGACGCGAAGCGAGTTTTTGCTCATTACGGTTTCCAACAATAATGCTGTTTTCAATAATAGGGACAAAGAGTGACAGAACTTGAATACCAAGCCCTAATGTTGAGCTTAAAAGTTGGCGCTTATGCGGTACTTTGGCTTATTCCTTTAGGTGTGTTTCTTGCTTGGTTACTTTCTCGCAAAGAGTTCTTCGGCAAATCTATTTTAGATAGCTTGATTCATTTACCACTGGTGCTTCCACCAGTGGTGATTGGTTATTTGTTGTTGGTCTCGTTAGGGCGACAAGGCTTTTTAGGGCGTTGGCTCTATGAGCATTTAGGTTTGGTGTTTAGCTTTAATTGGAAAGGGGCAGTTGTCGCTTGTATTGTTGTCGCATTGCCTTTGATGGTTCGTTCTGTCCGGTTAAGTTTGGAAAGTGTGGACCCTAAACTGGAACACGCGGCATCCACGTTGGGCGCATCGCCTTTAAAAGTCTTTTTAACCATTACTTTGCCTCTGACGATTCCTGGAATCATCACGGGCACTATGCTGTCGTTTGCCCGCAGTCTGGGTGAGTTTGGCGCAACCATCAGTTTTGTGTCCAATATTCCCGGGGAGACACAAACCATTCCTCTCGCTATGTACAATTTTATTGAAACGCCGGGAGCGGAAATGGAAGCGGCACGCTTGTGTATCATTTCTATTGCACTCGCTTTATCGACGTTGATGATTTCTGAGTGGTTGAATCGTAAAGCAGCGAGTAGATTGGGTGCGAAGCGATGACAATTAAAATTCAATTCAAACAAACGCTTGGCGAAACTAACTTTGATATCGATCTTTCGTTACCACGTAACGAAATAAGTGCATTATTTGGACGTTCTGGAGCTGGTAAAACCACATTAATCAATGTGATTAGTGGGTTGGTGACGCCAAAACAGGGCAGAATTGCAATTGGTGAGCACGTCTTGTTTGACAGTGAACAAGGGATCAATTTACCAACGCATAAACGTAAAATCGGGTATGTATTTCAGGATTCGCGTTTATTTCCTCATTACTCTGTACAGGGCAATCTTTTGTATGGGGTGAAGGAAAAAGATGATGCATATTTTGATGCTGTTACGGACTTGCTCTCCATCAAACCTCTTTTAAAGCGTTTCCCAATCTCACTCTCTGGCGGTGAAAAGCAACGTGTCGCTATTGCTCGTGCACTGTTATCGAAGCCTGATTTGTTGTTGATGGATGAACCTCTCGCATCACTAGATATGCCCAGAAAGCGTGAAGTCATGCCATTTCTGGAAGAGTTGTCAGACAAGGTGAACATTCCCATTATCTATGTAACGCATAGTCTACAAGAGATTTTGAGGCTTGCTCAGCATCTTGCGATTATAGATAAAGGACAAGTAACCACATCTGGCAAACTTGAAGAGGTTTGGGCTTCTCACGCAATGCGACCATGGCAATCATTCTCCGATCAAAGCAGTCTGTTTGAAGGAAAGATCGATGCACACCATTCGCGATATGCGCTGACTCGTGTGAAGCTCGCTCCAAGCGCGTCACTTTGGGTTCAAAAGATTGATGGTGAGCCCGACACGCTAATTCGTTTACAGGTGCGTGCAAATGATGTCTCGATTGCTTTAGAGCAGCCGAAAGCAACGTCAATCCGAAATGTATTGCCTGCCGAAGTTCATTCGATAGAAGCGTTTAACGCGGGAGATGATAAGCAAAGTATTAACGTCTCTTTGCAGTTAGATGATGGATGCTATTTGTGGGCGACTATTACGCCATGGGCGCTTGATGACTTGAACTTGAAAGTGGGTGACAAGGTTTATGCTCAGGTGAAAGGTGTGAGTGTCACGCAGAGAGACGTTGCGCTAGCACCGCATTAAACCTATAAAAGAATTGACTTATTACATGACCAAAAAAGGCCGCGATGCGGCCTTAATTATTTGTATTCTAGCAATTATTTTGCAAATACTTCTTTGAATTCACGCTTAAGAATTGGGTCGCGGCGTGCTTTCTTCAGTTGCTTAACCATGTCTTTAACACAGTTGTGAAGAACGTTATCAAGCAGTTGCGAACGGTACTCTTCTTTATCTTCATCTGTCATGTTTTCTGGCAGATTCAGAGTTGGGAACTCTTCCATTACATTAATACCAGCAAACGCTTGGCCTACTGATACTAGAGCATGGAACTGCTCGAAGTTATCTAGAATGTTTTGCGCGCTTGCAGGCATTTCGTCCCAAGACGCACGTACAGCTTCTTCAGACACTTCATGGATAGAGGTAACCATTTCGAACATTTGCTCTGGAACTTCGTCAAATTCGATAACTTTACGTAGTTCTGGAGAAATGGTTTCTAGATCAATTTTTTTGTTTTCGTTGTTAGTTGCTTCTGACATGGTGTGTCTCTCGTTACAAAAGGCGGGAATAGTAATACCAAATGCATCAAATAGCTACCATAAGAACCATTTGAATTCGTGACAAATCGACAAAAAATATAGCACTTAATTCTTAGCGTAATGCAACAAGTCTATGAGTATGGTATATGTTTAATAAAGACAAATAAAAATGGAACGCGTTATGCAGCCTACAGGGACATCAATGCGTATTCTTCTGGTTGATGATGTTCAACTAGACAGAATGCAGTTGGCTATTCGTCTTAAACAGCTTGGACATATCGTCAAAGCCGTCGGTAGCGGTATAGAAGCTTTAAATACTTACGAGAGCTTTGACCCCGAACTGGTACTGCTTGATATTTCCATGCCTGAAATGAACGGTTTTGAAGTCTCCCTCCATGTTCGAGAAACTTTTCCAGACTGGATTCCTATCATTTTCTTAAGTAGTCATGAAGAACCTGAAATGATTGCGAAAGCGATCGATGCGGGCGGCGATGACTATTTGATTAAGCCAGTTGACAAACTCGTCCTGAACTCCAAACTCATAGCGATGCAGCGTATCGCGCATATGCGTCGAGAACTCAAACAAGCAACAGCCCAACTAGAGCAAGTCAACCAACTTCTCACTCAACAAGCCAACGAGGATGGACTGACCAAGCTTTTCAACCGCCGTTACATTGATCAAAAGTTAGATTCAATGGTGGCGTGGCATGGAAGGCACCATATGCCGATGGCGATGATACTGTTAGATGTCGATTTCTTTAAGCCATTTAATGATAACTATGGACACATAGAAGGTGACCGCTGTTTACAAGCGATTGCCAACCAGCTTAAAGCAACATTCTGTCGTTCTGGTGAATATGTTGGTCGTTATGGCGGAGAAGAGTTTGTGGTTTTACTCAGTAGCACGGACGCGCAAACGGCAGAAAGGGAAGCAGAGCGCATTCAAGAAGCGATGTACTTCCTTGACTATCAGCATGAGTTCTCAAGCGTTGCAAATAGAGTGACGGTGTCACAGGGTGTGTTTGTGTTCCAACCCACTGGAAAAGAGAATCAAGCAGATTTGTATGCCACGGCAGATAGGGCGCTTTATACTTCAAAATCGTTAGGTCGCAATACTTATACAATGGTAAACGCAAGTTGAAACAAACTGTTATCAACAGTTACGCTATAGCTACACTGTCACTTTTGTCCGCGGCTTCACAAGCCGAAACGCTTAATGATTTAATAGTCAAAGAATTTGAGTACAACTTTGCATTGAGTGTGGTTTTAACTGACACCGATGTATTTACATTTGGGTTTCATGATTTCGACCCTAACCAATACTTCAACTTAAGTAACGAAGATATTGGGACGGCAGACTCTTTGGATCTGCGCAAAGAGATCAAAGAATTCACGTTACCTTACAGCTTTGACCTTGCCGAAAACGAAACTGAGAAACTAACGTATCGTTTTAATGGACGCTTTTATCTGTTGGGCATTGATCAAGATGTTTACTTCAATGAAGAACCTATTCCTGATCGAAGTAAAGAGCAGTTTATCGGTGGGTACAACGAGTTTGAAGTGGAAAAGCAGCTCACAGAACACTTTAGCTTAAGTGGTGCGCTAGGGGCTCACCTCATACATTATAAAACGGACTATACCTACCGAAGTGATGCAATTACGGCACTCCAACCTATTTTGGATGGCGCATTGATAAATACCAGTGCTTGGGCTTTGCTCGGACAGCTTAACGCCAAGTTAAAATACCTTGAACAAGAATCATGGGGTAAATGGTATCTCTGGACATCGCCACATTACTTCTATGGAACTGGATGGGGTGAGGCAAATAACGGGAATGTAGGAAAGCCGGAAGGTTGGTATTGGGTAAATGGTGTCAAAGTCTTCTACGACGTCGCTCATATTGGTACGACAGTTCAATCTTTCTATACCAGCTTTAGTCGAATCGATATTGGTGGCGATACGAGCGATCCGCTAAATACCACGAATTATTATGAAGGCAGTATTGGATGGTTGATGACTCCACCGTTTGAGTCCGATTGGATAGACAATATTGGTATCGGTTTAACCATTAATTATGGCAGTGATCTGAAAGGCGGCAGTTTGGTTCTGTTCTTTAATCAGGATTGACGAAACTTGCCGTTGAACTGTCTAAACAAAACGACCGTACTTATTTGAGTGCGGTCGTTGTATTTTTTTATGTGATTAGTTCTGATTCACTCTGGTGCAATTTCGACCTGCTTTTTTAGCTTTATACAATGCCGCATCCGCCAGTTTGATGACTTCAGCAGGTTCTCTTCCGTTTCTACTGTCTGCAGCACCAAAGCTCGCCGTGACGAATACCGATTCTCTTTGCATGTCTTCGGTACCTCGGTTTTGCTGGCCTTGCTTGTGATCGTCAGGGCGAGAGGCTTTGTCACGGAGGATCATTTCATATTCAGCGATAGCTTTACGAGCTTCTTCTATATATTGGCGACAATCTTCAACGTTTTTTCCCTTGAAGACCATGGTGAACTCTTCGCCGCCGAAGCGATAAACCTTTGCACCACCACGTGTTTTCATCAATCTTGAAGCCACCATTTTGAGCACATCATCGCCGATGTCATGCCCGTACGTGTCGTTAAATTTCTTGAAGTGGTCGACATCGAGCATTGCAATTGTGAACTTTCTGCCCATGTGTTTTAGATCTAAATCTAATGCTCTGCGGCTTGGAATCTGCGTTAGGCTGTCAGTAAAAGCAAGTTGGTGACTCGCCGAGGTCGAATAGATGATGATGAGCAGACCAGTAAGCGTAAACATGGTGCTGGAAATGTACTGCACATCAAAGAAGATGAATGTTGCGGAAGCCAAAGCCATTGCAGAATAGGTCATCGCATGGATGATTTTGTTGGTTTTCAGCAGCAGAATACCGAGAAAGCACACAATACCAACACAATACAAAACAAGAATAAACGGCAGCTTAGATACGCTAGGCACAATGAACAAAATGCCGCTGGTCCATTGCTCAAAGCCACCATCAACGTAATATGCCAAGATGATGTAGGACCACAAGATGAACATCACCAGCATCAAAACATAGATGAACATGGCTTTTGAATCGAATCCATCTTTGTTGAACAGAAAGACCGTCAAAAAGGAGACAGGAAGCAGGGTAGCGAGAATAGTGAGTTCTAATAACGCGGTTCCGCTGTTTAGAGGGACTTGCAATCGATGCTGAATAACAAAGTATGCCACCAACATGGATAAGCAGACCATTGACTCTCTGCCTTGCTTAAAGGAGTAGCAAAGCACGAGCGCACAACCTAGCAAGATATAAGGTAGGTTTGCAGCAATACCCCAGTTGGATTGAGTCATCTGAATGATGTTGCCCATACCAACACTCACCATACCTAATAGTGCGATCGGGAATAAAAATCTAAAGCCTGATGACGTCATTAAAGATGAGGACATTTATTAAAAACTGCCTGCAAATAGTTGATTATATCTAGTATGTTACGTTAAGCATTTAATCAATACCGAGTAAGGTGAGTATTTGATTTTCTTGCTTTTTGATTTAAGAAGAATACGTGTATTTGCGCATTTTCCCAAGTATTTTGGCTCGCATCGCAACAAAAAGAGAGAGATTGATTAAATTAAGACCAATCAATGAGTTGTTCAAAACGACCGGCTGCTATACTTGTTCACAATGAACATAGGAGAATCATCAATGCAGATCAGTTCTGACGTACATAACTATATGGAAACCCTCGTTGGTCAAGTGCTAAGTTCAGACCAATACACTTCTCAATTCGATAACGAGCAGTTGGCAGATATTGCCTGTCTCGCGCTGATTCAGCTTAAACCTGTTTATATTCGTCATGATATTGATTTTCTTTCTGCACTACCGGAAAGAAAACTCACTCAGTTCAAGCAAAGCGTGGATGTCGCGGTACACAATGCTGCCGCTATGATTTTAGAAGACAGGCGTAAGAATCGCGATAATGATGTGCCTGTCATTTTCTCTCATACCGGTTATGATGATGACAAAGAGCTGGATTGGTTTGAGAAACCAATCTTAAACGTCAACATTAGGTGATTGGCGTTTGCGCAGAACCGAAACAATAGAGTAATCGTACCCAAGGAGGAATCGTGGGATTCTTTTCACGCTTGTTTGGTGGCAGTGAAAAAACTGCCGAAGTAAAAACGGTAGAGCCTGTCGAATACAAAGGCTTTCTGATCTATCAAGAGAGCATTTCAGAAGGCGGTCAATACAGAATCGCAGGACGCATTGAAAAGTCCTACGATGGAGAAGTCAAAACGCATCGTTTCATTCGCTCTGATTTGCTCGCCTCTGAGGGAGATGCAAACGAGCTGATGTTGAAGAAATCTCAAATGTTTATCGATCAAATGGGCGACAAAATCTTCGATTAACAATTCGCTGCAACTTGATACGAATCATCTTAACGAGGGCCATTAGTGTATATGCTGATGGCTCTTTCTTTTTTTAGCTTAAATGTCTGTTAACTAAGTAGTTACGACGATCTGGTTAGACCTCGGTCTTGTGTGACAAAGCGTTGTTATTTTTCATGGTCAAAGCGAGAATCTTTGATTACTTAGCGTTATATGTAATGAAATTTAGTATTTAAATTACAAAACACTTGAAGTCATAACCCACGTTCGATACAAACAGAATAATAACAGGGCTGTTAGTCAAGGTGTTATTGTGCAAATGGGTGGCCCCAAACACCATCTTTCGTTTGCAATTGTCTTGCGTGGTAAACAGATAGAAATAAAAAAGAATTAGAGTAGAGCACAGCTCTGTTTTGGGACTAATTTATTGATATGTATACAAGGAGTATGCGTTTTGCAAATCGGTGTACCTAGAGAGATACTCGCGGGTGAATCGCGAGTGGCTGCATCGCCGAAGTCGGTTGAGCAGTTAATTAAATTGGGATTCGACGTCGTTATCGAATCTCAAGCGGGGGTGCTAGCAAGTTTCGATGATGCTGCTTATGAAGCTGCTGGAGCGAAAGTCGTTTCTAGTGACGAAGTATGGGCATCTGGTCTTATCTTAAAAGTGAATGCGCCAATCGTAGATGAAGAAAAAGGCATCGACGAAATCGCGTTACTACAAGATGGTGCAACACTTGTTAGCTTTATTTGGCCAGCTCAAAACGCAGAGTTGATGGAACAACTATCAAGTAAGAATATTAACGTTCTTGCTATGGATTCTGTTCCTCGAATCTCTCGTGCACAAGCCTTGGATGCACTTTCTTCAATGGCTAACATTGCCGGTTACCGCGCGGTAGTTGAAGCGGCGCATGAGTTTGGTCGCTTCTTTACCGGTCAAATTACAGCTGCAGGTAAAGTGCCACCAGCGAAAGTTTTGGTTGCTGGTGCAGGTGTAGCGGGTTTGGCTGCAATCGGTGCGGCTGGCAGTCTTGGTGCTATCGTTCGTGCGTTTGACGTTCGTCCAGAAGTAAAAGAACAAGTTGAGTCGATGGGTGCGGAGTTTCTGACCGTGGATTTCCAAGAAGACTCTGGTTCTGGTGACGGCTACGCAAAAGAAATGTCTGATGACTTCAATAAGAAAGCGGCAGAGCTATATGCAGAGCAAGCTAAAGACGTTGATATCATCATCACAACTGCATTAATCCCAGGCAGACCTGCTCCGAAGTTGATCACCAAAGAAATGGTCGATAGCATGAAAGCGGGTAGTGTGATTGTTGACTTGGCAGCCGCTAATGGTGGTAACTGTGAATACACAGTGAAAGACCAAGTTATCATGACAGACAACGGCGTAAAAATTGTTGGTTACACCGACATGGTCGGCCGTTTGCCAACGCAATCTTCCCAGCTTTACGCAACCAACCTTGTAAACCTTCTTAAACTGCTTTGTAAAGAAAAAGACGGCAACATCAATATTGATTTCGAAGATGTGGTTCTTCGTGGTGTTACTGTTATTAAAGAAGGCGAAATCACTTGGCCTGCTCCACCAATTCAAGTATCGGCTCAGCCTCAAGCTAAGCAAGCTCAACCCATTAAGAAAGAGCCAAAAGTTGAAGAACCAACTTCTCCGACTAAAAAGTTGATTGGTCTTGTTGCAGCCGTTGGCGCATTTGCTTGGATTGCATCGGTAGCACCTGCTGCGTTCCTTTCTCACTTTACAGTGTTTGTTCTTGCGTGTGTGGTGGGCTACTACGTGGTTTGGAACGTAACACATGCTCTGCATACGCCACTAATGTCTGTAACGAATGCTATCTCGGGCATTATTGTGGTTGGAGCGTTGTTGCAAATCGGACAAGGAAACGGGGTTGTATCATTCCTATCCTTTATTGCTGTATTGATTGCAAGTATCAATATATTTGGTGGTTTCACCGTAACCAAGCGCATGCTTGAAATGTTCCGCAAAGATAAATAAGGAGTCACAATGTCTGCAGGATTAGTACAAGCAGCTTACATTGTTGCTGCATTATTTTTCATCATGAGTTTGGCGGGGCTGTCTAAGCAAGAGTCCGCACGTAACGGTAACTACTACGGTATCGCGGGTATGGCGATCGCGTTGATCGCAACGATCTTTAGCCCAGATGCTCAAGGTTTTGGTTGGATCATTATCGCGATGGCGATCGGTGGTGCGATCGGTATTTTCTACGCCAAGAAAGTAGAGATGACCGAAATGCCAGAACTGGTTGCTATTCTACATAGCTTTGTAGGTTTGGCGGCGGTACTTGTTGGTTACAATAGCTACTTAGACGCACCAGAAGCTGCAACGCATGCAGAGCATGTTATCCACCTTGTCGAAGTTTTCCTTGGTGTATTCATTGGTGCTGTAACGTTCACAGGTTCTATTGTTGCGTTTGGTAAGTTACGTGGTGTGATTTCATCGTCTCCACTGAACCTTCCTCACAAGCACAAAATGAATTTGGCTGCGATCGTAGTTTCAACGCTTCTAATGATCTACTTCGTAAAAGCAGATGGCAGCATGTTCGCGCTTATCGTGATGACGTTAATTGCGTTCGCATTTGGTTACCACCTAGTCGCATCCATTGGTGGCGCGGATATGCCAGTTGTTGTTTCTATGCTTAACTCGTACTCAGGTTGGGCAGCGGCAGCAGCAGGTTTCATGCTTGCAAACGACCTATTGATTGTAACAGGTGCTTTGGTGGGTTCTTCAGGTGCGATTCTGTCATACATCATGTGTAAAGCGATGAACCGCTCGTTTATCAGTGTTATTGCTGGTGGCTTTGGTCAAGAGATTATCATTTCAAGTGATGAAGAGCAGGGCGAACACCGTGAAACCACTGCTGAAGAAGTGGCTGAAATGCTGAAAAACTCGAAGTCAGTAATCATCACTCCGGGATACGGCATGGCAGTAGCGCAAGCGCAGTACCCGGTGCATGAAATTACTGATGCACTTCGTTCACAAGGTATTGAAGTTCGTTTTGGTATTCACCCTGTCGCGGGTCGTCTGCCTGGTCACATGAACGTGCTACTTGCAGAAGCGAAAGTACCATACGACATCGTTCTGGAAATGGACGAAATCAATGATGATTTCTCAGAAACAGATACGGTTCTGGTTATTGGTGCGAACGACACTGTAAACCCAGCAGCGCTAGAAGATCCGAACAGTCCGATTGCTGGCATGCCTGTATTGGAAGTGTGGAACGCGAAAAACGTCATCGTATTCAAGCGTTCAATGAATACTGGTTACGCGGGCGTTCAGAACCCACTGTTCTTTAAAGAAAACACTTCGATGCTGTTTGGCGACGCAAAAGTCAAAACTAGTGAGATATTAGATCATCTTTAGAAGGGTTGATTTAATACAATAAAGACAAAAGAGAGCTTCGGCTCTCTTTTTTTGTTCTAGTAAGCAATCATTGTTCGATAACCCAGCCATTATCAATTGCGAGTAGCTTTGCCTTGTTTGTTAGTTTGTAGCCATTGATAGTTCGTCTACTCTTGTTGTTAAACCAACTGCAACCTTTAATCATCCCTTGTTCAAAAAGGCTAGCTACGTAAGTTTCTGCGAATATCTTTGAGCACCCCAATGCGTCATGTAGTTGCGAAAATGCAAATCTCTCGTGACCATTTTCATATCGTTCGACCATCCATTTGAGTAATAGCATTTTTTTGTCGATTTGGCTTTCGGCTGGTTTTGACTCTGCCGTTTGATATGGATTACTACCAAGTTCTGGCTTCTTGTACAACGGACTACCATGAATTTCACGCATCAGTTCGTCAATAACAGACTCGAAAGCGTTATCATTTGAAAAGTCATAGTAAAGCTTTGTCTTTAGAAAAGTAGGGACGTGTCTTGTACCTTTTTGTCGAATGATCGGTATGATTTTATTGTCATCAATACTCGTCATTAGAGATGATGTGACAATCATTTTTTCATATCCGACTCCACCAGTACCTTTGTTTGCTTTATCTACATAAGTTTGAGTACACACCATTACTACTCGGTCAACTTCTGCCAACTGAGTTTCCATGAAATGGGGTAAATCGGTACCACCACCAACCCCCCATGCATCTATGCGAGCATCTATACCTGCGTATACCAATCGTGTCGCAAGATCTAGCACCCATTGTTTATGTTCAGCACTGTCATGTGAGTACGACAGAAATACTTTTGGTACCTTTGTGTTCATTTTAATCTCCGTAAAATCGGCTGCATTCAAAAATGAGAACCCATGACTATAGTCTCAATGGCAATAACTTAATTGAGTTTATTATTCACAAAGGTAAGCATCCATCATTACAGTTGCTGCGTTGCCGTTGGCTGTAACCTCAGAGTCTACTATGACTGCTGAGTTTGCTCCGATTCTTACTGCTTCTTCTGCGGCATTGAGCCTTGCTAATTCTATATTCCGATCAACAGTCAAACTCATGACTTCAGTACCAGAAACACTTCCAATAAAACTACATTGTTCTGCCATCGTTTGATTGATCACTCTAACTGGTAAATCTGTACCAGTCGAACTAGATGAACAACCGACAATCAACGCACAAATTAGAGGCGGTAAACAATTTTTAAACATATTAAAGTCCCTGATTGCAATGTGTTTAGTGTCATATTGATTTTAATACAAGTAAAAAAATTTTACATCGGGCACTATGCATAACCGAAAACAATATCAATCTCTCTTAGTCATTTCTTAAACCTAACCTCATTTATTGACTTAGCTATTAAAAATAGTTGTTATCGTTGATGTATATACGCTTATTGTATTAAAGTGTACGATATTCGAATATTTTGGTTTTATAGTCGTAACAATAGAGAGAGAAACAATGAGCTATTCGGTAGACGTATACTACAACGCAAACGAAACAGTACTAGGCTTGGTACAAAAGCACGTAGAAGAGAAATACAACGTTGAAACGACAACGTGTAAAGGTTTTCTGTTCTTGAAAAGCAACGACCGCGAACTATTCAACATAGTAGTGAAAGAACTTGAAGGCGGCGAACACCCGTACGCAAGTTTTGGTCACTACAGCTTTGCAGCAGAAACGACACTAGACTTTGTGAACGGTGAAATCTCTGAAGCAGAGCTTGAAGAAGCACTTGCTCAAGAGTGGGACTTAGAAGCAGAGCAAGCAGGTTTGCAAAAAATGCGCGACCTTGTAGCTGCGAACCCTGAACTTCAAGCAACGCTAGCAGAGATTGCGAAAGAATACGGCGATATGGACGATAACGCAGTCGATGATCAGATTGTGGGTGATGAAGTCGATTTTGAACTCGACGAAGAAGCTACGTATGCGTTTGTAGTCGGAATCACAAAACAAGTAGGTCGTCTAATAGAAAGCGGTGATTTTAACAACAACGAAGCACGTTCAAATCTTCGTGCGGCGATGAAGTTTTTGGTCGAACATAGTCCGTCATACCGTGAAATTTTGAAAGAATCAGGTGCTTCTGAAGAAGAAGTACAAAAGCTAGTAGAGCTAGCAAACTAAGCATTCTTTAATGAACAAAGCAGCCTTCGGGCTGCTTTTTTATGCCTGCTGAAAAATATTTCGAAAATAATGTTTAACACGGTCAGATCTCGGTGGACAATAGCCTCACGACAACGAAATACACATTAACAACTAAGAGAGAAATCGAAATGAATACAGCAGAAATGACACAAACTGAACAACTGATTGAAAATAATACTTCGTACGCGACTCGTGTATACTTTAATAAAGATGAGAGAATGACAGAAGCAGTCAAACAAGCAATTAAAGTCACTTATAACGTTGATAGTATTATTTGTGACGGCAATGTTCTTCTAACAAAAAAAGATGATTATCAAGATTCAGAGTTCAACAATATATTTAATTGCTTACGCGATGAAATTGAAGAAATTGCAATTTCCACGATTGTAGATAACATCACAGATGCAAGTTTGATTCAAAGCGTTTTCAATGAATCACGCAAAGTTTTTCATATGCTGAATATCGTAACTGAGTTGATTGAAATTTCATTCTGCGTTGAATCTGATAAATTCACATATGAATTCAAAGACATCGATATCATCGACTCTTATAGCGAAGACGAACAAAAGCGAATTAATCAACATGTTAGAATGCTATTAAATGATGCAGAACAAGAATTAGATATAGCAGAACGCAAGCTTGATATTCTGTTTAAAGTCGATGCTAAATCTCTACTAGAAGCAATCAGAACAAACGAACTGAATGAAGCACAAGTCGAAGAATGTAAAGCTTTGATTGTATATCACACAATCGACGCAAAGCATCGTAATACATTTTCAGAGCGTTTCGCTAAGTTAGACAAACAGCATCAATCTGATTTACACGAGTTAATTCTAGCGATGTGTAATCTATAATCTCGCGAGACTTGTACTAAGCAGTCGAAAGACTGCCTAGTTGCTTACTAATGACGAAATACAGAGAAAGAACATGAACAAAATCAATGAATATGTGCACGCTTTTTACGAAGTAGAAGACAAGCTACTAATTCGAAGAATTATATTTGATATTGACAGCATAGACGAAGCTGCTCATGTAATTAGACATTATTCAACGAAAGACGATTGCGAATTTCAGCATGGCGATATTGTAAAAGCACTCGAAAAATATATCGAAGAAAGCAACAGATATACAAAGCAACATGTAATTAAAATGCTATTTGACGTGAAAGACAACGAGCTATTTTCAAAAGAGCTGCAACAAAAAACATGTATTAATGACGCTATCGTTACGATGTGCATATTATCAGATCAGCTTGATATCATCGATTACGATACAGAGAATGACGACACTGAAGAGCTTCTGCAAGAATACATTAAAGACGCTGAAGAACTTAAATCTATAGACGAAGAATTAGACAAAATGATAGCAGAAATGGATTTAGAAATTGCTGAATAGTTAGTTCTCAATTAAGACAATAGCCGCGCAAGCGGCTTGTCGCGCTTTGACTGTACAAGTATACAGTATTTGCTATCATGGCAATATCACAAGAGGTATTGACTATGAAATCACGTGAGCACACCAGATCTAAGCAAATTAAAGACGAAGTAGTTGAAATGACATGCGAGAAATGTAGTCGTGGTGTCTTTCGTTATGACGATTCTAGGGAAGTGCTATCACCGTATCAAACCAAGCAATACCCGCACAAATGCTCTAGATGTGGCTATGAAGTCTATATATCGATTCAGTATCCGATCATTAAGTTTGGCAACGAAACATGGGTACTCGCGAAGAATGTCGGTTAAATTTCAGTTTAGTTGGTCATACCTGCTAAATATGTCTGACAATCATTCAAGCTATAACTTGAGAGGTAAACCATATGCTCTATGGTGGATATGAGATCGCTATCAAAGAACTTCAATAAACTGTGTTTTTCGGTATGCCATATATGATAGCTTTTGACTATTCGTGTGTACTACTGGGTGTGTAATGACTTCATTTAAATTTAGGAAAAATGCAAAAATTGGTAACTTAGATGCTGAAACTGATAGTTTTTAGCCCCTTGCTTTTATGAGTCAGACCTCTTTCGTGGTATAGTCAACTTCGACCCATCTAATGAAAACCCAGATTTCACTAAACGTGTTATTGTTGGAAGAACTGGCAGTGGTAAAACAGCTCTTTTAAAACAAATTGTAGAACATGGAAACGTCAAAGTTCATGACACAATAGAGGCTGAAAATACTGTATTCGAACATATTAATAATAACAGGTTCGTCTCAGATTTAGTATCAAACGGTATTGATTTGAGAGTTTTTTATAAGTCTCTTTGGTTACATGTTCTACTTGTAAAGGTAATTCAACAAGTATATCGATCATCATACGAAAGTTTTTTTGATTTCATAAGTGACTTGCGCGGAGGGCATAAGAAGCGATATAAGCCTGATATTGTTAATGAGTATATGGAGTCTTATAAAGATAACTTCTTTAATGACAACATTGTCACTGAAATTACTCAAAAGATGCAGAATGAACTCTCTGGGAAACTATCTCTCGATGTATTAAATTTAGGTGGTAAACACAGACTGAAAACTTACAAAAGATTCAAAGAGAAACATCTAGCTACGTTAGTAGAGAACTAATTCGAAAACAAAAAGAGCTGATCAAAGTAATTAACGAAGAGTTTTCCGAAAATAAGCAGCAGCTTAGGGTAGTTATTAGCATTGATGACCTTGATAAATCGTGGCTTAGTTCAAGTGGTATTCGGTATGATTTCATAAACGCATTGTTGGAAGCGTTTAAAGAACTCTTAGATATCGAGTCAGTAAAAGTTCTAATTTCAATTCGTACTGATATCTTAATGGGTATTTATCATAATAACCTACGGCAAGATGAGAAAGATCAGTCATTGATTTATGCAATTTCATGGAACAAGACTGAAATCAGAGAAATCCTTAACTTGAGAATAAATCAGTTGGTTAAAGACCAATACCGTTCGAGTCAAACAGTTACCTTCTCTGATGTGTTTAATTTTGACATCGATGGTGTAAAAGCTGACGAGTTCATAATCAATAGAACGATGTTGCGACCGAGAGATGCAATCGACTTTGTTAACCTTTGCTTGGCTGAGTGTGACGGAAATGTAGAACTTAATGAAGAAATCGTCCTTGAAGCCGAAGAAAAGTATTTTGCTACTCGCAAGAAGGCGTTGGTAAAAGAATGGAAAAGCATATTCCCTCACATAAAGGATTATCTCGACGCACTATCGTTTGTAAATGTACAAGAGTTTAAAGTCAAAGAGTTGAGTGAAGACATCAAAGATAAATCACTCAACTACTTATTAGAGCGGCCGGTCAAGTCAGTAGACGATGAGCTGCACGACAACCGATTAACCAACTTTGATGAATTAATAAAAGTGTGGTTTACAGTCGGAGTAGTAGGGTTCAGAAAATCGGAAAATATAACCATATATTCATCGTTCGAAAAACATGAATTAGACATTACAGACTTTAACAAGACGTTTCGTATCCACCCTCTGTTCTTTAGAGTCTGATTCTCCCTAAGAATCATGAACCTTTTGAAGGCTACAGGTTGAGAAATAGGATAACTATCAGATTAAATTGTTCTGAATTAGTGAAATTTCACTACTGTAGCCTTGTTGAAAAGCCAAATTGTGTCATGTCTACCGACTACCAGCATCTTGCATTAGCTCTTCCTCATATACTTCAATTGTACTTTTTATAGTTGATATTGCTTGTAATGGCTTTTGATACATAAGTTCGATTGGCATTTGTAGTCCAATTTTAGAGCGGTAATTGTTAAACCATCTAAAGCCGTGATGTAGGTCGTCGCGTAAACTTTGTTCTTCATTAGCAGATAAACGTTCGCAGTCTAGACGTCTTTGCCAAGATGCTAATTCACACCAGTTTGACTTCAATTCGCTAACTAGTGGCATAGTTTCTATCGTATTAGTACTCATATCTAAAACTGTTGAGTGTTCATGCTCTTCTTCAACTTGACGCTCTAGACTTTGCTTTGCTGCTACAAGCTCGTTGTATTCAGCTTCTATTCGTTTTAGTTCGGCAATCATAATATCTTTCTCATCATTTTGTTTCTGTAGGTCAGCTACTTGCTTACGTAATATTAAAAGCTCATCTTCTCTTGGGTCGATGAACGGCTTTGTTGCGAATAGACGGTCAATAGTAACTCGCGTAACTAGGCTCGCATCTGCATTGAACGTGAACGAATCTTTTTCATCGTTATAATCGCCGTTCGAGCAAGTTGCTGCGTATAGCTCACGCGATTCAAAGTCGTACGCAATAGCAATGCTTTTTGAAGGATCGAATGCAAGCAAGTGATTCGAATCAACTGCTACGTATACGTTGTTCAAGCTAATGTTACGCTCAAGTCTTCGTTTCAATGTTTGAGTTTTAGCTTTGTCGCCGCAGTTGAGCAACGAAACAGGGAATGATTCGTAAAAAGTAATGATCGAACTAGCGTGTGTCGTGTTCTTTTTCTTACTGATGAAATCTTGGAATCGAAGTGTGTAGTTATTGCGGTTAACGAATAGTGTTAGCTTTTTCATGTGTTTCCTTTGCGCACAAGTGGCGCTCTAATAGAATATTGAGCAGTTGTGACAGTGAACGTTTATCGCCGCTGTCATGAAATTGTTCTAGTAAGTCGTTGCGCAACTTTGCGCGGACAGTTGATGTATTACTCATTTTTTGCATTCTCTAGTTCTCTCACAATGTTGTAGATGGTCGCAGTTGATATCTTGTAAGTCTTGCTTATCTCAAGCACAGTCATATCACCGTATGTGTATACGTCGTAGATCTCTTGCTTCTGTTCTGGCGTTTTGCGTGGCTTCTTGATTCTCATGTTGTTCTCGTTTCTTGTTTCTACATTTTTATTTATATCGAGCAGAATCAAGGTTCCGGTGATTTTCGCAAAAAAGTTGAAATTATTTTAAAGTCAATGGCGGCATCGTTAAACAAATCATCAATTTACGCAGTTCGTAATTCCACATTCGATGATGTGACATAGCAGTTCGTAAGCAGTTCATGATGCAAAATCGTTAATCAAGCAGCAGTTCGTAAGTAGTTTATAGCAGTTCGTAAGAAGTTCGTAATGCAATTTTAACTAGCTATAGCTATAGTATAAGTCGCAAAATAAATAGCTAATGAAAGGGATGAAAGGAGCGAAGCGAAAAGAAAGTTATTAATAATATTAAGAGACGGCTTAGTAGACCTCTTGGTCGCTTCGCTTTCTCTCAAGTAGATGATGGTACTGGTAGTTCTACTGGTAGGTTCTCGACTGGTCTTCAATTGGGGCTTCGCCCGTCGCACCTGCGGTGCTCCAAAATCCTACCGCTTCGCTTAACTTTCAATTCAAACTAAATCGCTTGTAAGAGCTTCTAAAGCTGCTCTAACTGGCTGTTTGTTGCTGTACAGATTTCGACTTGAGTATCGTTGGTAGATCAGCTTGAAATGCTTCTTGTATGCTCTTCATAGATATTTTTAAAATTATTTCGATAAATCGTACTTGCTAGATTCTTCAAGGGCTTAGAGAGCTTTCTAGACGGTTTTGAACTGGTTTTGTTTACATCTAGCGTTATAACCTCATTTTTACTTTTCTAAATACATTCAGATTCAACAAAAGAGAGAAAATCTGAATGACTAACAATATTGACATTACTGTTCTTGAGAGCATCAAAAACTTAGAAGCAAACTTCGTCGTAACTAAAGTGCTTGATAAAGGCATGAACAAACACAAGAAGCCGATTTACATCGATTCGATTCATAACTGGTGTGTGCTTGATATCTCAACTCCGACTCAGCCGATGAAGTACACGATCATCGACTTGTCTGATTTGCTCAAAGTCGCTAACTGCTTGTGGCGTTACACTCTTTACAAGAACCGTAAACAGGGTTCGAAAAATGAATACGTACAAACGGTTGTTTACGACAAATCAACTGGCAAATCGACTTGTACAACGTTAAGTCGTGTTGTTCTTTTCGGTTACGGTAGCAAGACTAGAATGGTTGCTGATCATTGTCGGTCAAATAAGCTCGATAATCGTCGTAGTTCACTTGAAGCAACTACGCACTCTGAGAACTTGAAACGTGCAGAACGTCGTCCGTGGGAAGGGGCGAATATTAGAAAGCGCGTCCGTGTTTCTACGCCTGACGGTGAATTTGAAAGCTTAACAGCCGCTGCAAAATTCTACGGTGTAACGCCGCAATGTATTTCACGACGTATTAAATTCGGTATGAAAGGATTCAAGAGAGTGGAGGCAGACAATGCAAAAGCTGCTTGAGATCGTTGTATGGGTTTTGTTTGGCGTATGCGTTGCAACGATGACGTACAACGTGCTTGAGAAAGAGAGTTTGAGTAATCGTATTACTGAGATTCAAACAACGCAAAGCGTTATTCAAGAGCAGCAAAACGAAATCCTAAATATACTTGATTAATGTTTAACAGCAGCTATTTGTAGCCGATAATAGACACATCTCGAAAGAGAATGAATTAACTTAATTAACTTTACTTCAACTGAGTTAGTTCTAAATGTGTATATTTCTTTCCATTAAGTTAAGTTCATGCCCCGTTTTGTCAGCGGGGCTTTTTTTATCTATAGATTCCGACGAAACCTTCTCATTACTAACACAGCTACGCTTGTTATGAAAAAGAGTCGAAAAGGTGTAGGTATTCGCTTAATTCATCGGAAGATATGGAACTAAATTGTCCATCACAAACTGTTTCGATGAATTCAAAATGAGTTTGAAAAAAAGAACCATAGGTGCCGACGTGTCTACTCACTAAGTTACCAAACCACATATCATGCTCAAATCTATCGGCTCTATCGTTCAGAAGCGTCAGCTTTTTTACGCAATCGTCTTTGAATCCTTTCCTCAGTTCGGCATCTTCCGAAGATATTAAGCGAATTGGGTACCAAAGGTCTTCGTAAGCTTTGATTATTTCATATGAGTAACTACCAATTCCATCTCCCAAATGTTTTGGTTTGATGCGTCGATTTGGATTTACGTCTCCAGAGACGGGGGTATAGATATCTTGGAGCTCATAAGTCTCCTTCGGAAAGAGCTCATAACCAAAAATGTTTGACATAACCTCGAAAATCGAGACGATAACTGTTTCATCAAGATTCAATAAGGCAGCCTCAACACGAGCACTGATTTGTTCAGCTCTTCTAAATGAAACGTCGTGAGCTGCGCAGAAAAAAGCAAAGACCTCTTGAGCGGATTCCTTACATATCATTGGGTACACTTTTAGATTCTCAAAAGGGACTTGAGAAAACATGTCATATGCTCTCACGAAAGATAGGTAGTCAGGCTCAGATAGCGATAATCGTCGTTGAAAAAACCTACTTAGATACTCTTCAGAGTCAAATTGCTCACCATATACTGCTTTGATAGAACACTCTAACTGGGTGGTATCAGTAGACAACACGAATACCATATTAGGTATATCAAACAGATGTTTCACTACTTCGAGCATTTCAATCGCATATGTCGGTCTACATCGGTCAAGCTCATCGATGAATACATAAACTTTAGGCTTACCTGATATCTTGCAAGCATCTTTCACTAAGTCACCCAGATTAGACTTGAACGTTTGAACAAACTCTTTGTGTTTTTCATGCGTTGCGAACATCTCTTTTCCGAAATCACCAAAATCTGGGGCAGGGGCAGAGTTGTCATCAATAGTACCTTTCACCGATACGCCTATCTCTTTCAGTAGAGACTCGTAATCTTTACCGAGATAGTGTTTACCTAGTGCCATAGTTAATACTGGCAAAAAGTTTTTCGCTAGCTTCCATCCAGCACTGAAAATTTGCTTTTCTTTCTCTGCAAAATCTACCATTCCACTACGCTTTTTAAGCTGGGTTAGTATTTCTGCTGTAACAATTGCTAATGGGTCATTTAGGTAGTCAGACTCCCAAGCGTCTATTTTGACCGAAACGTAGCCTTGTTCACTGAGCTTTGTACACCAGTTATCGACAAAAAACGTCTTACCAGTACCCCATGCGCCATTTAGATTGGCTACATAACCACAAGTACCAGGTCTTGAATTTAGATAATTAGTAAAGGCTTCTGCTTGTTTTTCTCGGACTTCTTTGTACGCGCAATTTGCAAATGCTTGATTTGGAGTAGTGAGGGCGTTCATAAAATGTACTATTTGTCTGTATGCATATGATGCCTATATTAACTCGGTGAATCTTTAGAGCAAGGTTCTAATGTGTTCAGTATCTAAAAATGTGGAGAGAGTAATGCATCGTAACCAATGTAGTTAATCACTCGATTAATTTGGTTACTTAACCCCAAATAAAACATAGTTGCTTATAAGTTTTTATCTTTGACGATAGAGTATGCGTCGTATCATTAAGCTTACATTTTGTAATGATAAAATCGCCAAAATTGAGCTATAAAGCGATGTCTCAAATAGAACAATGACTTTGTAATATCTATAATTTCCCCTTTTTGATAAGGGGTATATTGTGAGGTATATGTCATATTTGTTTGTCATGTTATTAGTGGGCTGCGCAGCGCCGCAACAACAAACAAAGTTCCAGTCTAATGCGACCGTGCAGTGGGTAAGCGGGTTGAATGAACCAGTTTACATTGCACCGACTAAGAAAACCGTTAGTGCAAAGGTACACGATAAACTATATGTGTTCTCACTTGACGAAAAGACTTCTGGTATGAAATGTGTAGTTTATGAGTATGGTAAAATAGCTGCAATGGGGGTCTGTGGGTCTGAAATTACAATAACGAATTCTGACGGTATTGCTACAGATGTTGGACATTTAATAATGGATGATGACGCTCAACACATTAGTTTCGAGGTAGATGAAGCGATCATTGCTCAAGAAGAAGAGAGAAAGCGTTCGAAAGCTATAGAGCTTGCTGAACAAGAGCAGTTAGAGCAATGGGCTCTCAAACAGACAAAACGTCGTATAGAAGCTGAAACACGTGAAATTGAAACTCGTAGTAATAAAGCTGCTGAATCTATAGATGCCTCGAACGATGCGTTGAGATATTTGGGAGAAGGTGTCAAAAACCACGGTGTTAGATAGCCCAGTAATCTTATCTAGCCCCGTACATTTGGGGCTATTCAGGTCTATAGATTCCGACGAATCACTTCTTCATTACTCACGTAGCCATCATCTGGCGACCAACAAACAATGTTATCACCGTTACGGACATCGAAGTGAAACCATCCGATCCCGACTTCTAAGAAAGTGATAAATGGGAATGCGTCTGGGTTCTCTAAAACGTATTTTCGAACTTCGCTTGCTGAATAGTCTCTGAACTTACAGTCAGCAGCTCGACCGTATTTGTGCTGTGAACGACTAGCTTCGAACTTCGGCACTGAACCATAGAAAGAAACGTCGCGTAAACCGCTTTGATTGAACGAACCGCCCCAAGACCAATTGTTGATAGTACATGGCCCTAAACGTTTTCTGAGTGCGTCTAGCGTGCGTAGAAGACGGTCATCGAGCATATAGATAGCTTGTTCGCCGTGTCGTTGATAAGTCTCGCGAGATACGAGTTCTTTGACTGAAAAGTGCTGGCATTTGTACATGATAAGATCTCTTCTTGTAAAAGAAGTACTTATTTATTTGTTCTGGGACTAAATACTCTCATCAACTAACGGAAATCGTATGAGAGTATTAAAGACATCCGAGCGTAACGAGTTTAGGCATGAACTCGTTCGCAAGCAGAACCACAAATGTAAGTTATGTCAGACAGAAGTTACTGGGGAAGATAGTCATCTAGACCATGATCATTTAACGGGATATTGCAGATCGGCTTTGTGTCCTCGGTGCAATCGAGTTCTTGGGGTGATCGAGAGGTGGTCTCGCATTATCAACATGAGCTTGCCGAAGTGGTTAACTCAAATAGTAAAGTACTTGAGTACTGACTATTCAGATAATCCGATCTACCCAAGTCACCCAAACGACATGACGAAGAAGTTCAAGCGATTATCTAAAGCAGATATGATCGAACTTCTTGAAGACATCTATCCAGAAATGGATCTTACAAAATACACAAAAGCGCAGTTAGCCAAGCTATACTACGACTCTTGGAAAATAACATAATTTCTGTAGGCTACTTGTCGGTAGCCTTTTTCATTGCAGCTTGGATACGTTGATCAATATATTCTTCTAGAGCTAGTGATGATGCATCTTCTACTCGTGAATCACGAGCAACTTTTTCACAAACTGCCTCAAACGCAAATCTGCGTCCTTCCGCACCTACTTTAGACTTCATTGCTGCCCATTCGTGCAATGTTGTGACAGGTATACCGCTTTTTTCTGCAACTTCTTTAAGAGTACTTACCCCTACAGATTTGGCGTACTTGCTGGCATTTAACATTAATGTCATCTCCGTAATGTTGATCTAGACATGTTAGCACAAGGGAAAATCCCATTCTATGTATATTCGTGGCAATGCCGAGTCATTGAATTTTAGAGATTTTTCTGAAAATGGTTTTGAAAAGTGGGTCAAAAATTTTTTTTAAAAGATCGTACGGCAGATCTGAAAATTTGGCGTGCGTTTTTAGAACTTTTTAGGAAAGAGAGAGAAGAGTAGGGTAAACCGTATTTAAGCTAGATATATCAAAGGCTCAGGGCGTTTTTGTTTTTCTCGCTGTACTCTTATCTATATGTTTAAAAATAAGGTTTGACGGTAAAATAGGTAAAAAGTACTTATTTTTTACTTCTCGATATCACTTCAGCATAGGCACAGCAATGGTTGAAGCTATTTTTAACCATTTTTTCACCGTTTTTTAATTAGCGATCAAGATCACATTTAATTCATATTGCTACGATATTCGTACATTTTCGGTTGCTCATATTCGGTATTGGCTATTAAAGTTCATTACATCGAAGCGAAACACGCTTTCATTAACTCAACAAAGTGAGCACATTATGAAAAACGTAACTATGAAAGAAATTAAAGAATCTGGCGCAACTTTCGGTCAATTTCTAGGCTTTGACATCTACGGTCGGCTAGAAGCGGATGAAGTAGTTCTGACTGCTACGGTGATGCTTGAAGAAAACAGCGACGCTTCAGTACACGTTGCCGAAGTATCTTGCGACACAATGAAAGAGGCAAAACAGACGTTAAAAGAAGAACTACGCAACATCGAACACAATGCAAACGACATCAAAACGCTTGCTATTGAAAATGACTTTGTAGGTACATACGACGATTTGATCGAGCTTCTGAGCAACGAAGAAGAAAACACAGATACAAAATTGCGCTTGTGTGAGTCACCAGAACTAACCGAAGAACAAATGGCAATGATCGAAAGACAGACAGCTTTCGACAACGTGACAGAATCGAGAGCGAGAGAACTATTTGAACTAGGCACGCCAATTACGATTCGTGAGTCATACGGTGACTTTGGTCTTGAATACTCGCCGAGAGAATACAACGACTTTGAACAAGTCATCGATCTACTAGATTCACCGACTACTGCGTATTTCATGGTTGAGCCAGAAGCACATCAAAAAGCGAAACAATTAGAGCAACGAAATGCCGATGAGCAAGACTATATTGATAACCCACCAACGCCAGAAGAGTTGAAACAGCTTGATCAAGTCGTCGAAACTCTGAAGCAAGAAAACGAAGCGACAGAAACCTTACCAGAAGCTATTAAGAGCGCGATTAACGAGATCGAAGCTATGAGTACTACTGAAGCGCGTTTGAACGCTTACAAATCGTTTTACATCGAAACACACCAGAAACTAATCGAAGCAACTACGCCGAAACGTAGATCACGTGTAAGCAATCTTACCGTAGTAAGTAATGCGATCAAATCAACCGCATCTGCGCAACGAGGTGAAGAAGCTCGCCAACAGATTGAAAAAGATGCAATGAAATACATGGGAATGACTAACATCACGTTTGATCGTCGTGGCAAGTACAAAGATTGGTATATCTCAGCAACAGACGAACACGGCGAAGAAATGTGGCAGCGTCTAGATGCTTTCAAGAAAACATTACAAAAAGTGATGGAATTAGCAAATGAATCGTAAAACATGCGGTTATCGTAGATAAATCGGTTGATTGGCTTCGGTCATGGAGCCTGTTCTTAACTCATCGAAACGAACAACGATTTAAACAACTTGAAAGCGAGAACATTATGAACATCACAGTGGACTCAGTTTACAACACTATCAAAGTTAACATGTCTAACGCTATCGATGTGATCGAATTGACTACAGACTTAGACCACGACGATATCACAAACGAAATCTTGCGAGTTGCTCAAGATAACCAATGGGATACATACGATGTGATCTACTATCACGAAGCTTGGGAAATCGTATCTGGTAACGAATTCAACGCTTACGAAGATGAAGTTGATCTGTCACGCTGCAATACAGCACTAGAAGCAGTTATGGCAGAAGCTAACGCGACAATGAACAACGTATCACAATCAATGGCGCGTGAAGTCGCTGAAGAGCTTGCAACTGAAATCATGCATCTAATCGAAGCAGCTACAGATCTAGACTACGACGGCAAAATCACTATCTCGAATGGTTCAGTTTACGGTTGGGAAGTTCACGACTCAGAAACAGACGAAGGTGTTTGCATCTACAAAAATCTAGAAGGTGAGAAAGGTCTAACGGCAGTTGAGTACTGCATTGACGGCAGCACTTATGCTTCAGCTTGCTTTCACGCCTAACAATTCCATGATTCTAGAAAAATGGGTGGTATTATGAGATACGAAATCAACGTCGCCAAAGCATCAGGTAAAGACTGGACAGGTGAGAAGCCTTTGTACCGTCATTACTTCAGAATCGAAGTGCCTTATGAGAACAGAGAAGAAGTGTACAGGCAGATGCAAGAACACTATCCGTTGCCAGAGTACAGATTGACACTCTCAGAAGTGCGTACAGTCAGCACTACAATCTGGCAAGATTAATCAAAACTAACAACACACATGACCGCCTTATGGCGGTTTTGTCGTTTCTGCGATACTTACAGCGATAAATACTCATATTACTAACAAAGAGATAGCTATATGAGGTTTAACACACTAGAAGAGCTTGAGAGCTTCATTCTCCGCTTGAAAGCATCATACACGAACAAACACGGGCTAGACTTCGAAAACCCGTCTACAGAGCGTTTGAGAGACAAATTAATCGATATCAGATTGCAGCTTATCGCGGCAGAGTTTGAGCAGTCGATTGATCCCACAAATATCGATACCTATCTGTTTACCATCGAATCCCACCGAGCGCAGCGAGGCACAGACGTATGATCGAAGTGCTGAAGCTACACATCCCAGATACACATTCCCTGACTGCATTCTGTGAGCACTTGAGAGCGTTGTCAGTGCGTCACAACGTCGTAGGTAATGCAGTTGTATATGAGTACGACACGAAACAGGCAGAGAGCATCTACAGCGACGGAGAAGAGTGGCTGCTATATCAACCGGACGTTGTACTTGAGCACGTGACAGACTATGAAAGGGAACAGCTATGGCAAGATTAGAAAAGAAGCAACCATGTTGTGCACCTGGCTGTAGTAAGTACAGAGTTGCCAATGGCTACTGTGATGACCACCAGCACCTGCATACCGAAAGAGTAGCTAACAGTTTTGCAGCTAACGCGAAGAGAGTACGCGATAAATTCGGTTACAATCCCTACAGCACTGCACGCTGGCGAGCACTCAGGGAGCACGTGAGGCAACGTGATAAGAGTCTATGCCAAGCATGTCTCGAACAAGGTAGAGTTGTAGCTGGCAACGAGTTCGACCACATCATTGCGGTGATCAACATGACCGAACCTAATGAGCAGTTCTGGGACGCTGATAACATCAGATGTCTGTGCAGCGCGTGTCATGCAATAAAGACAGTGAAAGACCAGAAAGAAGCCCGTCAAGGGTAGCATTCACCGAATGTCCACAAAATCAGGCACTTATACTTAGTGACAATGTAACGCAACCGACGGGGGTCGTTTCAGGTGAGACGATCCCTCTGAGCACTCGCTGTGCCCTTTCCTCGCGAAAAAATGACATTTTCAGAATTATTTTTTTCAGTGTACTGACATTAGTGTGGGATATGTCAGTATGAGCACTGCATTATGTTAGACAATTCTGATATATTGTTTGTGCAAAATACAAAATTATAATTAAGGTTGGGTTGTGTCTGGGATACAAATAGATCGCTTGAAGTCATTACTTGAAGTCAATGAAGTGTGTCGTGCTGAAACGGTTGAAACAGGCTTAAAGTTATTTCACGGTTGGTGGGAAGGCTGTGTTTCTGTTGTCAGTAGTCTTATCGTTATTGATCATGAAATCGTAGCAATTAGCAACGACTGGTCTGAGTGTGATGTAGTAGAAGCGATACGGATCAAATCGAGACTTGTCATATCAGATAAGCTAAAACAAATAGAGTCATATCTATGAAAACGAAAGACGCATAAGCGTCTTTTTTTAGGCCTATCAATTAAGCATCACTGCCATCGGCATATTGTTTTTATCATTCTTGCAATCACACCTTATTGCCAATAGCCCCATTACGGGGCTTTTTTCGTTTTGATCTAAATACTTTCTTTTAATAAGAGAGTAATCATGGCGAAGATAACTAAATCTCCCCAGACTCGCCTTAACATTCTGTACGGTATGCTCGAAGAGTTATACGCACAACTTTCTGAAGAAGGAGTTGTGTACAGTACAACGTCTACACAAGGCGAAACTGTTCCAAAACAAAACCCCGCTTGGAAAGTCTTTCTAGAAATTAACCAAGAAATTCGAATGATCGAAGTAGAGCAGGGCAAGACTGCACTTGGTAAAGAACGTCGCAAGAAACTGGCAGCAGAAGCGAAGAAGCTAGAAGCAGAAGCTAATCAACTAGATGCGCCGAAAGACGAAAAAGTAACTCAATTCTTACTCTCTTAGGTGATCGCGATGAACATCATACTAAGAGAAATTGCAGAGCAAGCGTATACAGACGCTTTCGACTATGCAGAACAGATTCTAACGGGCGAAATTCCCGCTTGTAAGAACGTCATTAACGCAATGAAGCGATTCAAAGCTGATCTTCAGCGTTGTGAAGAACAACCCGATTATATTCGCTTTGACAAGCAGAAGGCACTTGAAGCACTCGCGTTCTTCAGCTCATTGCCGCATGTAAAAGGTGAGTGGTCAGGTAAACGCATTCACTTAATGCCGTTTCATAGCTTCATCATCGTCAATATCTATGGTTTCGAGCTAAAGCGCACTAAAGGTTGGACGCGTCGATTCCGAAAGGCACACCTTTCTGTACCGCGTAAATCAGCTAAATCGACTATGGCAGCAGGTATTGCGCTTAACGAAATGATGCGTGATTCGGGTGCTGAAGTTTATTCAGCGGCACGTACTCGCGACATGGCTCGAATTTGTTGGCGTGATGCGGCAGAAATGATCAACAAGTCGCCGATTCTGAAGCAGTTTTTTACATCGAACAAATCAATCATTGAGCAACGCAATGACAACAGCTTTTACAAACCATTGTCGTCTGATACGAACGTTCTTGATGGTTTGAACACGCAAGCAGCGATCATCGATGAGCTTCACTTACTTGATACAGAAGACATCTACGGTGTCATGGAAACATCAATGGGTGCTCGTCGAGAACCACTACTAGTATCGATCACTACTGCGGGATTCAATCTAAACGGTTTCTGTTATTCATTAGAGAAAGAATATCTTGAACCGCTACTACGTGGCGATACAGAAAACGATTCGTTCTTTGCATTGATGTATGGCATAGACGACGGTGATGACGTATTCGACGAAGCAACTTGGTACAAAGCAAATCCAGCACTCGGTATTTCAAAGTCAATCGATGACCTTAGAGACTTAGCTACTCGTGCGAAGCAGCAAGCAAGCGCACTCGTTCAGTTCAAGACTAAGCACTTAAACATGTGGGTTAGTTCTGGACAATCGTGGCTTGATATGGACGTGTGGAAAGCTGCACCTAAGTCATTACCAGACGAAGAACTGATTCATTACCCTTGTTACGTTGGCATCGACTTAGCACGTGAAACCGACTTTACCGCAATCGTAGCTGTATTCGATATTGGTGATGGTACTTACGACATTAGACCGCACATGTTGTTGCCAGAAGAATCAATTCACAAAGGTTCATCAACATACCAATCGTTACTTGCCAAGTTTGTTGAGAAAGGCGACATCATATTGACTGACGGTAATGTAATGGACGAAGAGACAATCGTTCAAACCGTTCAAAATCTCGCTACTAAATATTCGATAAGAGAAGTTGTATTTGACCCGCAGGGTTCAACTGGTACGCAAGTCAAATTGTATCGTGAAGGTTTTAATGTCATGACTGTTTCGCAGTCAACGAAGACGTTTACACCAGCGATGGTTCGTGCTGAAGCCCTTATTGTTTCTAGACGCTTACGTAACCCACGAAACAGTGCGTTCAACTGGATGATGGGTAACGTTGTTCTGAAGTATCCCGATGCTAAATCTTGCTACCCAGCTAAACCAACCGCAGAAGCAAAAATCGATGCACCAGTAGCAATGCTAATGGGGCTTAATCGTGCCTTGCTGAACGACGACGGCGATATCAACGACTTCATTAACAATCCAATCGTAATTTAGAGGTCAGCATGGGATTTTTCCGTTGGGCTACCAATATGTTCGGGGGTAAATCTACTTCTGTGCAAGGTGGTGGTCAAGTTAACTACCCAGACCAATACCTTCCGTCGCCAAAAGATATTAACGAAGACACGGCATTGCAACTTGCCGTTGTCTATCGCTGTATTGATTTGACTGCGAAAGCTATTGGTGCGATGCCGCTTAATGTCTACGAGACAAAGAACGGTATCAAGTCCCAAGTTAAAAACGACTTGTGGGACTTAATTCAGAATAAACCAAACCCACATATGACGGGACAAGAGTTCAGAGAAACGATGATTCTGAACTTGATGTTACACGGTAACTTCTACGCGCGAATTGCGCGTAACTCAGTCGGCGAACCAGTTGCGTTGTGGGTAATGCCGAGTCAAAGAACGTCACCGAATTTAGATAAGTTCGGCAACATCACTTACTTGGAAACTTATGAAGCTGATGGTTCGTTTGAAGAGCGTACACATAAGTTTAAAGACGTTTTACATATCAAAGGAATGGGTAACGGTCTGACAGGGCTTTCTCCGCTTGCTTATCATCGTTCTTCGCTTGGTACAGCGACTGCACAAGACCAATTTACGGGTGATTTCTATCGCTCAGGTGGAAAACCTGGTGGTGTGTTGTATCGCGACGGCGTTATTCCAGAAGCACAGCGTAAATCGCTAGAGCAGAACATCTTACCGCGCATTAGTTCAAACGGTGATGTAGGCAACCACGGCATTTTGCTGCTTGAAGGCGGGTTTAAATATCAACAGATACAGCTAACGCCCGAAGACATGAACACGCTTGCTTCTCGCAAGTTTCAGTCTGAAGAAGTTGCACGTGTATTCGGTGTGCCATTAGCACTACTGAACATGGGTGAAAACAGCGCAGCGCGTACAGACAAAATCGAAGACGTTTACCGTTCATGGGTAAAAACAGACTTGAAATCACTGATGACCAAAATCGTCAATGCAATTCAGTTCGATGTCATGACTCGTGAAGAGCGCAAGAAGTACACAGTCGAGTTCGAGACTGGCGCAATGTATGACTTTCCGACGTTATCAAAGTCAGTCAACGAATCGGTTCAGAACGGCGTACTTACGCAGAACGAAGCGCGTGAAAAGCTGAATATGCCACGTAAAGACGACCCTGAAGCAGACAAGCTTCGTCAGCAAATGCAAATGGTCGCTTCTGACGGCTCAACTTCAAATCAATCTGAGGAATCAAATGGAAATTAAAGAATTAGCCTTGTCAGAAGTCAAGATGCAGACAACTGGCAAAGATGGCTACCGTTTTAAAGGTTATGCATCTGTATGGGATGGGAAAGATGCGTACAACGATACGATCAAGCGCGGTGCTTATGCTGGCGTTATCGAAGCAGTAAAAGCAGGTACAGCAGAAATGCCGCTTTTGATGTTTGGTCACAAGCACAATGAAATGCCAGTCGGCAAAATCGTTGAAATGAAAGAAGACGATTACGGCTTGCTTATCGAGTGTGAGCTAACAAAAGGGCACTCAGTTGCAGAAGACTTAAAAGCAGCTATCGGTCACGGCACTATCAAAGGTCTATCTATCGGTTATTCGCTATCGAAAGAAGATTACGCAGTGAAAGAAGAAGGTGGTCGAGTGATTACGAACGTGACTTACTTGGGGGAAGTTTCGGTTGTGTCATTCGCAGCAGACCGCAAAGCAAAAATCGACTTGTTAAGCGTGAAAGACGCACTGCAAGAAGTGGATTCGCTGAAGTCTCTAGAAGCGTTTTGCCGTGCTGAGTTCAATTGTTCACGTGAAGTTGCTAAATCATTCGTAGCTCAAGCTAAGAACGTGATTCTTGCTGCAAACGATGAACAAGCAGAGATCGAGCGTAAAAACGCGGCTGAAGAGCAAAAATCAGCAGAAGAAACCGAAATTCTTACAGCACTTCTGTTGAAACATCGCCTTGCCTTAAACAGCGTCTTGCCTCATAGGCGCTGATTTTCCGTCTCTAAATACAAGCAAGAAACAAATCTGAAGCAGGTAGTCAGACCTGCGTATTTTTCCCTGTGTGATGCTGTGGATGCAACTCTGACAATTATTAAATCATATCCAAATTTAATTCAAGATACAAGGGAAAACTATGTCTAAAGAAATCCTAGACGCTATTGGTCAAATGGCGACTAAATCTGAAATCGAAGCAACTGTCGCGCCAGTAGGAGAAGAAGTTGCAGAACTGAAATCACGTCTTCGTGATATCGAAGCTAAAACATCTGCGGGTGATCTACACGGCGCAATTGCTGAAGCTAAATCAATCGGTGAACAGTTCGTAGAATCAGACGAATTCAAAGCTATTCGCGAAGGTAAAGCAACTCGTTCACGTATTGAAGTAAAAGCTGCAACTAACGCTTCTGCACTTACTTGGGACCAACGTTTGCCGGGTGTTGTAGCTGCACCACGTCAAGACCTAAGCATTCTTGACGCGCTACCAACACTAGCAGCAAATTCTCACTCACTACGTTATTTCCGTGAAGTACTTGACGGTGGCAACGCAGACGTTCGTGCAGATGAACTAGCAGCGTTCAAAGAAACTGATTACACGCTTGACGAACAGACTCTTGATATTCAAGAAGTTGGTCACTTCACTAAACTTTCTGGTCCGATGCAAGAAGACAACGCACTTGTTGTTTCTTTAATCAACACTCGTCTACCAGAACAAGTTGCTGAGAAGATTCAAGACCAAATCGTTAGCGGTACTGGTACTGCTGGTCAAGTTAAAGGTCTGACTCACACTGATAACCATATCGTGTTCACGCCTGAAGCGGGTGATAGCTCAATCGAATCTATCCGTAAAGCAATGGCACAAGCTGAAGCTGGTAAGTACAACCCACAAGTACTAATCATGCACCCACTCGACGCAGCAGCTTTCGATCTAGCGAAAGGTACTGATGGCCATTTTGTTGCAGCTTCTGTACGTGATGCAAACGGTGCTCGTATCTGGGGTCTACCAATCGTTAAGTCAACTGGTATCGCTCAAGGTTCATTCATGCTTGTAGATACTCGCTACGTATCTGTAGTTGCGCGCAACAGTATGACTATCGAATCAAGCAAATCAGATGGTACTGACTTCCAATCAAACATCACAACTGTACGTGCTAATCAACGTGTAGGTCTGATGGTTACTCGTAAAGAAGGCGTGATCTACGGTCAACTAGAATCAGCGGCTTAATCACACGTTAACTAACTGAATGCCTCTCCATCGGGAGGGGCGTTTTTGTTTTAAGGAGCACTACATGAAATGCAATTTATCGTTCGCGTGTGAGTTTGGTTCTTTTGATGTCGGTGATGAAGTGGAAGATGTTCGCGTTCTAAGCAAATACCCGAATTACTTTGCTTCTGCGCCAGTACTTGAAACTAAGCCAGAACCAGTAGCACTCGAAACTAAAACACCGAAGAAGAGAACGCGCAAAGCTAAGGCGGAGTAATGATTGAACTTTCAGAGATCAAGCTTCAGTGCCGAATCGAAATCGAAGATACCTACGAAGACCGTTATCTAGAAATGCTATTAAAAGCGGCGCAGTCGTACATCGATACTTTCTTGAATCAGAAAGTGCGCTGGGACGGTTCGACGGGTGATATCCCTTTGTACCATGACATTAAACTTGCAGCATTAATGCTAATTGGTCACTGGTACGAGAATCGCGAAGCTACAACCGCAATCAATCTAAAAGAAGTCCCGCTTGCTACGAACTGTTTACTTGAGCAGTACCGAGTTATCCAAACTGGTTACTTGAGGGATAGCGTATGAGAGCAGGGCGTTTAAGGCACAGAGTCGAGCTTTACGACATTGTAGAAGCACAAGACAAATACGGTGCGCCAACTAATTCAAGAGTCAAAGTAGGTCAGTTTCAAGCTGATGTTGAACACGAAAAAGAAGTCGTCGATGGAACTCTGCTTCGTCGAAACGTCGAAAGCGTTGTTTTCTTTTGCAGATACAACCGACAGATCAAAGGTCGTCGAGACACGATGTATATCGTGTTCGAGGGTGAAGAGTACGAGATTCAATCAGCAATAGACCCTGACTTCATGAAGCGCACGATGATCATCACAGCGAAGAAAGTCAAGGTAGGTCGTTAATGGCAATGACTAACAGCGGTATTGAAGTAAATGCAATACCAATCAACTTCGACCATTTGAACGAAGCACTCAAAGGAATGGCAGATCACGATACTCGTGGCAAAAAGTGGATGAAAGATGCATTCATGAGAGCGGGTACTGAAGCTTTCAAGCCAGTTGTTAGAGCATCCCGCTCATTCGCACCTCGTGGAAGAACAGGCAATACCAAGCGATATCTAACAGCGACTCGTGGTTATTACAACCATGAACCAAAAGTAGGTAAATCAGGGAAGGTAAATAAGAGTAGTCGAAATCAATACATGATCGAGACAACACTTTCACCGAAGTTCGACCAAGCAAACAGATCGAAAACATGGCGCGGTAAGTCATTGCGCTACCCGTTCATAAACGAGGTGGGTGTGCCGTCGCAGAAGTACGGGCGAATGAGTCGAGAACCATATCGAAACTTACACACTGTTCATAGGAAAGCACCGAGAAAAGCAATGGCATTCATGCATCGTGGCTTAGGTACTTCAGCAAATCGAGTCGTCAACATCTGGGCGAAGAGAATGAACTTCTACATCGGAATGTACGCGAAAACGACATACAAATCGTTGCGTGGTGCACGAACAAACTACATCAACACACGAGGCGGCAAAGGCAAGAAATGGCTTTGACATTAGTACACGACAAATTCAAAGCACTGCTTGATACAACGACAGGTGGCAGTGCTTATCCCGTCTATATCCCTCGACATGCTAGTTACCCTGCTTACGCATTCGCTCAAGACGCTTTGAGTAGAGATATAGATTCGCGACTTCGAGTTACATCGATCTCAACACATTCATTCACGGTGTTTGTAGCGCACGAAGAATATGCACAGTGCCATGCAGCGGCACAAGCACTTCTAAATAAGTTAGACCAGCATAGCGACTCAGACTTCGCTCTTGTGTTGGTAGAAGACTGCCAAGACGGTTTTGACCCCGACATGATGGTCTACATGAAAACGCTAACTATCACCATGAAACACAAGGAACAATAACATGGCAGGTTTAACTGACATTTCTCTTGGTAACTTCACCAAGGTTTATTACGAAGATCTTGATTCTGGTAATACAGAAACTGAGATCTCGAACGTGCAATCGTTTAGTCACCCATCCGATGAACGAAACATTATCGACGTACCGCAATACGGACAAACGTATCAACGCAAACTAGCAGGTTCAGCATCAACAGGTGCAGCAGAACTAGTTGTTAACTTCAACCCAGCAGACGCGACTCATCAATACCTACTTGCAGAGTACAAATCAGGTCGTATTCAGACATTCAAAGTTGAAGTTCTTGCGGATGAAGCAGGTACGGCGGGTTCTTTCTACACATTCAAAGGTCAAGTTGCGAGTAAATCAGCTTCTGGTGATTTCGACTCAGTAACAACTATCACTTTCAGTCTCTCAGTAGACGGTGCTCTAGGTGATTGGACTGATAACGCTTAATTAACCACTAAATAATTTCACAGAATATGCAGCCCTTCGTTTCTCTCTTTGCGTTGGGCTGCTCTTTAAAGAGGGATAAAAGATGAGCATTAAAGAACGTTTACTAAAACTCAAAGATCACATTCACACAGTCGAAATCGACGGTGAAAAGTACTACTACAAACACATGACTGCACCGCAACTTGCGATTGCTCAAAGCTGTAAATCAGAACAAATGAACAGTGCTGTTTTTGCACTATGCGCTTGTGAAGAAGACGGTTCACCGATTTTCACAATTGAAGAGCTAGACGAAGTAGAAGAATTGCCTATTAGTTTGGTTAGCAAAGTCGTTGATGCAATCTTCAACGGTAATGAAAAAAAGCCGCAAGACGCTTAATCGAACAACCAGACTACAAATTCATGCTCCAACTGGCAATAGCTACAGGATGGAGTCTCGAATACATTGAACAACTGCCTTTCGAAGTACTTGCCGAGTTCAAAGCACTGAACGCATGGCACCCATTTACTGATGACCGACAAGCACATCAGCTAGGGACAATTGCGTCTCTATTGTCGCATCAAGTCTACAAGAAAGGTTTACAGCCACATGAAATGTTCCCTTATTTGCAGAACGGTGTACCTGACTTCTTAGAAGATGAACGGGTATTCAAAGCACGTCAGTTAGTAAATCAGACCGTCATGATGCCTGATAAAGTTCGCGTTAAAGCGTTAGAAAACATCCGACAGAAAATTCGTGAAGAAATCGACATTGAGCAAGCAAACGAGTTTCCCGACTTGTACGTGGTCAGGGAGTTGAACAAGTTACTAAGGGAGTAACCAATGTCGCAACAATTAAGTCAAGTTAACGTTCGCCTGACGGCGAACAATATTGACTATATCCGAAAGCTAGTCGCAGCCCAAGAAGAGACTAAAAAACAAACGGGCAAAATGAGCAAAGAATTCAATACGATGCAAAAGCGTATTAAATCGGCTGCTCAGGGAATGGGTTATCAGATTCAAGATATTGCAGTTCAGGCTCAAATGGGTACTGACAATCTGATTATCTTAGCTCAACAGGGTCCACAAATCTTATCGCTACTTGGCCCAATGGGTGCGCTTGCTGGCGCAGGTCTTGCTATCGCGTCTGCAATGGGTATGGCTGCCAAAGCAGGTACAGACTTAGACGCAAGCAACGAATCGCTTGTTCGTTCAAGTAAATCTGTCATTGAAAAGCTACGCGAAATGGCTGACGAAGCTCAGTATCTGAATGCTGTTCAAGTTGAATACTTACAGAAGCAAGATAAAGCAACGATCAAATCACTGAACGATCAAATCACGAAACAGAAAGCTGTAAAGGAAACGATTGACCGTCGCGTACAGCAAACTGGTCGTTTGTCTAAAGAAGACCAAAAGCAGTATGAACAAGCTCGTGCTGCAATGAGCGTCTACGAACAAGACTTAAAAGAAGCAGAAAAACGTCATGATAGTTACAACAAAGTACTAAGACGTTCGATTGCTGCAAATGATGACGATATAGATTCGATCAACCGAAAGCACCACGCAATCGAAGACATGATTGATTCGTATCGCTTGCGTTCAGAGATTCAAGATAAATCAGCACGTCAACAAGCGATAGAAAATGCATTGTCTGAAGCTGGTTCTAATATCTTGCCAAAACAGCGCGAGCGACTTGTCCAGTATATCAATACGTTATACGACAAGATCGACAAGCAGAAAGCAGATGCCAAAGCAGTTAAAGATGCAGCAAAGGCAGAAGTTGAGCGTCAAAAGCAGCTTGCCGCAACGCAACGTGAACAAAAGAAAGCAGCAGCAGCTCAGAAGCGATTTAGAGAACAGCAAGCAGCAGAGTTAGTAAAGCAAGAGCAACAACGCTTAGAAGAGCGTAATAAGCGTCTAAATGAAGTAGCGAAGCAGATTGCAGAGCAACGAAAAAGCACGATGACGCCAGAGCAAATTGAACTGGAGAAGTTCAAACAGAACTCTGAGTTACTTCAAAACGAACTGTCTATGACCAAGCAATGGGAATATTCAGAACGTGCTCGTATCAATCAGTTGATGGAACAAGAGCAGCAAAGACATGCTGATTCGATGTCATTGATTAGTCGTCAACAGACAATGAATGACTTGAACAACATGAACACGTTTTTGTCTGGTATGTCTGACATTACGAGCAAGCTTGGCAATATCTCGAAAGAGAACGAAACACTTGCAAAAGTAGCATTCGTTGCCAACCAAGGCATTGCTATCGCGAACACTATTGTCGCAACAGAACTTGCCGCTGCTAAAGCACTTGCTTACACAGAGAACATGACATTACCGCAAGCTCTAGCTTCACAACAAGCAATTCGAGCTATGGGTTATGCATCTGCGGGTATCATCGCAGGTACGACAATCGGTGGGCTAGCTACTGGTCAGTATCACGGCGGCACAGACTCAGTACCTGAAAGCATGAACAACAAGTCGTTTCTTTTACGTGCAGGGGAACGTGTTGTACAGCCGAAAGCTAACCAAGATCTAACTGAGTATCTTGCTAATGCTAAGAACGGTAACAGTGATTCAGTGACCATATCTGCACCAATGACTATCAACGGTAACGTGACAGATAAAGCTTGGTTCGCTACAGAGCTTTCTAAGCACCGCAACTTGATAGCTGCAATGAACGACAAAGTTAAACGCGAACGTCCGAGACGCTAAACGTGGCTAATAAATCTAAGACTCCTTCGGGAGTCTTTTTGTTTCTCACTAAATAAAACAATAAGGGAGAAACAAATGACAACTCTACGTTTACCTGACGAAATCATAATTTCAAACGTGCAAATCAAGCACAACATGCCGAGCTTTAACACCGAATCAATATCTCTGAAAACACGTTCTCGTGATCGTGGATTACATCGTATTGAAGGCTCTTTTGATGTCTCTATTCAAGGGTTGAAAGCACAGAAAGCATGGACAGCATTCATGCTCAAACTACGTGGTCGATATAACACGTTTTATCTCGACTTACCGATGCACTTCAAAGGTGACATTTACAGAAACCCGACTCTAGCAAGCCCAGCAAATATCGGCGCTAACACGATAAACCTTGGTGGTTTGTTTACAGAGATATCAGCGGGCAGTTGTTTCACGATGCTTAATGATCCTAAGACCTATTTCGTAGTCGATGACGTTACGCGAGACGGTGTTGTAGAAATCTATCCCGCTTTGATGAAAGCGCAACTTGATACATCACCTGTTGAGTTCGTAGCACCGAAGATCACGTGTCGCCTAGATGATCAAATACCGACTATCGACTACTCAGAAAACGGCTTACTCGTTGAGACAACTATCAACTTTATAGAGGCAATCTAATGGACATCGTTTTAATTTCACTAGATATGACAGCCGCCCCAGCGGGTAGAGTTCATCGTATGTGTACAGCACCGTTCAACGTAACTTACAACGGTTACGAATATATCGGTATTGGCGACATCATCAATATTGATGATCTTGATTTGACCGCTGACTTAACAAGTATCGGTTTAAGTTTCACGCTAGGTGGTATCGACCCCGCTTACCGTAGAGAAATCGATAACAATGGGTTTAAACGAGCGCCGATTGAAGTGCTGCTTGCGACAGTGGCAGAAGGTACGAACGTAGTACCTGACAACACAGCAATTTTCTATCACAGAGGCACTTGCGATACGCCAAATACGTCAATTGACCACGATACAGGCACGCTTGTTATCAACATCACAACACAGTCAATGCTCGGAAATCTGAAGAAAATCCCCGACTTATGTAGAACAAGTCAAGCAACGCACACAGCAAGACATCCTGGTGATGATTTCTTCAAATTCGTAGCAACTACGGAGCAAGAAGAACTATGGATCTCGTAGCAATCAATACGGTTCTTAGACGTTATCGAAACAAGAAGCTCGTCTATGGCGAGCTTGATTGCAACCTAATGTTTCTTGAAATCTTCGAACCTGAGTTATTCAAAATCATGCAAGGTCGCTACACGACAACGAGAGGTGGCGCTCGTGTAGCGAAGAAAGAAACGGGACATGCCTCAGTCAAATCGTTCGTTATAGCTAGCGATAAATACAAGCAGAAATCATTCAACGCTATATCGGCGGGTGACATCTTGATCAACGGACTTCATGTAGCTATTTGCCTTGGTCATTACACGTTCAATCTCGACGGTGAAGTATTCAAATTAATCGAAACCAGACATTTCAAACACTGTTTGGTTTTTAGTAGGGAGTAACAATGGGACAAGCAGCTATACCATTTGTCGTAGCTACCGCAGTAAGTGCGGGTATCTCGATTTACATGGCATCTCAGTTTGATAACTCGGTCAACGATATAGGTACATCGGTTAATAAATCAGGTACAAGTGCAGCAAGAAACCCTGTTTATGGTACTTGCGTTGCAAATGGCATTCCTGTTTACAACAACGTACAGAACCGTAACCGAGCAAACCTATTAAATGTATTTGCATGTGGTATCGGTGTTACTGGTATTCGACAGTTATACATTGATGATGTCGAAGTACTAGGCAGTGATCTAGTTTCTCGTAGAGAAACCCCCGATGGTGGCACTAATCAGCTACGTTATGGTAGCAGTAGCTTGATCAATGGCTTTGAAAAACAATGTGAGATTCAATTGCGTGCAGGGTTAGACACTGGTGTTCCAATGCAACTAGCGATTGATTACGGCGATGGTGAATGGACCGATGCAATGCGTGGTGATCGCGTGTGTGCAGTCGCTATTCGATCTCGTCGTATTGTCGATGAAGAAGCTGTTCGTATTATGGCTGACCAATTCAAGGTTTCGATGCTTGTAGATGGTCTTCCTCTTTACGACCCGCGATATAATCAAATTGGCGAAAAGCAGTTCTATCATACAGCCCCTGATATTCCAGAAAATCATCGCGAATGTGGCCGTAACCCAGCATTAGCAATTTTAGATTATCTAACCAATGACTACTATGGCATGGGTAAACCGCTTGAATTCTTCGATATCGAATCATTCAAAGCTGCCGCTACTTGGTGTGATGAAAATGACTTTCATATTGATGGTCAGCTAGACAACACGCAAGAGTTCTCAAAGAACATTGATGATATGTTGAAATGTGCGAACTTGAGTCTAACAAACGGCGGCGATTTCATTCAGTTGCGTTATGAAGACGTAGAAATGCCAGTTCAAGATTTTGATGAGCACAACATCATCAATGGCACGCTAGAGATCACTGAACAAAACTCAAGTGACTACGCAAACGTCATAGAAGTTGAGTTTAAGAACACAGAGCTTGATGAAGAAAAAGATGTCTTTACGTTGCCTGAAGATGTAAATAGCGATCCGCAAATCATTGAAGATGGGTTCGTTGAATCGGTAACGCTATCAATGCCACTTGTTCGTTATGCAGGCTCAAAACGCAACGATACTTACTCTCCGATGAAAAAGATTGCTAACCGCGAACTAGCTCGTCGCAAGTATCAGAAACAAATAAGATTTGACGTAGATTTGTATGAAACACCAGTTCGTATCTTTGATATCGTCACAGTGACAGATGAAGAGCTAGGTTGGGAACAAAAAGAGTTTCGTGTTACCGCTATCGAACGTTCGCTATCAAGTGACCGATTCAACATTGCTACGATCTCTCTAACCGAATATGCAGACGAAATCTACTTGGGAACGAGAAATGGTGGGGGTGGTTCGGCGAAGCCAGTTAAGACCGAAGTATGTGCACCTACAAATTTAAACTTCAGCATCGAAGATTACACATCTCGTGGTTACGGAACATTGACTTGGAATCGAACTTGGTTTGAAGCTGATGCCGAGCTTCTTGTTGATTACAAGCGTTCAAGCGAATCTGCATGGACGCGCCTAGGCAGAACGAAAGATAGACTATGGAAAGTAGCTCGCTTGTTCCCAGATAGCTATGACTTCCGTGTCGCAACGCATTCGAATCTGTACGGTACGTCTGATTTTGTTCAAATCGACAATTATATTGTGTCATCGCTAGGTACGTTGCCCAATGTTACTGGCGCGGTAGGCGAGTTCGATGGTCTTGTTTGTGAATTCAAATGGGACGATATGCTTGACCGCCAAGTAGAGGGAGACTTTGAGGATATAAAGCTCGTTCGCGAGGTATTCAGCCATTATAGAGTTTCATTGTTCGACGTGAGTAATGGCGAGAGTCTGATAGATACGTTTACAACTGCTAATAACACGTTTACTTGGACTTATGAACAAAACGTCTCAGCGTCGCTTACACGAAGCTTGAGAGTCAAAGTTGAAATCGTTGCGATAGACGGTTCTATGTCTAACATCACGAGTTCAGCTACAGCAACAGCTATTAACGCTCAGTGTGATGTACCTACTGGATTAAACAATTATGGTCGATTGGGTGCAATTTGGTTCAACTACGACCCGAGCGCAGATTCTGATTGGTCTGGTACTGAAATTCACGTTTCAGAAACAGCAGGTTTTGTACCGTCAAGTCAAACACTAGCAGGTGTGCTTGGCAAACAAACATCATGGACATGGTATTACCCAGAAGGAACGCCAGACAACGAAATCAGGTACATTAAAATAGTTCACTTCGACTCCTTCGGCAGAGATAATATCAAGTTCTCGCCAGAACAAGCGATTCAGAATTATCACATCGATAATGATGCAACGCCTTTTGATGATACCGATTTACAGAATCAAATTGCAGCAAATGATGCAGTACTTGCGGCACATGAAGCTGAGTTAGGACAGCATGATGCACGTATGGATGGTCATGACAGTACATTAGCAAGTCACAACTTGCGTATGAATGATCATGATACGACTCTTGCTGCACATGAGACGACCATGAACAACTTGCAGTCTGATCTAGATGCAGCAGAACAAGCATTCAGCGAGCAGATACCTAATGTTTCAAATGAACTAAGTCAGCTACGCAATGCAGCTAACGCACCAACTTTACCGAGTGGAACACCGATTGATACACGTATCAACATCGTAGCTTCGCCTGATAAGACTGAAACAGCCGCTTGGGGCTTGTTTGCTAGTAATAATGGCAAATCGCAGTTTATTGTTGCAGCAGATGAGTTCATTGTTGCTGGTGGTAATAATGGCAATGCAGCAAACGATGATGTTGCTTTCTATTTCTCGAATGGTCAGTTGTTAATTAACAATGCGACAATCAAGAACTTAACGGCTTCGAACATCGCAGCAAACGCGATTAACTCAAGTCATATCGCAGCAGGTTCTATCGTTGCTAGTGACATAGCTTCAGGTACGATTACATCAACGCAACTTGCCGCAAATAGTGTAACTGCGAGTGAAATCGCAGCAGATGCCGTGACCGCTTCGAAGATTGCTGCGAACGCTATTACATCAAGTCATATTGCAGCAGGCTCGATTGTTGCCAGTGATATAGCTACAGGTACTATTACTGCAACACAACTTGCAGCGAATAGTGTCACTGCTTCAGAAATCGCTACAAATGCGGTAACGGCTAATAAAATCGCAGCGGGTTCTATTACAGCAGCCAAGATTTCATCTGGTGCTATTACTGCAAGTAAAATATCGGCTGATGCAATCAATGGATCACATGTCAGTGCATCAAGCGATATCGTTGTTGGTTCTGGTCATGACATTGTACGTTTGAATGGCTCTGACTCGACTTGGCGTATAGCTGCGGGTAATGCATCTATGTCGTCTTCTCCGTTTAGAGTCGATAAAGACGGTAAGATGTACGCGACTAATGCTGTTGTTTCAGGCTCGGTAACGGCAACGGGTGGTCGTATCAGCGGTTCTTTGTATGTAGGTACTGGAAACAACTCTAGTGATTACACTGTTTGGTACGGAAACAAGCATCCGAATACCAACGGCGAGTCATTCAGAATGGTCAGTGATGGTAAGTATCGTCTTCGTCAATGGTATAACGGACGAACTATTTGGTATCAGAACGATGGCTCAAGTTACTTCTTAGATGTAAACCCAGCCGCAAACACTGCGAAGTTCTACGGAACAGTACAAGCAGAAAAAATTGTCGGCGATATCGTCTCTGCAACAGCTAAAGACATGAATTACCGCAGCAGTAATGCGTCTGTGTCGAGATATTCATGGTTGAATGTTACGCAAGTAACAATAAGTAACTCAAGACCTTATGATCGAACATTGATTATTGAACCGATGAACATCGATTCTATCTTTGTCACGATCTACTCGAATTCAGATGGACAGTACGATGCTATCTATCGTCTGGTTGATGAAAACGGAACCGTTTTCTTCGAAAGTCGAATAGATAATAAGTTTTTCACTGGTAGCACACCACCTTATAAAGCAAGTCCGTCAGTTAGAAGAGTATTTGCTAGTATCCCTGCATATACTCCAGCGGGTGTACTGTACCTTCAGTTTAGATGTACGTCGCGAGATACATTATCAACGCATATTGATTACGACGGTGACAGAAGACTTAATCATAAACTGACTGCTCAGTTGTTCCAAAACAGTAATGAAATCCACTAATTGAAAGACTCCTTCGGGAGTCTTTTTTGTTTCTTCTAAATAAACGTATCAGAGGAGAAACAAGCAAATGGCAAAGATTACTGAACATATCACCGAAACTCGTGGTGATACCATTTTTAGTCCAACGTGGTTCATTCTTGTCGAAGATTTACCGCCAAATGTAACTTATCAAGAAATCGTAACTGGTATTGCTAATGGCACATATACGCCAGTTGACCTAACAGCATACGAAATTAAAGGGCAGGTTCGAGCAACACCCCAAGGTACGGTCGTTCTTGACTTACCGCTAGTCGTTACAGACGACTACAAGCTTTCATTCACGATCCCCGCTGAAATCACCGCAGCATTTACAAACGAAAATCAAAGCTACGGCTACGACATTCAGTTCAAAACAATTGCGGACGGCACAGTAAAAACTTGGATCGCTGGAAAACTAACAATCACAACTGATTACACATACACAGAATAAGGGGGCGACATGCCATCATTTGTCAGTGTGAAGTCTCCGAACTTCGGTTCAGTGGCTCAGATCAACAAAGAAGAAATTACAAACGTTTACAAGCTCGATAATGCTGATATTCAAAGTTACTACAACGAGCAATCGCGAGAATATCGCGACAAAGCACATCTGTGGGCTGAAGAGTCAGAAAACGTTGAAGTTCAACCAAACGAATATTCAGCGAAGCATTACAGCTTGAAATCACGTCAAGCAGCGAATGATGCGTCATTTGCACAAACTAAAGCAGAACAAGCACAAGCATTGTCAGAAAGCGCAGAAGAAGCGGCAGCACTAAGTGAAGTTAATGCATCAACGAGTGAAGCCAATGCCAAATCTAGCGAAACAAGTGCAGCAGAATCGGCTTCAGCAGCGTCACTAAGTGAATCTAATTCAAAAGTTAGCGAACTTGCTGCTAAGGATAGTGAAAATGCTTCAGCCACTAGTGAAGCAAATGCTAAAGCTAGTGAGTCAGCAGCAGCTACAAGCGAAACAAATGCTAAAACAAGTGAACTTGCTGCAAAGTCATCTGCGACTAATGCCGATACGTCTGCATCTGAAGCGAGAGCTGATGCTATTAGAGCAGAAATCGCTGCGGACGCAGCCGCTAGTGCTTTATCACCTAAAGGGGATTGGGATGCCTCGACAGGTCTATTTCCATCGCCAGCAATGTCACCAGAGCGTGCAGATTTTTATCAAATTTCTGTAGCGGGAACGATGACTAACTCGAATGCAGCGCAGCCTGATATCTCAGTCGAAGTTGGTGATCAATTGTATTGGAATCTTGAGAAGGACATCTGGTACAAAATTGATAACACCGATTTGGTTCGCACAGTAGACGGAATGCAGGGTGATGTCGTAATCGACAAATATACAAAAGCAGAAGTCAATGCAATTGAATCGGGATTACAGAATCAAATTGACACAATCACTCCAACATCTATCGGTGCTTTACCTGTAAACGGTACGGCGAACAAAGCTGATAAATGGACTAATGCTCGCAAAATCACTCTAAACGGCGACGCGAGTGGTATGGTATCGATTGATGGTAGTTCAGACGTTACTTTGAATGTCACTGTAGCAAATGATTCACACACTCATGATGACCGCTATTACACAGAAAGTGAAGTAGATGCTATCGAGAGCGTATTGCAAAGCCAGATTGATAATCGTATTGATAAGGATACAACTAGCCTTTCTTCTACAGAAGTAGATGGTTTATTTGCTGCTGGTAAGATTGAGATTGAACGTACCGATTCAAATCTACCGGGTTTAAGTGGTTCACGTTCTATACTGCATTTACCGAATGGTCAAGGTGGGTTTCAGTTAGCAGCTCGTAGTATTGGTTCAGAGATCCATGTGCGTTCTGCGAATGCAGGGGATGGGACTATTGGCCCATGGGAACGAATCTATACAACAGGGTATAAACCTTCACCGTCTGATATTGGTGCTTTGCCTGACAGTGGTACGGCAGTAGCTGCTGATAAATGGTCAACACCTCGAACCATTACAGTAGATGGTGATGTAGATGGTTCAGTTACTATTGATGGTTCATCTAATGAAACAATTACTACAGAAGTAAACCCATACATCGTATGGAAAGTAGGCACAGTTGATATTACTGATGATGATGTACGTAGCGTTTACTTTATTTTAGATGATTACGATGGAAACGGTTTTTCCGGTAAATTAATTAGCCATCGCAGAACGGCAACACTTGTTCATTTAACTTTGATGTACATGCGATCAAGCAAACTACAGCAGGAGATAATGGTTCATATCATGCTACGGGTACTATCGCTCAAGATAGTCTAGAAGTTTCTATTGTACGTGTGATGTATGAAGGTGTTGAGAAGTTGGCATTGAAATTTGCTGATGTTCCTCGGTTCCATAAACCAGCACGTTTCTCTTTCTTCAATGCAGCATCTGGAGCAGAAAGCCATGATGTTATTTGTGTCACTGATGACAAGATTACGTCAGAATCAGCAGTAGTTGTATCCCAGAGTTCATTTAAGAAAACCTATGGTGTTAACAATACCTACTTGTCTGGTTCACTGACTGTAACGGAAGGTATTACATCTAAGGAAATCAAACATCCAGATAACCCGAGTGAACATGGTACTTACCTATATTCATCGGGATATACCTTTGTTACAGCTAATGAAGGCAATATTGAGTTGCGTCCCAAAGGTCTAACGGATTCTTCAAAACGTTGGACTATAGATAGTAGTGGTAGAGTAGTTCAATACCATAATGGCGGTTCTGCTTTTAAATTCCGTGATGGAGTAAATTCAGGTACTGGTACATCTTCTTTTATGGAATGGGAACACGATGATGGTGTTCGTCGTGGTTACTTGGGTTACGGTACAGCTAGCAACAACCACATGACATGGAGTAATAACGAAGGTTCTAATGCTATTACTCTTGCAGATAGTGGACGTATTACTTTTAATCCTGGTTCAGATGATGCTGTAGACATGGAGACTTCTGCTCTGTACTACGGACGCAGTTACTGTAATTCGGCTGCGGGTGGTTCATGGGGACATGGGTCATATGCTGCTACCGCCCTGTTAAATACGAACTCAGGTTTAGCCTATAACGTATTCAAGATGGGTGCTGATGGCCCTAAGATGCAAGCATTAGGTGAAGGTGGTAGTACTGTTCGTTTGTACCCAGAAGGCGGTAGTTCAAACTTTATAGCGTGGCAACCGCATAACATGACCCATTACTATACTGGTAATACTAGTATGAGTTGGGATATGCAGGCGCAAGCTAACAATGTAAATACATCTCTTAGGTTACGAGAATCTAATGGCGTACATGGTACTGAGTTTGGTTACGCAGGCGCATCTAGTACAAATGAGTTTTTTCTTAACATGCGTGAAAATAGCGTAGATAAACGTGCATTTAGTATCTATCGTGACCGTAGTCGTGCAATCTTCAATACTAACCGTTTGGATGTTGAATCTAGTGGTGCTGAGAAGATGCTTCTGTACCGTTCAGACGGTGATGCTAACGTAAACATCCGTTACTCAAGTAACTCAGGTACTGATGTATGGGCAGGTAAGACTACAGATAACTTTGCTATTGGTAATGCTTCTGACCTATCTTCATCAAGTAACCAATGGATGATTATTGGTGCACCAGCCGCTACGTTCCGAGTACCTGTTGTACTAGATGGGGGGTCGCCTTCAGGCAGTCATGCTATTCGTCGTGATTGGGCTGAAGATAACTTGTTCCGTCGTAGTGTACAAAGTGTTACTTCACAGGATTGGAATACTTTATATAAATCTGGACACTCTTCTGTTAACGGTACCTCTGGTTCTAATCGACCAGCTACGACATTAGTAGGCGGTTCATACTCATATGGTTGTCTGTTAGCCATGTCGCATACTAATACGAACAGTGGTGTGAAGACTCAGCTTTACTTCCCACACAACCAGACTTCACCAGACGTATCATCACGTCTACCAGTGTACCGTACAGGTTATACCGGTGATTACGGTAACTGGCGTAATCTGTTAACGCTGCAATATGCTGATAACCGATACACTCAGACCTCTTCTGATGAACGTTTGAAGACTGACATTGAAGAAGTAAAAGGTGCGTTGGACTTAGTGAACCAAATTGGTTCTTACTCATACATCAAAGAAAATGCTGAGATTACTCAGATGATCGATGAAGATGGTGAGTATACAGGTTCAGAAGAACACTATCGTTTTGAGATGGGTTTCATTGCTCAAAAAGTTGAGAAAGTGCTACCTCATCTTGTGAAGGAAGATGCTCGTGGTTACAAAGCTATTAGGTCTGATGACAACACCTTGCTTGCGGTAGCTTACCAAGCTATACGCGAAGTTTCACTTGAGAACCAAGAACTGAAAGAACGTCTAGCAGCTATCGAAGCTAAGCTAGAACTTTAATGACAAAGCTCCTTCGGGAGCTTTTTTGTTATTAATGATCGCGACCTTTTTTGTTTCTAAATAATAGATACAACTAAGAGGTTAAGATATGCATCACTATTCAATCAAGATGTGCCGCGGCGATACCTTTCAGAGTGATTATTTCAAAATCTACGACGATTTAATCCCTGATACGCTTTCCGTTCAAGAGTTAGACGAAGCGGTCGCTAATGGCACTTACAAAATCATCAATGTCTCAGACTTAACGATAACCGGTATGGCTCGTAGTGGCTATGACGGACTAAAGATATTCGACTTAGATATCATCAAAGAGTCAGACCGATTTTACTTCGAAATTACCCCGACAAAAACAACTCCACTCAACGGCGGCTCACAAACACTTGTATACGACATTCAAGTAAAAGACGCAGATGGAATTGTCACTACGCTGATCAACGGAACGATTACAGTAATGCCAGACGCAACTACTGAACACGTTTTATAAGGGGGCGATATGTATGTAGTACGAATTCCTAGGAAACGTTTTTCAGTTATCAGAACAAAACGGCCACGTCTAAGTGTGGTAAGGGGGAAAAATGTCACTTAAGACAGAATGGTTAGCTTGGCTAATCCCTCTCGCAGTTGGTTACGGGGTTTTGCAACAACAAGTTACTGAAGGGGCCGAAGTTCAGAAGAGGCTCGATGTCAAAGTCGAAGCAATAACGACAATACAACAAAACCAGCAAGTTGATTTAACTCGCATTAAATCAAACGTTGATCAACACGATAAAGAAATCGAGTCGATGCGTCCGATCTATATCGATTTGCAGAAAACGCTCGCGAGCTTAGATAAAACACTAGCTCGGCAGCAAGTAAAGATGTCAACCATCGAAGATGACATCAAAGAAATCAAACAAGCAATAGTGAGAGACTAATGGCAATCAATCTTAAAGCGATAGCATCGGCAATGAACATCATCACACCGATTGCTAGTAAATTAAAAACTTGGATTTTCTCTGATGGGAAGTTCAATCTGAAAAGGGCAGCAATCTTGCTATTGTCTGCATGTTTAATTGGTGGTTCGGTTCACTATATGGGATATGAGTAAACCGAACAAATCATCGAATTAGTTGATCAAGCGTCTGACATCATCGGTTACGCTGAGTAAACCGTATAACTTGCAATGTAGCTAATTCATTGAAAAAAAGTGTCCTTTTCCATCAAAGCGAGTATTATTGATATCAATATGCATCCAATTTAACTTATCTTGAAAGTAGGGCACACGTATGCAAGATGATGACTCTAAACTACCACGTAAAGGCTTCAGGGCAGTGAAGGCTAGCGGCGCATCTCTATTATATCCAAGCTATTTTGATTCTATGGGTGGACTCGGTGCTTCAGCGTCAAAATCGCACGAGGCAGCATTCGACGCAATCCCAGAATCATCTGGTGCTTATGATGTATTGAAAGAATTAGCGAAAAATGCAAAAACGGATGAGCAGATACAAAAAGTTATCAACGCAACTGAAAAATGCAGAGAGCAAGACGCCGAAACCACGCAGCACATTGTAAAGGCCAACGGCGATAATAATGAGATGTTCAAATATCTCGCTTACGGCATTACTGGTGCGGCGCTGGTAGCGGGTGGTTATGGCTACTATCTAGCAAACAAGAAAGATGAAGACTGAAACATCAAATTAGTGAACGAGCATTGAGCAAGTTTAATATAGCTTGCTCGTTGTATCGTTTGTAAGCAACAACAGCAGATTTTTTCGCGTAGTTCTTATCTTTGTACTTCAATTCTTCAATTACGACACCAGTACCGGACATATGCTCGGGCTCTTTGAACATCTGCCACTGTGTCGTCGTCACGCCTAATTTCATCACATCACTACGTCGCCAACGAAGCACATCATGTTCATCGAGGTAGTCAGATACCGCTTGTTGCACAATGCCTAAATGGTCGGTTTTTTCCCTGATTGCAATGCGAGTAATAAAAGTCTGATTGATATTGCACGCTGATTTGAATCGCTCTAGTTCACTTTCTAAGCAGTAGACATCTGAAAGTGCGGGATTAGTTAATGTGACCATTTCAAGTGTTTCAGAGTCAACTACGTGAACTTTGCAGTAGACAGTATCGTGTGTGTTATCTTTCACTATATGACGGTATATCTTTTTACCATCTACCATCGTGATTGTTATCAGTTGACCGTCAATATCTATGCGACGTACTAGCTTCTGTACTTGGTCACGTAATTTAATAATCTCTTCGTCGTCTCGCTGTTCTTGAAATTCTGATATCGCAGCTTGCCACTCGGCATAAGACTTGAGATCTACATCTTCAATTACTGCGTGCTTCTTACGTTCAGCCATGATCTCCTGCTCGACTTGCTCTATCTCAAGCTTAGACTTGCGCAATTGCTGCTTAAACTCTGGCGTGAAGAGATCAGGGTCACTCATCAACATCGATTCTTGCTTAGAGTACTTGATACGCATTAAGTCAGCTTTAGATAGCAATTCGTTCAATAGCGTATCGTCAAACTTCTCAGACTCGAATACATGGGTCTGAATAGCATCGAGAACTATACGATCAACAACTCTCAAGCTTATGTAGCTTATGCATGGGTTGAGAATATGTAAGCAGCGATAAAACGCAGGGCTATCTTTTGGAGCAATTCCACCCATAGCGCGACCACAAGAGCAGTAAAGCCGACGAATACCGCCGAGAAGAGTAGGGCGTGCTCTATTACCGTTCGACACGTATTTCTCTTCTTTTCGCAAACTCATTTGATGAAATTCGAGATCGGTGCACACTCTTGGGTAATAGTCTTCCAATTTGTATTCAATATCTTCTAGTTTGACGGAACGCAAGCCAGTTAATGCTTCTTTACGATGAAACGAGGCAACAAGAGAGTATGACCACTCAATGCGTTCACCGTCTTTGTCATACCTTGGATGATTTTCTTCAAGATAACGCATGATTTCACGATTACCTTTACCATCGATGATGAGCTTGACAATATCTTTCGCGGCTTGAAAGTACAGACGGTGGGGTTGTACGACTTTATTATCTAGCTGAATCCAGAATGGGTGTTTACCGACGCCGATATCCCATGCGGTTCCGTTTTCGGGCTTCTCTCCGCGTTGAAATTCTTCTATACGATGCAGAGCGTATCGATTAGTAAGATATGCTTTCTTTGCACTTTCTTCATGTGCAGTATTCAGAGCAAGAGTCTTCAGAATAGCACTGTTTGTACAGGTGATTATCAATGGTTGTGTAGATATTAACACCTGCCCCGACGATGCGGTTGTATAGATTTTCTGAATCTGTCAGTTCTTGACGACTTAGGCGGTCAAGAGCACGCATTACAATAATGTCGCCTTTCTTGATGCGACCTTTTTCGATATCGCGCACAATTTCGCCAAGCTGACCCGATTCTAAGTTTTTGCCTTTGTAAGACGATACGCCTTCATCTATGTAAATTCTGTCTGATACCGTAGTGTGATATTCTTTAGCAATTCGAGATAAAAGTGCCTCGTCACCTTGGAGAGACATGGACAAACCCTCCAATTGCTTCCCGCTGGAAACCCGACAGTATGCATATAACATATTGATATTCCTACTTCCAATGCATCATTTTTCAAACTAATGTATCACACTATTTTACTTTAAGTGATGCTAAAGAAAGCGTAGAGGCGATTTTTAAAGCGTTGTAATCGAAATTGTTTTAAAACTATACAGGGTCAGCACTTGCTGGCCCTTTTTTGTTCCGTTTCAATGTTATAGTAATGCAAATCCTTAAGTTAGCTAATGTCAATTGCTTGTAGATTGATGTATAGTTTTCGCTAATGAAACAAGTAACGGTAACAGTTTGATTAAACAGTTTTTGCTCGGTTTTGCATCAATATTGCCACTATTCTCGGCACCTGCATTATCCGATTCACTACCAGAACGCATAGATACGTTTACAGAGCTATTTAACTATGAAGTGGCTCTTAAATCGTATGATATACGCATTCTGCAATCAAATTACCCTACGAAGTTACTTTCACCTGATTCGTTGCTTCCTCAAACTTCTGACTATCCTTTGAAGGATATTCAGCAGCTCTACAGCTTGGCGAATACATGTCGAGGGAAATTACCTCTCAGCCCTCTAATTACTGAACCTCTAGTATTTACTCGTGCTATTTGTAAGGGAACGCAATTAACGCCGCGTTGGTTCTCGCGTAGTGGATTAATTCACCCGGGTGGCGGTACTTACGCGGCGCGCTATGTTGAAAAGTATCCCGAGTTGCGTCCTAAACTTGCTCAGTACATGCACATTAAAGAGCGTGACAACGAAGAAGGTGACGAGCTACTAGAAAGCTTGCAAAATATGGACGATGACGCCATTAATGCTCTAATTGCAGGAGCAAGTATGTTTATTGAAGGCAAGGAAATGTGGCTTCGTCGTGGAGACCGTTACTTCGTATTTTCCAAAGACGTTTGGCAAGAAAACGTCGCGAATGCGGGTCTTTCTTATACATTAGCGTCACAAAGCAAAAGCTGTTTCGTAAAACGAGGCAACATATGTTGGGATGTAGAAGATCACTCGCAAGTATTGCGGATCAGCATGATCATCCTTGTCATTGCAAACATCTTGCTTGTCATTGGCTGGGCGGTGTACCGTTGGAACAGTAAGCGTGAAGAACTTCGCAGCCGTATGCTGGTCTTACAGATCTTAACGCATGAGCTTCGAACGCCAATTGCTTCACTATCGCTAACCGTCGAAGGATTTAGACGAGAATTTGAGCACTTACCTGAAAGTGTGTATGACGAATTCCGAAGATTATGTGAAGATACTCGCCGATTGCGTCAATTGGCGGAGGCAAGTAAAGATTATTTGCAATCTGATAACCAAATGCTTGCAACAGATTGGGTTCCATCTGTAGCAGAATGGCTAGAATATAAGATTGAAGAAGAATTTGATAACGCTGTGCTTTTCCACATCAACGAAGATGTAGCGGCAAAAGTTAACGTTTACTGGCTTGGAACATGTATCGATAACTTATTGCGAAACGCACTTAAGTATGGCGTTCCACCGGTTGAACTGAATGTTCAAACCAGTGAAGAAAAAATCGTATTCCAAGTCCGAGATGCCGGTGATTTGACTTCTAAAGACTGGGCAAATTTGAGAAAACCGTTCGTAAGTAAGAGCGGGTTAGGACTTGGATTAACAATCGTTGAATCTATGGTAGGCCGCATGGGCGGAAAAATGTCCCTAATGGGACCACCTACAACCTTTATATTGGAGATACCTTGTGAAACAGACACTGCTTCTCGTTGAGGACGATAAAAACTTGGCTGATGGCCTGTTAGTAAGCCTGGAACAAGCAGGATATGAGTGTTTACATGTGGAGCGTATTGCCGACGTCGAACCTCAGTGGAAAAAAGCGGATCTTGTCATCCTAGATCGCCAGCTACCTGACGGTGACTCCGTACAACATCTCCCTGAATGGAAGAAAATTAAAGACGTTCCAGTTATCTTGTTAACGGCTCTTGTTACCGTTAAAGATAAGGTAGCTGGTTTAGACTCTGGTGCAAATGACTATCTTACAAAACCGTTTGCAGAAGCTGAATTGTTCGCGCGTATTCGTGCTCAATTGCGTGCGCCTGACTCTGCTGATCAAGCTAATGCAGATAAAGTGATGACGAAAGATCTGGAGATCGATCGCGCAACACGTGAAGTTATCTTCAAAGGTGATTTGATCACGTTAACTCGTACTGAGTTTGATTTGCTTCTGTTCTTGGCGTCAAACCTAGGCCGCGTTTTTACTCGTGATGAATTACTAGACCATGTATGGGGTTACAACCATTTCCCTACAACACGTACTGTAGATACCCACGTACTTCAACTTCGTCAGAAATTGCCAGGCCTTGAAATCGAAACGCTTCGTGGCGTAGGCTACAAGATGAAAGCATAATCGATAATGAAAACGCTACTCCCTGTAGTTCTCTCGTTAGCGTTAGTGAAACCAGTCCAAGCGATGGACTGGTTTCAAACCAATACGCCACTGACACAAGCTCATCAACACCTGCTTGAAGATGACCTCGCAGGGATGTTCAACTCGTTGGTTGAGTTATGGCAAACAGAGCCAAGCAAAGATCTAACTCCTCATCTCAATGACTTACTCGGTCAATCTCTTTCGAAAAATTGTGGAAAATCACTGACAGGTGTTACCTTGCCTGATTGGATCAGTGGCGTAAACGTGATTCGTCAAACTATCCAAAGTCCGGGGCGCGACACTTTCCGTTTGGTGATCAAACTTAGAGCGACAACAGATATTGAAGACATATCGTTTCGTCGTTGGGTCGATGAGTCTATCTCTGGTGACAGCTCTTTCAGTTATGAAGAGCAAGCTGATGGGACAGAAATTGCAAACGAACGCAGTTTTCTCAAGCGATACAACCTTACAGGTAAACTGGAAGCCGGTTTGTATCACTTGTCCGTTGTATCTAAAGATAAACAAGTTTACCGAACTTGGGTGATACTCGGAGACTCAAACTCCTCCCAATATGTACGCTGGACATCAAAAGAGAACTGGAAAGTAGAAAAGAGTGCACTTCGCAATCCTCATTGCCCATTACCTCAATTAGAAGTCGGTCTGTACGACTATGTGGATGGCCAGTATGAGCAGATGTGGAAGAAAACCTACGAATCTAATTACCCAAACTCACTTGAATTAGCTGGTGTACCAAACGATAGATATGTTTTAGCGGTAAGTATCAACAGTAGACGTTGGCAAGGGGACATAATTGTTGAGCAAGCTCAAACAATCAGCCGTACTTATGATCTTTCTCAGGAAGAATAATTAAAGAAATAACATTTGTGCCGATATAAGTTCAGGAAGAACTAAAAACACAAGTGTAGTATGAAAACCCAATTCAAAATTTTAGCCACCACCATTACAGCATCACTATTTGCGAATGTCGCTTCTGCTGCGACTTATGCTATTGAAGCACGTAGCGATGCAATGGGTGGTGTTGGTACCGTTTCTGCCTCTTATCTGACCGCTCCATTTTTCAACCCTGCGTTGACTGCAATTTACCGCCGCAATGACGACGCGGGTATGATCATTCCAAGTTTCGGTATAAGTTATGACGATCAATATGATCTTATTGACGAAATCGAGCGCATTAGTAAGCTGACCGATGTTGATGAGATCAAAAAATCCATGGACGCTATTGACGGCAAAAAAATGGATTTTGACTTAGGTGGTGTCGTTGCCGTTGGTATTCCAAATAAATTCTTATCAGCAACTGTCTACGGAAAACTCTACACAGAGTCATTTGTTCAACCTAATGTTGATACATCAGGTGTCGATCCACTAACAGACAGCTATGTTCAAGGTGTTTCGATTGGCGTAGCGGAGGCGGGGGTGTCTCTTGCCAAGTACACCAACTTTATGAATCAGCATCTTTCTTTTGGTATCACCCCAAAACTGCAGCGCATCTATACATATTCGTATGCGACCAGCTTTAAAAACTTTGATACCAAAGATCTCCGTGAGCACGAAACTGCTGAAACTATGTTTAACTTAGATGCGGGTGCACTTTGGTTCTTCGGTCCATATCGTTTGGGTATCTCGGCTAAAAACTTGATTGGAAGAGACGTGAAAACCAAATCGTTCCAGTACAACACTGATACGATTCAGTCATACGAATACAGTATGAGACCTGTTTACACAGTAGGTGCGGGTATCGTTGCAGACTACTTTACCATGAGCGTCGACTACGACTTAAATGAAGAGAAACGCTTTTCCTCATTTGATGACAACACCCAAATGATTCGAGCTGGCTTCGAAATAGACATTTTGCGCCAAATGGCACTACGAGGTGGCTATATGAAAAACCTTGCGAGAAGTAATGATGAAGGGACGATTACGGCTGGTATAGGCTTATCGCCATTGAACCTGATTGAATTAGATATTGCTGCGAGATACACAAACGAAAATGCAATGGGCGCATCCATTAATTTCCTTGCGACCTATTAACTGAATCGTTATAGTCGGCTCCTCACATTGAGGAGCCTTTTTTTATGTTTGACGATTTACCACCTATATCGCACAAAGAGCAGCAAGAAGCTGTAGAACGAATTCAAGAATTGATGGCAAAGGGCACAAGTACAGCCGAAGCGATCAAAATCGTGGCAGAGAAGATTCGCGCAGAATACGCAGCCAAACAACAAGACAGTTAATAGAAGAAGCAGGGCACAGACCCTGCTTTTTTTTGCCCCTTTCTTAATCCATTTCCCATCAAACAATTTAAGTCATACCGTTACCGCGTAACACGATCTTCTTAACTACAGCAGTAAAAGAGCTAACCATTTAGACGAAAGCAACAGGTAAAATTTTACCAATTCATCTTTATCCATAAACATGCTTCAGTGGTGATTTTATGGTTGTTTAGGTCAATCTTGGTTAAATCTGATATTAATCAGTGAGTTATCGTAGAATTATTTGCTTTTCCAAGATTGATGAATAATTTGCATGTAATTAAATTACACAGCGGCCATTAAGAGGGATAATTAGCCAGTATAATGTGTTGAATTTTTCATTAAGACACAGTGTCACAAAATCAAATTAGAATTAGGTGCTTATATATACTTCCATATAAAGACAGTAAGTACTTGCAGACGGTGTGTCAGAACTGCTTATCCAGGGATTACATCATTAAAATTGCGGCAGAGTTTTTGATGATCTTTAATCTAGATTTTCAGAGCGCTTAGAGGCAGGAGCCACTACGGACTTAGTTTTACAGCATCGCTTACAAGTCAACTTAAGTTACGGTGTAATGTTTAGTGAGAGGCTTTTGATGTTTTAGGGTATATGTTCGAACAACTGAGCTCTTAGAGATGGGGATTTGGATGTTTTCATTTAGATATCGCGGGTAAGCCGATGTCTAGTGTGTTCGATAAGCTAGACTAAAAGTAGTACCATTCAAAATAGGAGAACGTAATGAGTTATGGACATATTTTGGTTGCGGTAGACCTTACTGATTCCAGCAAAAAAGTCATCGATAAAGCAGTTTCTTTAGCGAAAGATGAAAAAAGTAAGCTTTCCTTAGTCTATGTAGATGTCGATAAGATTATTCTAGAGTTGAAAGAAGAACGAAAGTTGCAGAATGCATTACAAAAGCTTGCTGACGAGTGTGATTATGAAGTCCATGACAATATGGTTGTGATTGGTGATCTTCACATCAAGCTCTCCGGAATTGCGAAGGAAGTAGGGATAGATCTCGTTGTATGTGGCCATCATCATAGCTTGTTGAGTCGTTTCTTTTCTTCTGTCCCTAAGCTTGCGAACGCCATAGAAGCTGATTTGCTAGTCGTGTACTTAGATGATTAAACAATGATGAATAAAAGCCGAACCAAAGGCTAGTTCGGCTTATATCGTTTATCAAGTTAACGAGAATGGCTTTTTGGACAAAACAGAAACGGATTCAGCATTTGAAGCCATGTCAAAATGTACGTTAACTTGGACGCCTTCTCGCTCAAAAGTAACATCGTCAAAATCTGTCATGGCGATTTTGAACCCGTTCTTTGCAAAAAGGCCAGTAACCATGGTGCGCTGTTTAATTTCTAAAGCGGACGCCAGTAATTTATCCATAGCCAATATCCTTGTTTTTTATGGGGGTCACAAACACCATACCGCTCGCAGATTATGAAATCAATTGATTATTGGGCTGTACTAGACTTATGTTTTAGTCAAAGTCAATTAACGCACTATTTAACGTGATATGCATTCATTAGAAGCATTTCCGAGGATATGTTTTACCACGATCTCTGTGACGCAAAGCATCATTCCTCTATTGAGATAATTGAATTGACAATATCGTTAACATAATTTGTTACAAATTAACTTTGTTTTTGAGTGTTATTTGTCATTTTTCGGCAGACCTCAAATGAGTAAGTCCAACTGGATGTGACACCGTAATTATAGTTACTTTTCCCCTAAGATCGCTGTGAGCTCTAACCTTATGAAAGATGAAATTTCGGCCAGCTTTCTCGGTAATGGATTTTGATAGGGGTAGGCGACATACATTGACTTTTCTGTGCTGTATGTATGGGTAACTTTTAAAAGTTCTTGATGACTACTGCCTTTTAACAGGTAGTTGGGTATTACGCCCAATCCCACACCTTGCTCAACAAAGTTTAATAAAATTGATGTATTATCGACCTCTATCACATCACAATAACTTTTTCTTATTTCTTCCTTATTCGAATGATTTTTATATATAAGAAGAGTGCTACTTATTTCATTGCTGTCATTAGAAATTAGAACATCATTATAATTCCCAACTTTATGCGCAATTAAATTATCATCAACAACATCATTTAGTCTTATTGCCATATCAACATTGCTTTCTAATAGATTTATCACCTTATTACTAGACGAAATTTCAAAAATTACCGCAGGGTATCTCTCTTGTAATTTTCTCAAAATACTGCCGAAAATTGATGAAGCTATAGAGTTTGGCATTGTTATCTTGAATTTACCGCTAATATAGTCACTCAGTGATCTGGCTCTATAGTTTAGTTCTTGTAGCTTACTTAATGTTTCAAGAGCCAGAGGACTAATACTTTTCCCATGGTCAGTTAAGACGAGCTTTCGAGTCGTTCTATGCACCAATGTTACGCCTAAAGCAGTTTCAAGCATCGCGAGTTGACGACTGACTTGAGCCTTTGATTTTCCAAGTTCCTTAGCTGCTTCAGTTAAAGAGAGGTGTTTGCATATTGCCGCGAAGTTGATGAGTTCGCTATTGAGCCATTCCATGATTGTTACCTATCTGCAACTCTGAGTCACGTTGTCTTTTTGGAGGCTGAACAGTATAACTTGCATCAACGGAGGGGGAAAATGATATTTAAAAGTTACGAAGAAGTGGTTTCTGAATACCACTTGGAGCAGATTGTTAATAATATAAAAAATGGGATTATTAACGTTTCAGGCAGTGACGATATTAAATCTTTAGTCAACGATAGGAACTGTAAGGTTGACATTATATCAAAAATAACATCTTTGAATAAAAGTAAAGGTAGCATGTTAATTGAAGCGGCTTGCGTTATCCATAATGAAATTACTGTACCCAAAAATATAAATAAAATTATTTTAGTAATCGATGTTGCATTATCAAATTTAAGTACAAATTATGTTGAGGTTTATGAATATGAAAGTAATAAAACAAAATACGAAACAATTATCCTTGCCAGAAATAAGTTTTTCTAAGTTAGTTGTACAAACCATAAATTTTTATACTAGAGTATTTCGCGTGTTGTTTGGTGGTGAGTTAAGGCATCGGTACTCAAGAAAGCAAAACGTACGGGCATCCGAAGAGCTAAGCGACCATATGAAAAGAGACCTTGGTTTGTGATACTAAAGACTTAAGTCATAAATAAAACAACAGCTCAATAAGCCGAACCTTTGGTTATGAGGTTCGGTTTTTACACCTCAAATTTTCATGAAAAAAGTAAATTCTTACACTGACGTATACAAGAGATAGTTGATAAGGTTTGGTTTGGTATAGCCATTCCAAACATTACTTCAATCTGAGGTACCATTGCTGGGTTGAAGTAATTAAGAGCAGTATGGGAAGGAATTGCAAAAAAGTTTAATGGGCTTGGATTATCAGGAATCTCAATGGCTTGCACTGGATTAGCCTTAGTGATTGCAAGTCCACAGGAATCACTATTGCAGTGCGCATTATATGTGTTATGTTAAATTAAGTGTAACCATACGTCAGATTCTTTCTACTTTGCTCTCCTATCTCTTTCAGATTTTAAATTTGAGCTAACTTTAGAGAGCTGATTAAACATAATCAGTATTTACCATAAAATAGCTAATATCGATCTATCAATCTGCGATTGCTTGTTCTTCAATTAGCAAAATTGTTTATTGCAAATAAAAATGGCGTCTAATCATATAGACGCCATTTTTAGTTTATCTGAGATTTTAATGTCAGGAATTTAGCCACCGGCTAGTTTTACTGCCATGCCTTTCTTTTCAAGGTGCGTTTTGATCTTATCTCTTGCGTCCCCTTGAATTTCGATGGTGCCATCTTTGACTGAACCGCCACAACCGCATACTTTTTTAAGCTCTGCAGCGAGCAGTTTCAAAGGCGCATCGTCTAGGTCTAATCCTGAAACGATACAAACGCCTTTGCCTTTACGGCCTTTGGTTTGGCGCTGAATACGAACAATACCGTCGCCTTTAGGACGAGCTACTTTTTCTTCTTCCGGTTTAATGCGTCCGGTTTCTGTTGAATATACCAGGGTCATTCTGTTATTTCTTTTGCTGTTGTGCCTGCGCTTGCATCGCTTTCTGCTTTGCAACTAAATAAGCTTCGATGTGTCGTTGAATAGCAGCTTTGCCACCTTTAATGAGTTTTCCATTAAACATACAGTACCAACCGTTTGGTTCACCAGTGTCGTTTTTAATGGTATAGCCGTTAAAAACTTCTGATTGAACACCACCGGTTGGGTTTGCTCTTTGTCCAAGAGACGCGAATTCTTTCGGGTCAATGATTGATGCTGTGTCACACCACCAATCAATGCTCTTTTTCACCGCCGTCAAACTGCCTTGTAAAACGTGGTTTTTGATTTTAACCTTCCAAATACTGCCATCGGGTCCGCCTGACTGCAGGTTAAAACCTCTATAATTTGAAATTGCCATACCACTGAATCATCTGTTTAATGCGTTAATACAATCATAATTGTTACTGAGCATTATTCAAATATCGCTTGAACAAACCGTGCTCTATTCAACTATTTCTAACACAAAACGTATCGCGTAAACGTTAATCACTTTGCACTATTAATACAATCTTCAAGAAACTCATGGAACTTGTGACCATTGTTTTGAAGCATTTTAGGGAACATTGAAATTGGTGTCATTCCTGGGAATGTATTCACTTCATTCAAGTAAATTTCGTTATCTTCCGTAAGGAAAAAGTCGATGCGAGACAAATGACGAAGGTTCATTTGTTTGAATACGGTTTCTGACGCATGACGAATCTTATCGATCTGTTCTTGAGTCAGGTTCTTCGCTTCTACTTCTGTTAATGAATGGCTTGAGCTGCTGTATTTTTCATCGTATGAGTAAAATGCACCATCGGGTGCGATCACTTCACCTGGCTTAGTGATGTGCAGTTCACCGTTCATTTCATAAGCTGCGACTTCTAACTCACGAGGTTTTACCGCTTTCTCTACAAGTACTTGATCTGAATAACCAAACGCATCGTTTACTGCTTTAGCGATAGCTTGCTTCTCGGTTACACTGTAACACCCAACAGACGAGCCCTGACGTGCAGCTTTAACAAACACTTTTCCCCACTTTTCAAAGGCTTGTTCAGCTTGTCTGTGAGCGTGTTCATCATTGCGAGTTAGGAATAAGTAAGGTGTATTTGGAATGTCTAAAGCGTCGTACCAAAGTTTTGATGTGATTTTATTGAAACTGTTGCTGCTTGCTTCTGGTCCACATCCTAAGTATGGAATACCGGCAATTTCGAATAGTGATTGAATGTCACCAGTCTCGCCAGGAAAGCCGTGAATACAAGGCACAATAAAGTCGATCGTTTGATTGGATTCATTCGAGCACAATTGTTTGGTGTTTAAATCAAGGTAAACCAATTCGCCTTGATCTGTAACCCAACCTTCATTTTTTATTTCTACGCGAGTGACTTTGACGTTCTGAATTAGGTTTAGTTGTTGTTCAACAAAGTTAGCCGACAACAGTGAAATTTCGTGTTCAGAAGAGCCGCCGCCGCATAATAGAAGAATATTTTTAATCATGAATCAATCTTTCCGTGACCTACAAAAGATACTAGTTAATATGATAAACCTTTGAGGTGTAACGTACAGTTATTTTAGTGTGAGGAATTCTGTTCGAATAGGATTTGACCAAAGAAATAAGGGAGCGTATTGCTCCCTTATTTTGGTTTGATTAGTTGAGTTTGTTAAGCGTTGGAAATGATGAGTTCTTAATTGCGTCAATGCTTTTAACAAAAGGCTTCAACTGTTGGAATTGAGTTGGAAGCGTTGAAATCGCTTGTTGAGCTTCGGCGCTTGTTGCGTAGTCACCGTAAAGAACCGAGAACCACTTTGTGCCGTTGACGACTTTGTAATTCTCCCAAATCGGCTGACCGTTTTGAGGCAGTTTGTTTGCAAATTGATCAACTTTAGCTTGGCTACCGACAGCGACTACTTGGATGGTGTAACCGAATCGTTGAATACCTGCTTGCTTCTTGCTCGGTGGGACGATTTTAACGGGTTTTACCTGCTCTTTGGGTGTGAGTTTCACCACTTTTTTCTCTTCAGGCTTTGCCGTCATTTTCACGACTTCAGGCTTAACGTCTTGTTCTACAACTGCACTTTCAGATGCCATTATAGGTTTAGAGACTGCGTCTGATTTGTAGTCTTCTCGGTAGCTTTCGGAGGTGACATCTGTGATGTAAGTTTCCGAAACACAAGCTGAAAGAAGGACTGATAAGCCAATGATTGCGATTTTTTTCATGAAGTAACAAACGCTCTGGATAAATATTACGATAAATCATGCCGATAGCAGGCCCGTTTATCAAGCATCAAATACAATAATCTGCGAATTTGATGTGATGAGTAACACAAACTCTACAAGCACTGTATAGATTTGCTTCAATGTCCGGTTCGTTTATGTTTTCTGGCCTATTTATTCGTTTATGATTGTTGATATCAACGTAGCAGATTGCAAGTAAGTCGCGACAAGCCGCAGGAGTTCACATGAATAAACTACATAAGCTCTTTAAACCTAGTTCTGTAGCGGTAATTGGCGCCTCTCAAAAAGAACTCCGTGCAGGTCAAGTCGTTATGCGGAACCTTCTGCAAAGTGGGTTTGACGGTGCAATCATGCCAGTTACCCCAAGGTATAAAGCGGTATCGGGTGTCATTGCCTATCGCGATGTTGCTTCCCTGCCCTATACGCCGGATATCGCGATTCTCTGTACTAATGCTTCGCGAAATGAACAACTTCTCAAAGAGCTGGATGAGCGTGGTACTCCATTCGCGATAGTAATTTCTGATGATGCACAAACGCTAGATTTGTCATCTCTTAATATTCGGGTTCTTGGACCAAACAGTCTTGGAATTATCTTACCTTGGCATAATTTCAATTGTACGTTTTCGCCTGTCGCAGCAAAGCCGGGAAAGATTGCTTTTATCTCTCAATCGGCTGCCGTTTGTACCACGGTTTTAGATTGGGCTAACGACAAAAATATCGGGTTTTCTTCATTTATCTCGATTGGTCGTGGACAAGATATTGATTTTGCAGATTTGCTCGATTATTTGAGTATGGATGGCAATACCGAAGCAATATTGTTGTATGTAGACTCCATTCAAGATGCACGACGATTTATGTCCGCAGCCCGTGCCGCTTCTCGCAATCGTCGTATATTGGTGTTGAAAGCTGGTCGTTCAAAAGAAATGAATACGTTCGAGCAGCAAGATGGCGATACGCTCGATGTGATTTATGACTCTGCGATACGAAGAACGGGTATGCTGCGTGTTAGCAATACGCATGAGTTATTTGCTGCGGTAGAGACGCTGACGCACTCAGTTCCGTTGCGTGGAGAACGCTTAGCCATCATCACTAACGGTGGAGGCCCTGCCGTCATGGCGGTTGATACACTAGTTGAGCGAGGTGGCAATTTAGCGACTCTGGACGAAGTAACAACCGAACAGCTCAGAGCCATTTTGCCGTCTAACTGGCGGGGTGTTAATCCGATAGATCTTTCCGGAGATGCAACGAAAAAACGCTACGTAGATGCGATCAATGCGGTAATGAATAATGATTGTGCTGATGCGATTTTGATTATGCACAGTCCTTCTGCCGTGTCTGATTCTTATGAAACGGCTTTGGCGGTTATTGAAGCCATCAAGAATCACCCTCGACATAAACATTTTAATGTCCTAACTAACTGGTCTGGGGAACAAACATCTCGAGATGCTCGATTGGCATTCACTCAAGCGGGGATACCTACCTATCGTACGCCGGAAAGTGCGGTCGTTGCTTACATGCACCTCGTTGAATACAGGCGAAATCAGAAACAGTTGATGGAAACGCCAACAACAGCAGAGCCGCTGCACTCAGGTAGCGTAAATTCTGCAAAAGAATGGGTAGATGAACGACTACTGGATAAAAACACAGTCACACTGGATACACACCAAACTAGCCCACTATTTAAGCTCTTTGGCTTTAATGTTTTGCCTACTTGGATAGCATCGGATGAAATCGAAGCTGTTCACATGGCAGAAAATATTGGCTACCCTGTCGCCGTGAAGCTTCGCTCTCCTGATATTCCTCACAAATCAGACGTACACGGCGTGGCGCTTAATTTGAGAAATAGTCGAGAAGTTTCTAACGCTGCACAATCGATTTTAGATACCGTCAAATTCAGTTACCCATCTGCAAACGTACACGGCCTGCTAGTTCAAGGCATGGCGAAGCTTGGCAGCGCGGAAGAGTTGCGAATCAGTATCGCGGTCGACAAGGTATTTGGGCCTGTCATTTTACTTGGTCAAGGTGGATCTGAATGGAACATCGCTCAAGATGCGGTGGCCGCCCTGCCTCCTTTGAATATGACGCTTGCACGCTATTTAGTCGTGGTTGCATTAAAGTCCGGGAAGATCCGTCTTCAGAAACACAAAGATGCGCTCGATATCACTGAGCTGTCAAAATTCTTAGTTCGTATTTCGCAAATGGCGGTTGAGTTACCTGAAATACAAAGACTGGATATCCATCCAGTATTGGTGTCTGGAGATGACTTAACCATACTTGATGCTGATGTGACGCTTTGCAAATATGAAGGTGACGCTCAAAAACGACTGGCTATTCGCCCTTTCCCTGCTGAATTTGTTGAAACTGTGACACTGCGTGATGGTCAACCAATCCTTCTTCGTCCAATTCTTCCTGAAGATGAGCCGCTCCACGCTCAGTTCATCAATAGTGTATCTAAAGAAGATCTCTATAAACGGTTCTTCTCAGAGGTTGGTGAGTTCAATCACGAAGCTTTAGCTAATTTTACTCAAATTGACTACGACCGAGAGATGGCCTTTGTCGCAGTAGCATTCGATAAAAGTGGACCGTCGATCATTGGTGTCGCGCGTGCGCTGATCACGCCAGACAACAGTGATGCTGAATTTGCGATTTTGGTTCGCTCAGATTTGAAAGGAAAAGGATTAGGAAAAATCTTGATGGAGAAGATCATCAGCTATTGCAAAATTAAAGGCACGAAACAAATGTCAGGTATGACGATGCCGACCAATCGAGGGATGCTGATGCTTGCTCAACGTTTGGGGTTTGAAGTTGATGTCCAGTTTGCAGACGGTACGGCAGATATGGTGCTACCTTTAAATTAATGAGTGAGGAGCGTGCTCTCTTTTTACCGCTCAACTTCTTAGATTCAGTAGACTTATCTGAATCTAAGAAGTAAAAAGTGACGCTGTTACTTTAGTTTCCAATTCTTCTTCAGATACTGAATGCACCAAGATTTCGCTTCACCCATGGTGTTTCTTCTCCACGCGAGAATGATATCCATCGGCTGCTCTTCTGTGCCTTCAATTTGCTTAAGTACGCCTTTTTCTATTAACGGTTGCGCGATTTGTCTAGGTAAGGTACCAATCCCTAAGCCTGCGGTTAATGCTTCTACTTTTGCTGTAAAGTTAGTAACAGTGAGTCTAGGTTGCTTTTGAATGATGTTTATCGAAAGTGCTGGCTGTTCGCGAGCGGTGTCTGCAATGGCAATAATTCGGTATTTCTCTCTTGCTGAATCATCAAACTCGCCACTGCGTTTGTGAACGTAATGCTCGGTTGCCGCAACCCAAATCATGGACATCTTGCCAATTTTCTCTGCTTTCACTTCTTGCGGTAACGTATCCAACGAAGGGCACACAAGCAGATCGGCTCTTCCTGTATTCAGAGATTCCCAGCTTCCTGCAAGGATTTCTTCTTGCAGCCTAATGCGTGTCGAGCTTACTTCCGCCAGCGCATCCACCATCGGAAAGAAGTTTGAAACTGGAATGATGCCATCAAACGCAACAGTAATATCCAACTCCCAACCGTTAGCAAGCAAAGTCGCATCATTCACTAACTTTTCACTCGCTTGCAGAATTGCACGCCCTCTTTCCAAAATGAGCTTACCCGCCTCCGTAAAGAGCGCTTTGTGTCCTGAACGGTCAAAAATATTGATGTCGAGATCTTGTTCGAGCTTTTGGATTTGGTAACTCAGTGAAGATGGTGCTCTATCGAGCTCATTTGCCGCTGCCGCAAAGCTGCCTCTGCGATCTATCGCATCCAAGATATGGAGCGCTTCTAAAGTGATAGGGCTCTGCACGATAACTCCCTTTGTGTGATGTGAATCACAGCTGTGATATTTGGATAGATTTGTCAGAAATCGTTTTCAACAATATAACACACTGATAAATAAAGACTAGAAATGCCAAGCATTCAAGAATAAACGACATCAAAATTTGAATATTAAAATGATAATGATAGTAATTGCTATTTAGATCCATTAACATTTGCGCGTTGTTATTGCCTATTATGGATTTAAGGTATTGAAACCAATGTATAATAAATCAATTTTATCAGCCTCTATTCTGATTGCACTATCCCAAGGTGCCTACGCTGAAGACCATTCAACTTTCAATGAAGTGGTCGTGACTGCGACTCGTACTAATAGCCAAATCGAAGACACTGCTGCTTCTGTTGCCATCGTTACTGATAAGAACATCGAAGAAAGTATGGTCACTGGCTTAGATGATCTCTTTGAGTACACGCCAGGAGTCACAGTTAAGACAAACTCGCGTCAAGGTGTCCAGAGTATCAATATTCGAGGTATCGAAGGTAACCGAATTAAGGTTCTTGTTGACGGCGTATCTCAAGGTAACCAGTTCGAATCAGGGAATACGTTCATTAACTCTGCTCGCGTTAACGTGGATACCGACCTAATAAAAGCGGTTGAAATTGTAAAAGGTGCAGCATCGTCTCTGCATGGTTCTGACGCAATTGGTGGCATTGTTGCATTTGAAACCAAAGATCCGGCTGATTTCCTTAAGGGTCGTAACTTTGGGGGCCATGCGAAGTTCAACTACTCTTCCGAAGACAATACATTTAGTGAATCTGTTGCACTAGCGAACAAAACGGGCGATTTGGAATCTCTAGTTGCCTATACGCGTCGCGACGGCAATGAACTGGATAACTTTGGAGATCTAGCAGATGCAAGTACTGAAGCGAACAACTTACTGGTTAAACTTCAGTACCAAGTCAATGATGCACATCGTGTTGAGTTCAATGGGAATTATATTCGCAACAAAGGCAACGGAAAGCAGTCTTACAACGGTTATACGAATGCAACAAGTGAAGATGTAACAGAGCAATATCAAGTTGGTATAAAACATATTTGGGAGATGCAAACGGCCCTGGCGGACTCCCTTACCTGGCAACTAGATTGGCTTAACAAGGAAGAAAACGGCATTACTGATCGTGTTAAAGGCCAGAATATCCAACGTAAAGACTACATCTACGAGGATGAAGGCTACCAGTTTGACTCACAGTTTGACAAATATCTCTCGCTTGGTAGTACAGAGCATTACTTTGTGTACGGTGCATCCTTTAGTGATAAAGACATTAAGAACGTCAACAAAGAGTACAACAGTGCAAGCGCGAACAAAGAAATTTTCTATATTCCTTCTGCGAGCGAGCGTCGTTACGGGCTCTTTTTACAAGACGAGATTACGGTAGGTAACTTTACGATTACTCCGGGCGTACGGTGGGATGCATTTGAAACCGATCCAGGCGACACAAGCAGCAACCCAAGTGGTAACGCGGCTAGCGACTACAAAAAGTTCTCTGATTCTGCATTTACAGGCCGCTTAGGTTCTGTTTATAAGCTTAATGAACAACATCGTTTATTCGCGCAAATCAGCCAAGGTTTCCGTGCTCCAGATTTCCAGGAGTTGTACTACTCTTTCGGTAACCCAATGCATGGCTACATTTTTAAGCCAAATCCTGATTTAAAAGCAGAAGACAGTATTTCGTACGAGTTTGGTTGGCGACATAACAATGACATTTCTAGCAGTGAAGTGTCAGTTTTCTACAGCGACTACGACAACTTCATCGAAAGTAAAACCGTCTCTGGCACTTGGACGCCAGTGACTGACCCTGCGATTCAGCAGTACGTGAATATAGGCAAAGCGACAATTAAAGGTATTGAGTTTTCAAACCAACTTTCGTGGAACAAGTTCATGCCAATCGAAGGCTTTAGCTCTCGTGTAGCAGCGGCGTATACGGAAGGTGAAGATGGAAACAATAATCCACTAAACAGTGTTAACCCTTGGAACCTTGTCGCTGGTTTTAATTACGATTCAGAACAAAACTGGGGAACCACGTTAACCATTAACTACACAGCTTCTAAAGACAAAAGCGACATAAATGACGATAAAGTGTTGCCTATCTCTGCTGCTACGGTTGTAGATATCACCGCGTACTACAAACCTATTAAAGATCTTACGTTGCGAGCAGGTCTGTTCAACGTGACAGATGAAGAGTACTACAATTGGAATGATGTGCGTGACCTTCAGACAGAGAACAAAGATCTGACTCAAGCTGGACGGAACTGGTCAATTACAGCAAAATACGAGTTCTAAAGCCTCCGAAAACACAAAAGCCAGCGTAATGCTGGCTTTTTTAATTGGCTTTCATTTCAAAAATGTTAAGAAAAGTATGAAAAATGAAAGCTTACTGTTTTGCCATCTCTTTCTTCACCATCACTGCTGCTGCAACGATGAATGCGATGATCAGACCAAGCTCCATGAACTACCCCAATAGCTACAAGAAAATTTACGACCTAAATTAAGAGTCATGGGTAGTTTAGCACTTATCTATTTGGTTGCTACCTTTTAACCAGTAATTTACGATTTTTTCCGATTTAGATCAAAAAAGGCGCTGGAATGCGCCTTTTTGTTATTATTGTGTTAAATGAAACTATGCGTCTGGGTAACCTTGTGGGTTATTTGATTGCCAACGCCATGTGTCCCCTGTCATCTCTTCAAGAGTACGTGATGCTTTCCAGCCTAGTTCATTCATTGCTTTTGAAGGATCTGCCCAACATTCTGCAATGTCACCAGGTCGACGTTCAACCAGTTGGTATGGCACATTTTTACCGCATGCGCTTTCAAATGCTTTTACCATTTCAAGAACGCTGTAACCATTACCGGTACCAAGGTTGTAGATGTGCAAACCAGCTTTATTACCGACTTTTTCTAGCGCAGCAACGTGGCCATCTGATAGATCCATTACGTGAATGTAATCACGAACACCAGTACCATCTTTGGTTGGGTAATCACTACCGAAGACAGATAGAAACTCGCGACGACCAACTGCTACTTGAGAAATAAATGGCATTAGGTTGTTCGGAATACCTTGCGGGTCTTCACCTAACTCACCAGTTGGGTGCGAACCAACAGGATTGAAGTAACGAAGAAGTGTGATGCTCCAGTCTGGGTTCGCTTTTTGGAAGTCAGTTAAGCACTCTTCTACCATTAACTTGCTACGACCGTATGGATTAGTCGCACTAGTTGGGAAGTCCTCAGTAATAGGCACTGATGCAGGATCACCATAAACTGTCGCAGATGAGCTAAATACCAGTGATTTCACGCCTGCTTCACGCATTGCGTCCACAAGAACAAGTGTGCCATTTACGTTGTTATCGTAATACTCAAGCGGTTTTTCTACTGATTCTCCGACTGCTTTTAGGCCAGCAAAGTGAATAACGGCTTCAATATTGTGTGCTTTTAGTGCCTCAACAAGCGCAGCCTTATCGCGAATATCCGCTTCGATAAAAGTTGGCTTTACGCCACATACTTTTTCAATGCGCTCTAAGACTGTGGATTTGCTGTTGTATAGGTTATCGAGAATAACTGGTGTCATACCAGCTTCGATCATTTGAATACAAGTGTGACTGCCAATGTAGCCCATACCACCCGTAACAAGTACTTTCATTTTATCAATCCTTCTGACGCGAATCCGATTAGTGTAAAGCTTTAATGCGACAATTTAAACGGTCTCTTGCAATTCGCATCCCATTAATATTGCTTGCCCTTTTCCGGCTTTCTTTGCTTGGTACATTGCGGTATCCGCACTCTTTAAAATACGGGTTGCGTCTCGTTCATTAACGCCAACCAATTTCACCCCAATGCTCACGCCGACTTTTAACTCATTACCTTTGTATTCAATAGGCGCACAGATGCTCTCTAACAATTGCTCGGCGATTCGAGTTACGACTTTTTGATTGGCCGGGTTGACCAGCATAACAAACTCATCGCCAGACAGGCGTGCGATTAAGTCACTGTGCCTAGTCGCCGATGTCAAACGATCTGCGACACGTTTTAAAACTTCATCCCCAGCGTCATGGCCGTATGTGTCGTTGATTTCCTTAAAACCATCTAGATCAAGGTAAAGTACCGCAAATTCATCGCGCTGATAGCCTGACCTTTGGACTAAATCTTCCAGCTCTAAATGGAACTTAGAACGATTTGCTAATCCTGTAAGCGCGTCATGATGTGCGAGATACTCGAGGCGCTCCATCTCTTTTACATTGGAGAGATCGGTAAGAATAATGACCAAGTCGTAGAAACCGTTATCCTCGCACTTCACGATGCGATTTACTCGAGCAAACATTGGCACAAGTAAGCCTAAGTGATTTTGCTCAATCACTTCCCCTTGCCATACGCCATAGTTTTCAATGGACTCAATGATACTCGGCATCATTTCTTGTAATTTTCGCCAACGAATAGTTTGAATGAAAGACTGACCAACTAACTGGTCGATTTCTAAACCCACAAGTTTGGTGACTGCTGGGTTAACCATGGTGATGACGCCTTTGTGATTAAGCACAATAAGGCCGTCTTGACTGGCTTCAAACACTCGACCAGCTACGCGTTGGCGATTCATCGCCTCTTCAATCTCTGTGATGTCTTGAATGGCGAAGAGAAGATAACCGTGGTTAGACAAACGACGAGTCGTTAGGCTTAGCTGCTGTTCGTTATCAATGTTTTGAAGGTGGATATCATCACACTCTAAGCATCGACTAAGAATTTGGCTAAGCTCGTTCGGCATTTTTGTTTTTATCAGATCGCGGATATTCGCATTTTCTAATGCTTCCGGTGTTTTCTGAAATATATGCTGAGTCGCAGCATTACTGTGGATAATGGTGCCAAGGTTGTCGGTAATAACCAACGCATACTGAATGGATTCAATGACTTCTTCTGAAAATGCTCTTTTTTGTTCGAGCGTAGCTAACGAATGCTGGCGTTGTTTTTCCCTTTTTCGGAGTTTGGTCATCATTCGGTTGAATGAGTGAATAACTTCGCCCAGTTCGTCTTTAGAATGATGACGAATTTGTACGTGAGAGGCATTACCAAAAGTAACATCTTGAATTGCACCGTTGAGATCGAGCAACGGTCTTAGAATGATACGATCAATGGTAATGTAGAAAATAATGCCACCAGCCGCCAATATCAGCAGAAGTACGCCGGCATCTTTCAAGAATGAATGTTGCGCATTTATAATTGGAATATGTGACAACGTCACTCGAATTGAACCAATCACATGCCCTTCATGGATGATAGGCTCAAGTACGTACAAAAACTTGGCGGACAACGCATACCCTAATGCATCGAGCTTACTTCTTTCATTTTGATTAGGCACTGGAGCAGACTCCCCACTCCCTTCAAGCACAACAAAAGGTTCATTGGCCCTATCATACAACTTCACTCTAGAAACGTTGGGCTGTTCTAGAAGATCGGCCAGAATAGTTTGTGCTTTTCGCTTGTTCTTTGTTGTGAGCGCATCTTTAATTGAATAAGACACGTTATTGATTAACTTGCGAGTTTGCTCAACCAACTCATGTTTTGACGATTGGTATGCGGTGTACGAGGTATAACCTTTTGAAGCAACAAAGATCGCCGTAATAAAAACCAGAATCGGCCAGATAAGCTTTGCTCGTAATGACATATATATTCCTGTCGCACAACAACAACTAGAAGACAAAAGAGTTGTTATGCAAGCTATCACCCAATAGAAGCCGTAAGACTAACATGACGGCAAAGCAAAATAACGTTAAATTCTCAAAAATTGGATTGAAAAGGACCGAATTACCTTAAAATTCGGATCAAATCAAAGAACGATAACGACGTGCTGGACTCTAATGATCTTTCTCAGCTCGAGTTCTAAGTAAAAATCTCATTCTGGTTGTTTGAAGAATGAACTGAGTCACTGAAGATAAAAGGTTTTTCCTGCATCGTGATGTGATTGCTAAGGTAACTATAAATATATGACATTGAATAAACAGCAACTGACATTAAATTGCGATATGGGCGAGAGCTTTGGTTCTTGGAAGATGGGCGCTGACGATAGCGTGATGCCTCATGTCGATATGGCGAACATTGCTTGTGGCTTTCACGCTTCCGATCCGAACGTGATGCATGACACGATTACCTTAGCGAATCTTCACGATGTTGATATTGGTGCGCATCCCGGTTATCCCGACTTACAAGGTTTTGGTCGACGCAGCCTCAGTATGAGCAGCGATGAAATTACTAACATGGTGATCTATCAAGTAGGCGCGTTGCAGGCATTGTGCCGTGCGCAGTATACCGATATCGGTTATATCAAGCCTCATGGTGCCCTTTACAACGATATGATGAAAAGCGATGCGGTTTTTCGAGCGGTCGTTAAAGCAGCCGCACTGTTTAAAGTACCGTTGATGATCCTTGCATCGCAAGAGAACGAAAAATATTTAGAAATCGCGGACGATTATGATGTGCCATTGTTGTTTGAGGCGTTTGCCGATCGCCTGTATCAGGATGATGGGATGTTGACACCAAGAACGCACCCAAATGCCGTTTTGAAAGATGAGCTAGCGATTTTAGAACAAGTCAGAACATTGGCTGATTCAGGCCGAGTAAAAACCGCGTCAGGCAGTTATATCTTGTTAGAAGCGGACACAATATGCGTCCATGGAGACAATGAAGAGTCGATCGCTTTGATTCAAAAAATTCGTCAAAGCCTCTACTCCGGAGGAAATTAATGCATCAAACAAAGTTCTCGATTGATTTGGTTTCTGAATGCAGCATTTTGATTCGATTTGATGAAACCATTTCTGAAAACTCAATTGGACAGTTAGCGCGAGCAATGAACCAACATCTGTCCCATATTGTCATGAATATCGTTCCTTCCTATCGAACCGTGTTAATTGATTACTTACCGTTCAGAATCAGTGAATTTCAGTTAGTCGACATACTGCACAATATCTTAGTCGCGTTTGACCCAAATAAAGCCGACAAGGCTGAGCCTAACGAAATTTCGATCCCCGTTTATTACTCCGAAGAAACTGCTTTAGATTTGAAGCGTTTTGAAGAACAAGGCATTGATCTCGGAGCGCTTATTAATGCTCATACAAAGCCTGTATATACCGTTTCCGCGATTGGGTTCGCACCTGGCTTCGCCTTTCTTTCTGATGTGGAAGAGAGTATCGCCATGCCTAGGTTAAAAACGCCGAGAACATTTGTGCCATCAGGAAGTGTCGGCATTGCCGATAGTAAGACCGCCGTTTACCCATCAGACAGTCCAGGTGGTTGGAATATCATAGGTCGCTCTCCACTCTCACTCTTTTCGGATACTCCTCCTTTTATTCCTTTTGAAGTTGGTGACAAGGTCACGTTTTATGATGTATCAAAACAGGAATTTCTTGAGTTAGGGGGATCGTTATGAGCGCATCAGGATTATTAGTTGAAAAGTCAGGGCCTTTGTCATTGATTCAAGACTTTGGCCGTTTTGGTCTTGCTCACATCGGGATAACGCAAGGTGGCCCTGTTGATGATTACGCCTACAGTTGGGCTAATCATCTACTTGGAAATAGCGTGAATTGCTCAGCAATCGAGATTACGCTAGGCAATGCTTGTTTTGTCGCCTTACAAGACTGTCACCTGGCAATTTGTGGCGGCGATCTGAATGCATCAGTAGATGGTCACCCTATTGCTAATTGGTCGGATTTTTCGATAAAAAAAGGTCAAAAGCTTCAGTTCGGAATGGCGAAAAATGGCCTTCGCGCCTATCTCGCTGTAAAAGGTGGCTTCAATGTGCCTGAGCACCTTGGGAGCTCATCGACCGTGCTTCGTGAAGCATTAGGTGGACTAGAAGCCAATGGTAACGCTCTAAAAGCTGGAGATGTTCTCCCTTTTGACGCTCATTCATTACCTAACCATAAACCAAGAATCATGACATTTCGTTTCAAGCCAGATTACAACTTGCCAATTACACTACGCGTTATTGAAGGTTATCAATGTGATGATTTCAGTGTTGAAGCTAAAGTAAAATTCTATTCGGGAAGCTTTACGATCTCGCCAGACTCTAATCGAATGGGCTATCGCCTTGAAGGAAATACGGTAAAGCCACCTTATGATGGCATCTTGTCTGAAGGGATCGCGCTAGGCGCCATTCAAATTCCCCATGATGGTAATCCGATTGTATTACTCAATGACCACCAAACCATTGGTGGGTATCCAAAGCTTGGTTGTGTTGCCAGAATAGATTTGCCTAGATTAGCGCAAGCGAAGCCGGGTCAGAAAGTGCGTTTCATCAAGGGTGATAGACAAGGTTTGCAGGATGTGTGGTGTCAGTGGGCTCAGTTCTTTGGCTACTGAGCCCTATTCAGTTTTTGGCTGTTTACATCCCGTAGCGTTCAGCTAGAGCATGCGGATAGCCTCGTTCTTCGGTCAGTTTAATCGCGTATTGTTCGATTTCGTCTTCAGACCAATTAACGGTCACTGGATGTTGCGCTTCTACATTATGTTGAGGCGTGATATCAAACCAATACTGAAGCATTTTTTGAGCAGCCAACAACGTAGAAGACGCTTTCACAACTTCAATTCGAGCGTAGTGATTTTGTTCGAATGAAACATCTGCCGCGCGAAGCACGGGATCTGTGCCTGGAATTTGTTGAGCACCAAACAACGCTTTGCCACCTTTTTCCGCTGTTTTGTAATCAGGGATAAATTGGGCCATGTGTTGTATTGCGTTATGCGTTCTTTCACCCAAAATTTCTTCACGCCACCCACTGCGAATTTTAGACAGTAACGGTATAGGTAGCTCAGGTTGAGCAGAGAGTGCCGTGCTTTCAACTAAGCCATCTTCAAACAACGTGATCTCTTTCGTCATGCCGTGCAGCTGGAAATAGCCATCTCCATAGGGAGTTAACTGCGCCATTCCTTTATCTGTGCCACGGGGGCCGTGGAAAATGACTTCTGGCCATTGCTGGTTACATTCGTTCCATTTGGTCACGTAAGCGGCTTTGAATTCAACTAAACGGTCACGCTTAGCACCAACTGCGTTATCAATAGTTCCCGTCTCGAAACCACATGCGTTGACTAAGTAATCACAAGTAAGCAAACAATTGACGCCATTGTGTTCGTAAGTCAATTGCCAATGATCACCAAGCCAATCTGCCTGATTCAGTGTCGCTTGAGTAATCACGTTTGAATTCGGCAGTTTTGCTAAGGTTAAGTTAGCAATAGCCGCTAAACGGAACACGCTCCAACCATACTCCTGAACGGCAACGACCGGATATTTTAATTGCTCTAAATCAGCGTGCTGAGCAAAAGGAATGCTCCATTCATCAAAGGTGGATGGATGTTCTGGTTGGTTTTGTTTTGCCAGTTCCTGCAATTCTTCTTTCGAATACAGTTTGAAATACTCTTCAGGCTCGCCAAGTACTTTGTTGTGTTCGTCTTTGTCGACCAACGCCTGGTAAGCACTTTTAATCACCTCTAAGCGAGGCAGTAGCGCGAATGGGTCACCCCCATCAGAGTGAGGTACGGCAATAATGGTAGGACGAATATTCAGTGAGTGAGGATACAGTCTGATCGTATCTATAGATTGCGTAAGCAAATCCAAACATTGTTGTTCAGAAATTTCACGATACAAATTACCGCCCGCATGAAGGTGACAAATTGGTGGGCCGTTGACTAACGAGACGCCCTTTTCAATAACAGAGACTTTGAATCCCAACTCTGCAAAATGAATGGCGGCTGTGGCACCGGCTACACCACCACCTACAACGGCGATATGTTTATCTTTATGACTTAGAAACTCAGACTTCATTGCTTCACTAAAAATTTTATAAGGAGAAATCTTTACTAACCGTGATTCTACTCGGGTTTGAGCATGATTAAAATCACAAAAAGTTCATGGGTTTGCGATAACTTTAAAAGTTGCTTTACGGAATAAAAAAATTGCAAAAAAAGTGCTTGACGAAGTGGTTTGATGAGCGAATTTTTAGCCTGTTGTGTATAAGAATCCCACTCTAAGACCCATGGCGTAAAGCTTGCGGAAACACCCCTATTTTTGACCTCTCCAGTTATCCCAAAAGTTATCCACCGTTTTTGTGGATAACTAAAATAAAAATGTCATGGAGTGAGTCCGCGTTAGTTATATAAATGGGTATTAAGTGTTTACTGGCGTTAGCAATCTTTTCAACAAACTCATTACAACAAGTGCCAGTGTAACGAAAGTGGCTAACGGTAAAGCTATCCACAATTCAGGGTGAATTTGAGCATTGAGGTCAAACCCATACTTCATCACTGCTGCAACACAGGCTTCGGCTGCCATAACGGCGACAGAACTTGCTACAAGCGCCATAATTCCGTATTCCGCCCACAAGGTTGTATTAATCCGTTTTTTGCTTGAGCCAAGCGTACGATACAGACGGATTTCTTGCTGACGTTGAGACAAGCTCAAGCGTAACAATGTAAAAATGAGCAATAGCCCTGCAATTACGCCTAACAAAGCAAGAATGGTGATCGCAGAAACGATTTGTTGTATTAGCGCCTGTATTTTCTCTCCCATAGTTCGGATGTCTAACACAGAAACTGTTGGGTGCGCTCTCGACATTGATGTAAGCAGCGATTCGTTTCCTTCATTGATTCGGTAGCTAATTAAATATGAACCCGGAACATTTGCCATCACATCAGAAGAAAAGATGAAATAGAAGTTAGGCTTCATATCTCGCCACTCAACATGGCGAATGGTATCCACCGTCGCATCAAAGTTTTGGCTGTTGATAACAAACCTTAATTTGTCTCCAAGTTGAATACCCAAATCGTGCGCGACATCGGCCTCAACAGAAACACTGTTTGCGTTCGTCCATTTTCCTGAAAGAACGTCATTATATTCTGGTAACTGATCACCCCATGTTAAGTTAAGCTCTCGACGGATTGCGTCAGAGCCTTCCCCTTCATATTCAACGTCTTTAACGTTTTGGCCATTAATCTCTGTGAGTCGTCCTCGAATAATTGGAAATGCTTGTGACCGCGTCACTCCATTTTTATCCAGTGTTTCTAGGTAGTTAGCCAGTTCATAATCGGCAATGTTTAATGCAAATACATTAGGCGCATCCGCAGGCAAAGTCCGTTCCCAATCTGCGAGGATATCGCTACGGACAAGCCAAATAATGGAAAGGAGCATCAAAGAAAGCGACAGCGCACCAAACTGCAGACCGCTGGTAATAGGCGTGCGGTTGATTCGGCTCAGTGCCAACTTCATCGCTGGTTTGGTGGCAAAGCGGGAGAATAACTTCGTCAGTGCGATGCTTAATCCGGCCAACACGACAAATAGTGCTGCAATACCCGCCAGTACAATCCAGACCAAAGTGTTGTTTGCGTACAACGCGAGCAATGGAAGCACAGGGACAAGAACGAGCAGCAGTCGCTTCCAAGATCGTTGAGCTGTGCCCTGCTGTAAAACCTCAAGTGCTGGTGTCTTAATTAACCCAAGTAGCGGGATACCAAGCGCCGGAACGGTGATGAGAATGGCAGAAACCACAGCGACAATAAACGGAGTGACGCCGTAACTCGGTAGTGGGTTTGGCAAGAGATCTTTCAGAGGAATACGTAACAAATATTCCAAGCCGCTACCCAGAATGAGTCCGACAATACTGGCGGTTACCAATAGAATGGCCACTTGAATCAATAACCACTTTTCTATCCAAGGTCTGCTCGCGCCAAGGCTTTTCAGCATTGCGATGGTTTGAGTTCGGCTATTCACGTAGTTTTGGCAAGTAAGAACCAACGTTGTCGCAGCCATAATTATGACGATAGCTACAGTCAATGATAAATACTGTGTAGTGCGATCAAAAACTTCATTGCTGCGACTCGCGGTATCTTGAGTACGCCAGCGATCACTTGGTGACAGCTCTGTCTTATCTTGGAGTTGCTTTAGCGCCGCATTGTCAGCTTTTAGAAACAGTCGATACTGCACTCGACTGCCGACTTGTATCGCGCCTGTTTTTTCTACGTCGCTTTGGTGAATATACGCCGCAGGCATTTGTTGGAATGGATTGAAACTTAAACCCGGCTCCATCAGCACGGCACCTGAAACGGTGAAATCTGCATCACCAATGGTGACATTGTCACCTTTGTTAACTTCTAATTGAGCCATAATACGTTCGTCTAACCAAAGTTGATTAGGCTTCACGCGACCTGACTCACTCCCATCTAAAACCAACTCACCCATTAAAGGGTAACGTTCATCGACACCTCGTACAGAAATAAGCTGCATTCCGTTATCGCTAAAAGCCATGGTCGAAAATCGGGTCATAACGGAGCGCTCAAGTTGCTCTGTCGATTTTAATAGTGAGTCAGATAATGGGTTTGCGGAAACGAACACCGCATCCGCTGTTAATGCATCTTTCCCTTGCTTGACAATCACTTGCTCCATACGAGATGCAAGTGCAGACAATGCAAAAATGCTCGCGATGACCAACACAAGAGCGACGCTGATCGGCCAGAGGTTTCCTTGCCTAATTTCGCCCAAACTCCAACGCACCAAACTTTTATTCGGAGAGTGTTGCTTCAATCCACGTTGATCTGAAGATGTTACTTCACTTGAAGATACTGCTGACATTACATCTCCTCCTTAAGCTCACCCGCCTCCATACGATAAATTCTGTCGCATCGGCTTGCTAAGTTCACATCATGAGTGACCAATATTAATGTCGTACCGTGCTGGCTATTGAGATCGAACAACAGCTCGATGACTTTATCCGCGGTTTGGTAATCAAGGTTCCCTGTCGGTTCATCAGCAAACAGCAATTCTGGCTGAGTCATAAATGCCCTGGCCAACGCAACGCGTTGTTGTTCACCACCAGAAAGTTGACTTGGTAAGTGGTCGAGTCGCTTTTCCAATCCTACGGCGCTTAATAATTCTGTAGCTCGTGCTTCATCTTCGGCTTCTCCGCGTAAAAGACACGGTAAGGTCACATTGCGAAGTGCACTCAAACTTGGGATAAGTAGAAAGCTTTGAAAGACAAATCCTAGAGAATCGGCTCGGATTTTCGCACGAGCTTCGTCATCTAGCTTCGAAAGTTCGTGTCCTAGAAGCGTGATTTCTCCGGAGGTTGGTGTGTCGAGCCCCGCCAACAATGTCATTAGCGTGGATTTGCCTGCACCAGATGTGCCGACAATTGCGATGGTCTCGCCCTTTCTGATGTCAACATTTACATCTTTAAGGATTGTTAATTGTTCTTGATTAGTAGAGACTTGTTTAGAAACCAAATTCGCTTGAACAATAGGTGCTTTGAGTACAGGTGTTTGCATGATTCGTTTACTTTCCTTAGTTCTCTTTTTTTGTCTTTCCGCCGCATCGCAAGCAAGCGAAAAGCTTCTTGTTCTTGGTGATAGCTTGAGTGCGGGCTATCAAATGCCGATTGAGAAGAGTTGGCCTAGCTTACTCCCTGACGCGCTGCTCGAACACGGGCAAGATGTAACAGTTATTAATGGCAGCATCTCCGGAGACACTACTGGCAACGGTTTGGCTCGCCTCCCGCAACTGCTTGACCAACATACACCCGACTTAGTTCTTATCGAGTTGGGCGCCAATGATGGGTTGCGTGGCTTTCCTCCCAAAGTTATTACGTCGAATCTGTCGAAAATGATTAGCATGATCAAAGATTCTGGTGCCAATGTGGTCATGATGCAAATTCGTGTCCCACCTAACTACGGCAAGCGCTACAGCGACATGTTTTACGACATCTATCCCAAATTGGCTGAGCATCAACAAGTTCAGTTAATGCCGTTCTTCTTAGAGCATGTGATCACCAAACCAGAGTGGATGATGGATGATGGCTTACATCCGAAACCTGAAGCGCAACCTTGGATTGCGGAATTCGTTGCTCAAGAATTGGTTAAACATCTCTAATTTTGATGGTCTAGCTCAATAAGTTTTACCTAACTTTACGTTAATCTAACCAGAATTCCACTCACCGAGGTTAGATCACAACAATGCGAATAGAACCGTTAATTCAAGGTGTTGTTGCTCGCTCTGCGCATCCACACGGTTGCCATGCATCCATAAAAGAGCAAATTGAATACGTAAAAAAAGCCCCGCAGATCAAAAGCGGCCCTAAACGAGTTTTAATTATTGGTGCTTCCTCCGGTTTTGGGTTAGCAGCACGTATTGCCCTAACGTTTGGCGGCGCTGAAGCTGACACCATTGGCGTCTCGTTTGAACGAGGTCCATCTGAGAAAGGGGTTGGCAGCGCAGGCTGGTACAACAACATCTTTTTCAAACAAGAAGCAACACATGCAGGACGCACTGCAATCAATATTGTTGGTGATGCATTCTCTGACTCTGTCCGTAATGAAGTTATCGAAGCGATCGAAACCTACTTTGAAGGTGAAGTCGATTTGGTGATTTACAGCCTTGCAGCGGGCGTTCGTCCAAAACCTCATTCAGATACGTTCTGGCGCAGTGTGATTAAGCCTATTGGTGAGTCGGTTACTGGCGCTTCCATCTTACTTGAAAATGATCAATGGGTTGAAACCACGCTCGAGCCTGCCACCGAAGAGGAAGCAGAAGCGACCATTAAGGTCATGGGTGGAGAAGATTGGGAAAGCTGGATTGATACTCTCATCAACACGGAATCCGTCGCTCAAGGTTGTAAAACCATTGCATTCTCATACATGGGCCCAGAAGTGACTCACCCAATCTATCTTGATGGTACTTTAGGCCGAGCCAAAATTGACTTGCACCAAACCAGCCATGCATTGAATCTGAAACTGGCTAACTTCGACGGTGGTGCTTACGCCACGGTGTGTAAAGCGCTGGTAACCAAAGCTAGTGTTTTCATCCCTGCTCTGAGCCCTTACCTTTTAGCTCTGTACCGAGTAATGAAAGAGAAAGGCACGCATGAACGCTGCATCGAACAAATGCAACGTCTGTTCACGACGAAGCTTTACGATCAGCCTAAAGTTCCTGTTGATGGCGAGCGATTGATTCGAATTGATGACTTAGAACTGGATCCGCAAACGCAGGCTGAAGTGAGTCATTTGTTAGAACAAATGAATGCGGAGAACTTTAAAGAGATTGGTGATTACCAAGGCTTTAAAGACGAGTTCATGAAACTAAACGGCTTTAACTTTGACGATGTAGACTACTCGCAAGACATTTCGTTAGAAACCTTGTCGTCACTTAAGCCATAAGTTCGTCAAATTTGTTTCATATTTGAGATGGCTTCCAACAATTTAGGGTCCTGAAAGGTTTTCAGGACTTTTTTTTGTTTCGTCTGTGGGCGACCCTATACTTAAGTAAAACGACTAATGTTATAACAATTACTACTGCATAAATCTTCGATTCACAGGATGTGAAACTACCGGAAAGGAAGGCCTCTATGGGGAGATTTCAAACACTAGATTATGAGATTCCTGAATCCATGCAGCGAAGCTGGCAGGATATTGTCAATCTCCTCGCACAGATTGCAGACGTGCCAACCACGCTTATCATGCGAGTGCATCAAAACCACATCGAAGTAAACACCTCAAGCGACACTCAAGGTAATCCATATAAAGCTGGCGACAAAGAAGATCTTGGACATGGTTTGTACTGTGAACATGTCATTGAAACCAAAAGCCAACTGGTTGTTCCCGATGCCATTGCCGATGAAAAATGGTCGAATAATCCGGACATCAAACTTGGTATGCTTTCCTATTGTGGTTTGCCGTTGTTTTGGCCAAATGGTGAAACGTTTGGAACCATTTGTATGTTGGACTCCAAAGCCAATGAGTACAGCGAAACTTACCGGCAATTGCTCAACACGTTCAAGGACTCAATAGAAGCTCAACTTGCTGTTGTCTACCAACAATACAAACTGTTGAGACTTAACAGCGAACTTAAAAATCGCGTAGAAAACCGAACCACTGACCTCGCCCAACTCAGCTTTTCACTCACTCAAGAAATTGACCGCCGCAAAGCCGCAGAAAGACAAGTTAACTACCAGAAAACCCATGACCAAGGTACCGGATTTCTTAATCGCGCCGCACTGGAAGCGGTGGTTGAAGATACGCTTCAATCCCTAGAACACGGGCATCAGTCTTTAATTGTTATAAATGTGGGCTTTAGTAATGCGCGTAGCATACAAACTCGATACGGCTTTGAAGCGTTTGATGAGATCCTCAAAGAATTTCGTAAGCGCCTTGGGACGAACGATTCAAACTACTTCATTACTGGCCGCCCAAGTTCAAACGACTTAGTGCTTTTGTTATGGGGAGAAGATGCTGATTCGAAACTGCATAATCTGCTCGATAAAATCACTAATATCAGCGTGGGGAACTTCTACATCAACGACACAGAAGTGCATTTGCACTCCTACGTTGGCGTAGTTCAGGCTCATCGCTCGAGCAGCGCCAAACAACTTCTACAAAATGCTTGTTACGCAATGTTGCTATGTAAAGAGTCGGGTGAAGCTTACAGTTACTTCTGTGAGAGCCACACGCATGAGTTGAACAACCATAATCAGCTCGAAAGTTATCTGCTCCAAGCGGTACGCAATGACGATTTGATGTTGTATTTCCAACCAAAAGTGAACCCTCATACGCACAAATGGATAGGTGCAGAAGCGCTATTACGCTGGCGTCACCCCGTTTTAGGCGATGTATCTAACGAAGCGCTCATCCACATGGCTGAGCAAAATGGGCTCATATTTGAAGTTGGCTCATTTGTTCTGCGTACTGCTATCGACAAAGCCAAACAGTGGTCTGAGTTATTCGATAATTTCAAAGTTGCGGTAAATGTCTCTCCTATTCAACTGCAAAACGTGAATTTCGCCGAGCAAGTTGAACACCTTCTCGAAGCGTTCCACCTTCCGGCACGTTTTCTTGAGTTAGAAGTGACGGAAAGTGCGTTAATTGCTGATGAAGTGGTCGCGCGAACAACCCTTAAAAAACTGAATAAACTTGGTGTGACATTGTCACTCGACGATTTTGGTACGGGCTACGCCTCTTTCAGTTATTTGAAGAAGTACCCTTTTGATGCCATAAAAATCGACAAGAGTTTTGTTCAGCAAATGGAAAAATCCGACGATGACCGCGCAATCATTTGTTCCATCATCCATATTGCGAAAAAACTTGAGCTGCAAGTGGTCATTGAAGGGATTGAATCGCCACAACAAGAGCAGTTTTTGATTGGCGAAGGATGCGATATCGGACAAGGCTTTTTGTACGGAAAACCGATGCCTTGTAACGAGTTCGAACAAAGTTTGTTTAATCAGCGTCAAATTGGTGGCCAATACGCCTATTCTTCCTAAGCTCTCCTTTACTCTCTTTGCGGTGGTTTCTATAATCGCCGCCCGCTTCTAATTAAAAGGCCAATATCTTCATGGATCAGTTAACTGCCACGCTTAAGAAAATTGAAAAGCAGAACTACCGTGCTTACCAACAAATCAAAGGTCAGTATGACTTCGCTGATTTCACGTTGTTTATCGATCATGTTCAAGGCGACCCGTATGCTTCTGCGTCACGTTTTCGTGCGACTCGTGCTTGGTCACTAACTGGTCTTGAGTGGCTAAAAGACGAGTCTCCGGCGTTCCAACGCGCGGCTCGCGACTTTATTGCTCGTAGCTTTGAGCAATTTGCTAAACAAGAAAATACCGTATCAATCGCTTTAAATGGTCAAACGGTTTTAGACAGCACAGCGGTGCTATTCACAGAAGAAGGGATTGAACTGCGTTTTCGTGTCAACCTCCCCGCTGAAGGCCGTTCTGTGCTTGGTAAAAAGGCGAACAACATCCTCACGTTCCATCTGCCTAAATTTATTCGACGCGCGACGCTTGAGCGTGAGTTGGATAAAGAAGCAATGGTGAAGCACTGTCAAGTCGTAGAAGATCAAAGCGCACTAAGAGAACAATTAGAAGCACACAATCTTGTTGCGTTTGTTGCGAATGGTAGCGTTCTACCACGTATTGCGGGTAACTGTGATTTGCCGATGAAAGAAGCTGTGGAGTTTACGGCTCCTGAGTCTTTGCAAGTGACTCTGCATGCACCAAACAAAGGTTACGTGACTGGACTTGGCATTCCCAAAGGCATCACTTTGATTGTCGGCGGTGGTTTTCACGGTAAGTCGACCTTACTGAACGCCATTGAACGTTCTATTTACGATCACATTCCTGGCGATGGTCGCGAGTACATCGTAACAGATCAGAAAGCGATGAAGATTCGTGCGGAAGATGGCCGCTGTGTGCATCACTTAAATCTGTCGAACTACATCAACCACTTGCCAATGGGTAAAGATACTGCAGATTTCTCAACGCAAGATGCATCAGGTTCAACATCGCAAGCGGCTTGGTTACAAGAATCTATAGAAGCCGGTGCGACATCACTGCTGATCGATGAAGACACGTCAGCAACTAACTTTATGATTCGTGATGAGCGTATGCAGGCACTTGTGGCAAAAGGTGATGAGCCAATCACACCGCTGGTTGACCGTATCGGTCAATTACGTGATGAACTGGATATCTCTACTATCATCGTTATGGGTGGCTCTGGTGATTACCTAGATGTGGCGAATACCGTTATTCAGATGCATGACTACCAAGCGGTCGACGTGACTGAAAAAGCAAAACAAGTGATTGCTCAGCACCCTACTCAGCGCCATAACGAATCAGAAGAGAGCTTACAAACTTTCCGACCACGCGCACTAAACCGAGTGGCTCTTATGAATATATTGACTGATGGTAAATTCCGCGTAAGTGCAAAAGGCAAAGATTCACTGCGTTTTGGTAAAGAATTTACTGACCTTAGCTCTCTAGAGCAGATTGAGTCTGCTGACGAGGTGAACGCCATTGGTTGGTTGTGGTTCCAACTTGCACAACTGCCTGGTTGGTGTAACAACCCTGCAAAAGAAATTGAAGAGATGTTATCGGGCGAATGGCACGCATCACTGCCTAAACAAGGTGACCTTGCTAAACCACGTACTTTGGATGTAATGGCAGCACTTAACCGTATGCGTAAGTCACAGTTCAAACCTTCACACTAAGTATTTTGTATTTGACGTATCACGACTTATCCAAGTCTGGCTCGTCTAAAACACAAAGGCAGCGATAATCGCTGCCTTTTTTATTTTCAGTCCTAAACCACCTACTACAGTAGGTAGTTATTTACTATTTATCCATTTCGAAGCACGTTCCATGCTTCGCACAACACTCTGAATCTTTCGGCATCGCCATTTTCTCTATCAGGATGCCAGCGTAACGCCAGTTTTCGCCATTGTCGGCGGATTTCAGTACGAGATGCATCACCCGCTAGGTCAAAGAGTTTAAGCGCTTTCGCTTTATCGATGTTATGCTCCGAGGCGCCGCCTACAAAGCGTTGATAACGACTCCAAAACTCATTAAGTAATCGACGAACTTCATCTTCGTTCGCTTCATAATGGCTCCAATCCAAATAGTATTGTCGCAAAGGATCGTTTGGATCGACGCTGTTTCTACTCGCTTCTAATGCTGACATCAACATGATATCCATCGCTTCTACTTGCAACCAACTGTCCGGAAAGAGCGTCTCTTGCAGTTGATACAGCGCATTCATTATCAGAAAGTTTCTTTTGAATAAGTCTTTGTCTGGCGAGGGGTCAAGCTGGTTAATGTAACCGCGTTCACTGAGCTTGCTGGCCAAGGTGTGTACTTTCCAACCAGATGGTTGCTTTTTGAGAATCTCAAGCATTGGCCAAAGCAACGGGTTTTCTATTTCACTCTGACTGCTATCGCATACGCCATATTGATCTTCCATGCGCCCTCGTTTGATTTATAAGCGATTAAAATTGAGCACGTTTCAAAGCTCAACGTCGTTACTTTTGTACCATAAACGAAAAAAGGCCGATAGCGAAAAACCATCGGCCTTTGGAATCAGGATCGCGTTTGATTAAATAACGCCTAGCTCACGTAAGCGTTCCATTAAGTAGCTGTGTGCTGTGTAACGCTCAGAAAGTACTGTATCTGGTTTTGGGTGCAAGAAAAGCGGTAATGAAATGCGCGATTTTTCTTGGCGAGCACCTGTTGGGTTGATAACTCGGTGTGTCGTCGACGGGAAGTAACCACCTGATGCTTCTTGTAGCATGTCACCGATGTTAATGATCAAGTTACCAAAGTCACATGGAACATCGATCCACTCGCCATCTTTGCTCATAACTTGCAGACCAGGCTCGTTCGCCGCTGGCAGTACAGTCAGTAGGTTGATGTCTTCATGAGCGGCTGCGCGAATTGCACCTGGCTCTTCTTCGCCTGTCATTGGCGGGTAATGAAGAACGCGAAGCAACGTTTTGTCGCTGTTATTGATCATTTCTGACAGTGCAATAGAGAACTTCTCTTGTACGTCTTTTGGTGCGTACTCTTCTACCCAACCTAGCAGTTCTTGTGCAAAAGCGTTTGCGCGCTCGTAGTACTCAAGAATCTCTGCTTTCAACTGTTCTGGGATTTGTCCCCAAGGGTAAACATGAAAGTACTCTTTGATGTCTTTTACTTTGTGGCCTTTCGCAACTTCAGAAACCGAAGGTGGGAAATAACCATCTTGCGTTTCTACATTAAATTGGAAATCATTTTTTTCTTCTGAGCAGAAAAACTCGTGCCAGTTTTTGTAAATGGACTCAACCAACTCTTGAGGGATTGGGTGATTCTTTAATACGCCAAATCCTGTTTCGCGTAGTGATGCTACGAACTGTTGAGCAGCGTCGTCAGCAAGATAATCGACAGTTTCCAGTTTCATGACTTTACTTCTTTTTTATTAGACTGAGTCACGGATTCTATGGATGGGCATGTTGTAAATCAAACTTTAATGAAATGTGCACGCGCAAACGTTTTAATGTTGAGCAGTTCGCTAATAATTCAACATGTTTAGTTAATAATTAACCAATAAAAATAAACAATTGCACACCGTTCAATTAAGTGTAATCATTGTTAACGCATTACAAACAGAGATATAAACGGTTTAACTCGATGCTTGTACGCTCTAAAAAATCAATTGAAGGATCAACTAACCCTATGAAAAGCACTTCTACACTATTGGGATTGACGATTTTTTACGCCATCGTTTTTTTATTTTCAGCATTAGAACCTAGCTCGCGTGCTGTCTGGTTTGCTGAAATCATTCCGGCGATTGGTATTCTCATTGCGATTTGGGCGATTTCGATTCGCTACCAGTTCAGCAACACCGCTTACCTTTTGATGTTTATTTGGTTGTGCCTACACACCATTGGCGCGAAATACACCTTCGCTGAAGTGCCGTTTGATTGGTTCAATAACCTAATTGGATCAGAGAGAAACAATTTTGATCGCGTAGCCCACTTTACGATTGGTTTATATGCCTACCCGATCGCTGAGTATTTGATTCGCAACAAAAAATTCAACCCTACTTTTTCATGCTGGTTTGCGTTGTTTGCCATTATGTCTTTGGCTGCAGGCTACGAAATCATTGAGTGGTGGTATGCCGAACTGGCTGGTGGCGATGAAGGCATTGCCTTCCTAGGCTCCCAAGGAGACATTTGGGATGCCCAGAAAGACATGTTGTGTGATACGACGGGTGCCATACTGTCGTTGTTTTTAATGTCGGCTCAACGTCGATTCGCGAAGCCATTCTAAATACGGATTAAAACCATCCACGATAGGAACCTGTACGATTTGAGCAACCTCGTATTCGTGCAGGTTTTCAATTTTTTCTTCCACTAACTCGTAAAGTTCACGTCGTGTTTTGATGATGAGTAACCATTCGTGATCAGTACAAACTTCCCCTTTCCAAACATAATGGCTCTCAATTGGCATCGTCTGAATACACGCCGCTAATTGAGCCTCTAACAAACCTTTGATGATTTCATCGCGATTTTTTTCATTATTGGTGGTACTTAACACCATGCAGCAATCGTTTTGTTGGCTCATTATTTTTCCTACTTCATTGTCACTTTTCCGCCAATCATCTTAAACGCAGGCGTACCTCTGACTAACGTATCTCGTGCAAACTCTTGCCCGCAGCTCGGGCAAAAACAAGGGGTTTGAGTGTAATCTTCTACAATACGTTCTTTAAAGCACTTCACCAAGGCCCCCTTTCCGCCCTTGCGATATTTATATAGCTGCGCTTTGCATTTCGCACAATAAATTTCGACAGTTTTACTCGGTTGCTTTTTATTCGGCTTGGCCATTATCTTCTATCTCTGGCTTGACCCACACATTGCTGAAATCGAACCACCCCAGCGCATTACATTTTGCGTTTTGAAGCGCTCCGCTGTGGTCTTTGTTTACACCAAGCCAGCAATGGAACATTGGAATAACCTGGCAGCTTTTCACTAACTGCCTTCCTAATTCGCGAGCAGGAAAGTCGGCATGAATGCCTGCTCGCCATTGATCGACTAATGTCGCCCATTCTGAAAAATCGTAACCCGCGCTGAATTTTTCGATGTCGCTATAATCAAGTAGCCAGCCCGCTAAGGCATCGTTGCGATTGGTCGCAATACCCATTGCTTTTACCCAAACGTCGACTTCTTCTGGATTTGGCGGCTGCGTATCGTAGCGAATAAACTCGACATCGACACTGTGCGGTTTGAGCAAATGTTTAATTGCTTTGGCAATGACAGGAAACATCGGATGTTTTTTCTGATAAGCGACGGTAATCGATTTACCTTGTTGCGGGACTTCACCAACTGATGTCGGTCTTAAGTCAATCCACCCCGGTTTTAAACCAAATGCTTGCAGTACACCCAGTTCAATCACTTTATCTTGGGGAACGTGCGCGTAGATTTGATGGCTATTTAGTGTTTGGCTTAAAAATTCGGCCCAACGTGGGTCTTTTGCGATCCCTGTGTTTTTGTTAAGCAGCAAGAAGGTACAGCCCGGATCGAGTTCCACTTCATCGGTCGACGCTTGTTTGTTCATTTGTGGCTTGGACAGGCTTGGATACACCATTGATGAGTAGGCTTCATCAATCACCCACACTTCAACTTGGTCCAGCAGTGGACGAAACCCAAAATAGCCATCGAAAGCAGTAAGGATAAGGCGTTTGTCGTCGTTCACTTTTACTTGGAACGGACCTGTACCAATAGGCTTACGGTCAAAATCCTCAGAGCGAAGTGCTTGTGGCAATAAGACTTTGGCTTGAGACTCGCTCAAAGCTAACGGTAAATAGCGATCTGGACGAACAAGCTTAATATCAACGGTCCAAGGTTGTGGTGACGAAACTTGCTGAATGTGAGAGAACAAATTCAATCCACTCAAAGCAAGAATGCTCTCTACAACACAATCTGTCGTGAGTGGTTCGCCATTATGGAAGCGTACGCCACGACGCAAATAGAAACGCCAATGAGTGTCAGAAAGCGCCTCCCACGTATGTGCGAGATCCGGTTGAAGCTGTTCGCTTTCATCAAGACGCGTTAAACCGCTAAAAACTTGTCGCGCGATGTGTTGTTCCGAGCGACGCATTGGCTTTTGCGGATTCAGCATGGCTAACGGTCGGTAATAAGGCAATCTTACGACTTGCTCACCTTGTCGATGCTGCAATCCCAAATAACCTTGAATCACCTGGGTTAAACGTGCGGCGTCATTGTCTAACGCATCGAGCGCCTGTCCAATTTTTCCTTCGTCTAGATAGCGTCTCGCTAAGTTTTCGCTTACGTCACTACGATTGCGTTTAAAGATCAGTTTGGATAGTTTGCCTCGGCCAGCAGCCGGGTGCCATTCTATCCACCCTTCTTCTTCGAGCTTATTGAGAACGATACGCGCATTTCGTCGCGTACAAAACAGAGCGTCGGTAATGTCTTCTAGCTGAACTTCTGTGTCGTTACCGGCAAATTTTTCAAAGAGTGTTTCGAACTGAACACGTAAACGAGGGCTACTCATAAAGAGGAAATACTTGTCTTGATGTCAATAAGTCAAGTTTCCTCATTTTTATGAAAAAGTGCAAATATGAAGGGGTAAATTATTGAATATCGATACCAATTTCTTGTGCGAGTTGGATAAGTTGTTCCTCATTATCCAATTTTATTGACCATTTGCATTCGGCCCCATGGGCTAACACAACATTTGCGCTACGACCAAGAAGTTGAAGTGCATCTGTTTGTGCTTGCAATGTGACCATTGCCTCACCCGTTAGTTTGATGACGATTTCACGCTGCGTCGCGATAATTTTACCTAATGAAAACTCGATAACCATGTTCTGCCTTTGGGTGTATCTCTGCTGATTGATGAAGTCGAATTAAGCCAATTTTGCTTTTTGTTGTTTCACAGCAATCGTTAGACGACTAGTACACACCAAACGATCACGTTCGTCTGTAATTTCAATCTGCCAAACTTGAGTCGAAACACCAAGGTGAATAGGTTTTGCGGTACCGATAACATAACCACTGCGCATTGCTCGTACATGGTTTGCGTTGATATCTAAACCTACGCAGTAGTTACCTTCACTCACGCAAAAGTTTGCGGCAATGGAACCTAATGTTTCTGCTAGTACGACGGATGCACCACCATGCAACATACCCAGCGGTTGGTGAGTAAAACTGCACACTGGCATCGTTGCACTTAATGAGTCATCCGTGAAGTTGGTGTACTCGATTTGTAGGTGCTCCATCATGGTATTTCTTGATGTAGCGTTAAGGATGTCCAAACTGATCGGCTTTTTCCAAATACTCATTTTTCGCTCTTACTGTTTGCAGGTTGAGACTGCTTATTCATATTTATGCCAAGCGCTTAGCATAGTCTCTATTGCTGCGACACTTCAAGACAAAACGCGCTAGCCCTCAACTCTACAATCACACTTACCTCGCCTATGCATCTTGTCATCATTTGGGTATATACTACTGGTTCAAAACAAGAATTAGTGAATATGGAGCCACTTATGAAGGTATGGATTAAAGCCTCTGCTCTCTTGACCTTAGCAGGCTTAACTGCGTGCAGCGCCTCACCAACTGGTCGAAATCAAATACTGATGTTTTCAGATCAAGAAATGTCATCACTTGGTGCAAAATCCTTTGATCAAATGAAGAAGGATATTCCAATCAGTAAAGATAAAAAGACCAACGCTTACGTACAATGCGTAGCTAAGCAGATCACCAATGCCATTCCACCTCAAGCTGGTTTCAAAGATTGGGAGGTCGTGGTGTTTGATAGTGACCAAGTCAATGCGTTTGCGTTGCCAGGCGGAAAAATTGGTGTTTACACTGGCCTTCTCAAGGTAGCGAAAAACCAAGATCAGTTAGCAACGGTTATCGGGCACGAAGTGGCGCACGTTTTAGCAGAACACAGTAACGAGCGGCTGTCTCAAAGCCAATTGGCCAATGCTGGGCTGTCGTTAGCCAATGTGGCAATTGGCGCATCTGAATACAAGCAATATCAACAGCTCACTATGGCCGCGTTAGGTGTTGGTGTGCAGTACGGCATGATTCTCCCTTATGGAAGAACGCAAGAGTCTGAAGCGGATATCGTTGGCTTAGAGTACATGGCGAAAGCTGGATTCAATCCTAATCAAAGCGTCGATCTGTGGAAAAACATGAGTGCAGCATCAGGTGGAGCGCAGCCGCCGGAGTTTTTCTCTACTCACCCTTCTCACAGTACGCGAATCAAAGACTTGCAGGCAACCATCAACAAGTTACCGAAGTACAATGTGAAAGCACCGAAATGTGGTTAGAAAGCGTCTGATACAAAAAAGCTCCTACTTAAGGAGCTTTTTCGTTATCTGTGTGTTGAGAACTTTCGTTAAGCTCCAAGAATTTGCAAAGGTAAGCTGAGTAAGCTGTCACCCAGTCCTGCGAAATACCAAATAATCCCAACAAAACCACCAACGGATGCTAAATACCAAATCAATGAGAACAATTGACCGTAGCGAGTGAGTGGCAACAAGTGGCTGTGATGTCTTGCTCGCCATTCCATGACCACTTCCAGCATCCCCATCATCAGTAAGAATCCGAGCAGCGTTAAACCAAATGAATAGCTGAGCGCAATACCAAGTAGTGCTGTAACAATGCTGCCCGCCAACCCAATCCAAGTATTCATCGAGAAAGTAATACTCTTTAGAACATGGCCACCATCTAACGGTAAGATCGGCAGCAAGTTAAAGAGGTTTAGCAGCGCGTTAAACACAGCAAGACCAGCGAATATCATTTCGCCTGTCATCCAATAAAGCAGAGTAAACACAATGCTTAAAACCAATCCAAAGAAAGGCCCCATGATAGAAATGACGACATCTTGCCAACGCGTGTTTATTTTCTCGTCACTTAAAGCCAAGCCACCTAGAAACGGGATCAAGTAAATGCCCTTGGTTTTCATACCGAAATACTTCATCGCTTTGATATGCCCATATTCGTGGAACATAAGACAAGCGATAAGAGCCAGAGCAAACTCAATAGAAAACAACCATGAATAGGCAGCTAAACTTGCTGACGCCAGCGCAACTTTAATCACTTTCGCGCTTTTGAAGGCTTTCATACCTAAGGAAAAAATACCGATGACACTCAAGCGCTTTTCTGATGGCGGCGCGACCTGTGGCACCTGCCTTTCAATATCTTTTTCGTTTCTTGAACCTTCCGTAATTAGCTCACCGTTAACGGTGGCGCGATAGGTCAGATCAAAAGGTTGCCAATCCAATGTGCAGTCTAATTGGCAAAGCAAAACCTCTTCTCCAGCACTCAGCTTAAATTGATGCGTGTAAGTTTCGGTTTTCTTTTCGCTCGCATCAATTTGAGAAACTAGAGTGTTATCCCAGTACAATTGCTGCCATCCCGCCATCGATCCTTCTAATCTTAACGGGCGACCTAAAAATTCAGTGTGTAGTAATTCCAACGCGATTCCTAATGCGATAACCACAAAGGTCGAATTATGCCTCTTATAACAAGTGACATCAAAGCATGTGAACTCAAGATTTGAAGGTTATTTAATCATAAGATTTGCAAAACAATTCTGGTCGTACCATTTCCACAAAAAATATAACGATAATACATGCCCTTACGAGCAGGCGTTTGACGTATGCATCAAATTTAAAACGCCAAATACGCTCAAACTTTGACAAGTTATTAAACATACAATTAACATTACGTTTACATCACAGTTGTATTTCAATGCAATCACAACTGCTGTTTAGTACCACACAACAATTACAAGGACTTCGGTCCAGCATAATGACACCCTAGGAGGGTCAAGGATGAACAAGAAGCACTGCTCTCTGCTGACAATTTCAATATTGTTTGCGTGTAATGCCCATTCAGCGGGCTTTCAGGTTGCTGAACACTCGGCATCTGGTCTTGGTCGAGCATTCTCAGGTGAAGGGGCTGTAGCAGACAATGCCAGCGTCCTTGCACGTAACCCAGCAGCAATGACTCTTTTCAAAGAAGCTCAGTTTTCTGGCGCACTTTCTATCGTTGATCCTGAAGTCAACGTTTACGATACGCTTCATAAAGAGCAATCTGATGACGTAGCACCACTGCAAGTGGTTCCTGCGGGTTATTACATCAGCCCAATCAATGACAACTGGGCTTGGGGTATCGGTATGTTCACCACTTACGGTGTTGCAACAGATTATCCAGATGATATTTCTGCGGGTGATATGGCTGGCGACACCTCGCTACTTTCAGTAAACATTAATCCCAATGTCGCTTACCGTATTAACGAGTCTTTCAGTGTGGGTGGCGGTATCAACCTAGTGTACGCGGAAGCGGAGCTGACTCGTCACAAAGGCGCACTCGCCCGTATTTTAGGTGGTAATAAGTCCGATAACCTTGTCGGCATGGAAGGCGAAACTTTTGCTTGGGGTTGGAATATTGGCGCTTTGTACGAGCTAAATGAAAACAACCGATTTGGCTTTGGCTACCGTTCTAAAGTTGATCTAGATTTTGACGACGGTGAGTTTAGTAGTTACGACTCAGGTCGAGCTCCATCAGCAAAAGTGGATGGCCGTTTAAAAATCTCTCTGCCTTCAATTATCGAATTATCGGCTTTCCATCAACTGAATGAAGAATGGGCAGTACATTACGGCTGGCAACAGACCGATTGGAGCACATTTAAAGAACTGAAAGCGACGAGTCCTCAATGTAATGATGGAACTGCTGGTCAATGTTTCTACAAACCAGAGAAATATGAAGACAACAACCGTTATTCTATTGGTGCAACTTACACCCTCAATGCGGATTGGACATTCCGTGCAGGCTTTGCATACGACGAACAAGCAGGTGAAGCCACATTGAGCATCCCTGACAGTGACCGTTTTTGGTACAGCGCGGGCCTAACTTACGCAATGAGTGAGCATTTAACTTTCGATGCAGGCTTTGCACTTGTTAAGAGTAAATCAGGGTCTTTCACCGAGACAAATGCTCAGAATGAAGAGATCAAGTTCGACTCTGAAGGTACTGCTTACATCAGCGCGGTACAGATGAACTACACCTTCAAATAATGGGATTACGGAGTAAACCAATGAAACACACGTTTAAATTATCAATGCTTTGTTCTGCAATCCTTCTTGCTGGTTGTGGTGATAATACATCAAGCTCTGGTACTTCTGACAAAGTTCAATTTGAAGATGAAGTCCAAGCACTGCTCGACCGTGGAACATCTATCAGCTTTACGCTTCAAGGGGCGAATGCGGATGTACCTGCGCCCTCTTACTTATTAATGGACACAACAAATGGCACGCTTGGTCTGCCAACTGACGGTGATGACGCCTTAACCAACCCTAGAGCCTCGATGAATACGATGGATGGATGGTCAACGTCTATGCCAATCGTTCTGAACTTTAAAGGCGATGGTTTTGCAACTGGTATGCTGCCGTCTGGTATTAAAGTCATCAAGATTAATCAACGTTTAACCGAGTGGGATGGTAAGTCTAACCCAATCGAAGACGTTCTCGTTCAGAACCAAGACTACGTTGTTCAAGCAAAAGGCAACTCTATATATATCCAGTTCATGGATGCGCTTGATGAGTCAAGCGAGTACATTTTTGCAGTAACACAAGATGTTACTGACGTGAATGGTGAGCCAATCGGTACATCAGCCAGTTACGCGACAGGTAAATCGAAAGAAATCGTTTATGAAACTGGTGCTCTTGCTTCTATTCAAGCGGTGACACAAGCGGTGGAAGGCATTTTTGGTCTAGCGAAAGTCAACCCCGCTGATATTGTCTACTCATCATGGTTCAGCACTCAATCTGTAGGTGACACGTTAGCGGCTGTTAAAGGTGTTACTGCGACAGGTTTTGCTACTGGCGCGAACACGCTAAATACCATTTACAAAAATGATACTAACGAGAATGCTGTCGACCTTTCTACTGCGTACACAATGGTGCTTGGTGAGACACAAGACTTTATGACAGCGTTAGATTCGGACAGTGACTTTAATAAATACGTCAGTGACCTAGATGCAGCGAAAACCGCGATTAAAGGTCTTTACGTGCAATCTGGTGCGAGTGTGAATGTTACTCAGGGTCAAGTAAGACTGCCACACTACCTTGAAAAAGGCGCAAACTGGAACATGCAACCGATGGTGTCTGCGATGCCAAGCCTAGCGAAGCTAAACGCAGCACTTACCGATCCAGCAGAACAAGCAAACATGGTTCAGCAGCTTTCTTCTGGCGTTTTCGCAAGCTCTCCTGTAGACGTTAGCAAGCTGGCAACAGATCCAACAGAGCAGCTAAAACTGGTAGGCTCGAAACTGTACTTAAACGACGGCACACAGCTGGATAGTGAGCGAGTTATTACTCGTTACTCTCCTGTTCCTGAGGTTAAGTCTTTAGAAAATGTCGAGTTCTTACTGTTTACTCCTCAAAATGGTGTAGCGAAAGACGTGGTGATCTACCAACACGGTATCACCTCAGCGAAAGAAAACGCGTATGCATTTGCTTTTAATATGGTGCAGGCTGGCGTAGCTGTTATTGCTATCGATCTTCCAATCCACGGCACACGTAGCCTAGACGAACAACGATCGGCAAATGCGAACGTTCTTGCTTACTTGAACCTTTCTAACCTTGCTGTAGCGCGTGATAACCTTCGTCAAAGCGTGCTGGATGTATTGGGCTTACGTGCTAGTTTAGTAGTATCAGCGCAAGGCGGTCTATTGGCTGGAGGCCCTCTTCAAGGTTTTAACCCAATGACGGGCTCTCAAGTAAAAATGCTAGGTCACTCACTAGGCGGTATTGTTGGTACGTCTGCGGTTGCTGCTGCAAACAACACACTAGGCAGCCCTACTGCTGACGCACTGTATACATTTAGCGCGGCCTCTATTCAGAACTCTGGTGGTCAAATCGGTAATCTATTGTTGGGTTCTTCAGACTTTGGTCCACAAATCAAGCACAACCTTGCTTATGCAGCATCAACGGATTACAAGTCTTACGCTGACGCGCAGTGTGCTCAGTTAGATGACAAAGCATGTTACGAGGTCTTTGAAGGTTTAGCGACGCCGGAACAGCTTGCAGCTCTGAGTGCTGGTTTCTCACAGTTCATCTACGCAGCGCAAACCACGCTTGATACTGTAGATCCATTTACTAATGCCGCAGACCTAGTTGCTTCAGGCACTCTAACTACTCCATTCTTGATGACAGAAGTTGAAGGTGATAAGACGGTACCGAATAACGTTGCGAACGCTCCATTTGCAGGTACAGAGCCGTTAGCCAAGAAATTGGGCTTAACTGAGGTTAATAGCTTAAATACAGCGGTCGCTGCGACGTCAAGCTTTGTTCAATTCAACGCTATTGCTTCACACAGTACGTTTGCGTCGCCATCAGGCACACTTGCCGATGTCAATCATCATGCTGAAATGCAAAAAGAAAACGCAGACTTCTTGATGGACAACGCATTGAGTGATGTTTCGGATACAACAGTACTGAAATAATCGACCATTCATCCATCGAAAAAACCCAGCTTAGGCTGGGTTTTTTATTTTTCGCACTCAAAAGAGTGTTGAATAATTCACACAACAATTCATAACTCAAGGTAATTGACCACTTCTTTTATATTCCAAATATTATTTATTTAGCGATTGTTTTACATCTTTCACCTAATCAGGTTGGAATATTGTAAAATCTCGGCTTTAATTCGCTAACACCCTTTTATTTCTCAGGATAAAGTGGATAATACCGCCACAAAATAACATTACTAAGGTGAGTCCTTATGTCTATCGAAGCTACTCTGCTTGCACGCTGCGAGTCAAAATGTGAACTGTGTTCATCTGAATCTCCATTAACTGCTTACGCTGTACCACCACACGGTAACGTAACAGTTGATACCGCTATCATGGTATGTGACAAATGCCACAGCGAGATCGAAGAACCTAAAGACATTAACCATTGGCGTTGTCTGAACGAAAGCATGTGGAGCCAGGTTCCTGCGGTACAAGTAACTGCATGGCGCCAACTAACTCGCCTAAACTCTGAAAGCTGGGCTCAAGACGCTCTTGACATGATGTACATGGAAGAAGAGCAAAAGAACTGGGCAATGACAGGTATGTCTGCTGATGACAAAACTGTTGACTGCAACGGCACTGAACTTAAGAAAGGTGACGATGTAACAGTAATCAAAGATCTACCAGTTAAAGGTACAAACCAAGTAATTAAGCAAGGTACTGTGATTCGCGGTATCAGCCTTGGTGATGACCCTAAACTGATTTCAGGTAAGGCAAACGGTGGTCAGTCAATGTACGTGATCGCAGAGTACTGCCGTAAGAAGTAATTTTAGTTACTTTTGTATAAAACGGGGTTCCAGTTGGAACCCCGTTTTTGTTTGTGCTTCGGAAGGCCCCCTAACCCATGCGTTTGAATCAGGTCCCTTTGAAACAGCAAATACAAAAATGCCAGCGACTAAGCTGGCATTATTTTTTCACAGTGTTCAGATTAACGGTACATACCGATATCTTTTTGAATGTGAGCTGACAAATCTTCTGCGTAGTAGCTGCGAGGAGCAGAGTTATCTACAAAAAGAATGTCGAGTAAGTGAGCAATCAATCCTTTGAAGTTAACCGCGTAGGTTTTCTTATCCATAGAGGTTGGTAAAGCTACATTTGTCATTTGCATTGCTTGTGCCATGATTGCCTCTCTTTAAAAGCAGTAATATGTTTTGTTGGTTGTATAGTAGTCACTTCCTCACTGTTTAAAAAATGACAAAATTTGACCAACCAAATTAGTTTTTCTAATAAAACAAATCATTCACATTGCTGCGAGCTAGAAATGCTCACTTTTCGCATAAAAATTCAACAACCGCGTACTTTTCTTGAATAACTTGGAGTTACAGGGATAACCCCAAGCTTTTAAGTAACAAATCTTTAACTAATCAATACTAAAAATATCTTTTCAAAAATCCGGTTATCAATATTTTTGATTAGTAATATTAACTCGAGAACGACTGTTTTCTTTGTTCTTATACACCGACGCAACTACCGCGGAAGTCATTACTAGAATCAAGAACGTCAACGACCAAATCGTTGGGATTTCGTATTCTGTTCCGACCAAAAGCATCTTCACACCGATAAACATCATGATCACAGAGAGCGCAGGTTTTAAGTAGACAAACTTGTCCAGCATCGCTTGCAGCACGAAGTACAGCGAGCGTAAGCCTAACAACGCGAATACGTTAGCCGCTAACACCAAGAATGGCTCGCGAGTGACCGCAAAAATAGCCGGAATTGAATCGAGTGCAAACATCACATCCATCACGGCGATCACGCCTACTACAATTAACATTGGCGTCGCAACCCACTTCCCTGCTTGCTTCAAGAACATATGATTACCTTGATAATCATCCGTCACTGGCAGCAATTTACGAATCACTTGCTCTGGGTATGGGTTCACTTCTTCCTCTTCACCTTTGTCGCGAGCAAGCTTAATACCTGTCCAGATTAGGAACGCCGCAAATAGGTAGAGTACCCAATGGTATTGGGCGAGTAGCTGCGCACCGACAGCAATCATAATTGCTCGCAGAACCAACGCGCCAATCACACCCCATAGTAACGCACGCGGACGAAGATGCTCTGGCACTTTGTATTGGGCAAATATGATGGCGAAGACAAATAAGTTATCAACGCTTAATGATTTTTCGAGCAAGTAACCAGTTAGGAATGAAACGGTCGCTTTCTCATTGCTGTAAGCACTATGAGGAGCGTAAACGTCCCAAAAGAAATAGATGGAACCTGCAAAAAGAAACGCGAGTAAGAACCAGAATATGCTCCAAACGATGGCTTTTTGCATCGTAATGGCACCGCCTCGGGTTTGATAGATATCAAGCGCAACCAAAACGAGTGTGAAAAGGCCGAATGCACCATACATTGTCAGTGATTCTTGAAATAGAACAGATTGGCTTAACTGGGTGGTATTTTCGATAAGAGACATGCTTCCTCCCACGCGGAAGGACAGCAGTGTTTGGTGACCTTCCGCAAACAATACAAACCAGCAGTCACATTACCCATGTGTCTGCTAATCAATGAATGCGTTGGTCTCGTTGAAGTGCCAAGATTGAATGTTCAATCAGACACCTTTACTTACCGGATAAGCTATCGCTTAACGAGATGACGATAAGTAAACTTGCGCTAACTACTCCCCAAACGCCGCCATCATACGCCTGATCATTCTGATTTCCAACAAAAATTCCCTATCAATAAAATCAATGCATTTAATCGCCAGCAGTCCATCAAATATATGAATATAAAGAAAAAGGAGCACTGACTAGCGCTCCCTCTTATTACTCTTTGTTCTTTATAGCCCATTTAGTGGCACAAAATACACAAGCATGGACCAAGCGGCTACCCACGCAATGACCACTGCAGCGTCTGCCCAGTCTTTTTTCCACATACTTTCCACCCTCTCACTCGCATGTAGTGTGGAAAGTACTGCAAAATCAATACCAAGAATGATTAACGATTTTGTTGAGAGTAAAGTTTGTGACTTTCGTTCAAACAGTTAGGCTCATCTGTAAGTAGTTCAATAAAGCAATCCGCCATTGATAAGTTACTCACACAACCCTCGCCTTTCATATCAAGCAGGGCTTCATAGCCTTCTTTGCCTTTCATCGTGTAAGCCGAAGACGTGCCACGATACCAAGCGTCATCATCAACCTTTACCCAGCGGTATCCGTCCAATATTTCTAATCGTTGGATTCTCTCACCTTTTGGCGCATCGGCTTGATAGTCAAAGTTCAGATTGTACGTATATGGATAACTGCCTGACCCAGTGCCTTCTACGCCGTTGTTTAGTGCATTATTGATTGCACCTTCTAGAGCTCGGCGAATAACCGCACCTTTCACATCGTAAAACCCGATCGGCACGGCAAAAGGCAATAATCGTCCGGCAACATCTGCCACTGTAATATCACCTGGATTGAGTGAAGTACGAACGCCACCTGCATTATGAATTGCAAATTGAACGTTGTGCCCGCGCTTATTTAAGCTGTGAAGGAAAGAACGAGCGACCGCACCGGCAAGTTCACTTCCGCCTAGCTCATCCGGAATACGGACATGACGCTTTTTGCTTTCCACATGAGCAATCACCTGCGATTGCAAGGCACGCACGCGAGGTATGTATTTATCTCTCAAAATAGCTTGAGTTTCTGGGTGTTTCTTACAGACCACAACATTTGGTTGGCCGTGAATAAAATCACAAGCGGTTTCAAATACGCCTTGGTCCAATTGTTGATTCAACGTTGAATCCCAGAAAATACGGCGCCCTAACAGCAATTCATTTTGACCATTCAACATGGTTGCTTGGCCATTCTCGTCAAACTCAAGCACACAATGGCCCATGGTCAGAGCATGAAAACCGGCTTGCACAACGTAGGTTCCATTTACTTTGATACCATAAGGATCATCTGCACCCAAACCAATCGCAGTAAAATCACCTTGCAAACGGTGGCTATGACCACCCACGATGATACCGATGCCTTCTACTTGCTCTGCAAGTTCTAAGTCGCCCTCGTAACCTAGGTGACTAAGCAAGATAATGTTTTTGATTCCATCATTGTTAATTTGTGCGACTGTCGCTTTCGCGGTTTCAATTGCAGTCATAAATGGCGTATCAGCGTCAGGGTTTGCTATATCGCTCATTTTATCGATGGACAAACCAAAAATAGCGACTTTTACACCGTTAAACTCTTTCACAAGGTATTGCGCACTGCGTGAATCCGGTTGATAGCTCAGTACGTTGTTACAGTCGCTTAGTCGATGCGCTTTGTTTTTTGACTCATTGGACAGATCCCAGTTGCCTGCGAGCAGCGGAAAATTTGTACGCTGACAAAATAGTGCAACTGGTTCATTCCCCATGTCGAGCTCGTGGTTTCCCAATGCCATGGCATCAATATTCAAGGCATTCAACAAATCGGCATTCGCTTTGCCTTTAAATAAGGAAAAATAGAGCGTGCCTTGGAAGCAGTCGCCAGCATGAAGGAACAACATTCCCTGCCCTTGACGCTGTGCATCATCACGTAGCTGTTCAACTCGAGTCGCGATTCGTGAGAATCCGCCCGCACTAACATAAGGTTCTAATATGAGGTCTTTGTTGATTTTGAGTTTTAGCTGTAATGACGTTGGCTCAAAGTAGGAATGAGTGTCATTGATGTGTGCCAGTTTGATTCTTACTGGCTTATGATTTTTATTCATTTTCATCTTCTCTCTTTTCATTCCTTATAATAATAAGAAGTGAATCATGACAGAATCATGAATTTTATGAAACTGTGAATTTTTGATTTCACGTTTACGTGATCACGATGCTGTCTGTCGTTCAATTGAAAGCAACTTACGCTTGTCGCGGTCTCTATTCAATAGGAGGCTCTCGTAATTTTGTGAACTGAGCTTAACTCAAAAATTTCGAATTCATATATGCTTAGGAGTAGCAAAATAACTCTCTATAATTCAAATAATTGCAAGGAGGATTGAGATGAGACTAGAACGCATCGAAATCTCCGGGTTTAGAGGCATCAAACGCCTTTCACTCTCTTTTGATGAACTCACTACCCTCATTGGTGAGAATACGTGGGGTAAATCTTCATTGCTCGACGCCCTATCTATCGCGTTACCAGCCAACGGAAGTCTGTATGAGTTCGAACTGAAAGATTTCCACGTCGACTACTCCATTTCTCACCCTCAGTCTCAACACATCCAAATTATTGTTTGCTTCAAAGCACAAGATAAACATGAAGCAAACGCTGGTCGTTATCGCCGCATCAAACCCGCTTGGTGCACAACAGAAGATGGCGAACATGTCATTTATTATCGAATCAGTGCCTCTCGCGTTGATCATGACATCACGACCAAATACGCGTTTCTTGACCGTGATGGCAAACCGAAACAGATTCACCATTCAGAAAAATTAGCGGTTGAGTTGATGACGTTGCACCCTGTCATTCGACTAAGGGATTCTCGTCGCTTTCCTCGTCCGACACACATTAATGGTGACAGCAAAAACGCGCGTATCGAAAAACGCATCAACAACACCTGTCGACGTTTATTGGCGATGCCGGGTCATGTAAACAAAGGGGAAATACGAAGCAGTCTCGATGCCATGAAAACGTTGGTCGAGCACTATTTTGCGTTTCGTAGCATCAGTAAAGGCAATCCTAGAAAACCGAGAGACGGATTATTCTACACTAGCCCATCTTCTGATAAAGGATTGAGCCAATACCTGAAAGAGACCAACGATAAGCAAAGTCGCTTGCTCTTAATGGGGTTGCTTAATGCATATCTTCAAGCCAAAGGGCCGACGGATTTAAGACGTTGCGCGCGGCCTATTTTGATCATCGAAGATCCAGAAGGTCGTTTACACCCAACGCATTTAGCTCGAGCTTGGTCGTTGCTTCAACTTTTGCCAATGCAAAAAATCTTAACCACGAACAGTGGCAGTTTGCTTGGTTCCGTGCCGCTCTACTCCATCCGTAGGCTTATCCGTCTGTCCGATAAAACGATTGCGAAGAGTCTAAACACGTCTAAGTTTGGTGGTGACGAGCTAAGACGAATTGGGTTCCACATTCGTTTTCATCGCGCTGGTGCTTTGTTTGCGCGTTGCTGGCTATTAGTGGAAGGCGAAACTGAGGTTTGGTTGTTTAATGAATTGGCAAGACAATGTGGATACGATCTCGCCGCTGAAGGGGTTCAGATTGTCGAATTTGCACAATCTGGCTTACGTTCATTAATAAAAGTAGCCAAAGAGTTCGGTATCGATTGGCATGTGGTTACCGATGGTGACCCTGCGGGTAAAAAATACGCCCACACAGTAAGAGCGCAGCTTGGGCATGATCAAGAGCGCCATAGGCTCACTGAACTACCCGATCGGGACATCGAGCATTTTCTTTATAATCATGGTTTCGAGCTTTTCTTTAAGGACATGATCAAAGTCCCTCACGACCATCCAATTCCGGCGAAGAAAGTGGTTAACCGCGTTTTGAAAAAACATGCGAAGCCCGATTTGGCTCTAGCCATTGTGTCTCACTGCGAAGAGAAAGGCATGGAATGTATCCCTGTGTTGTTGCGTTGGACTTTAAAACGCATCGTTACTATGGCAAGCGGGAATACTTAAGCGTTATATATCTATTTACTCATTTCTTTCCATTTAAATAGTCTTTGGGGATAGCACTGCGCTATCCCCTTAAAATTTAGGCAAAAAAAAGCACACTAATTTAGTGTGCTTGTATCAAATATCATTAATTTTGATTAACTGTATTGAGAGGGATAAAGCTCAATACACAGCGGATACAAATTAGATCGGGGGTTCACTACTGTGCTTGCTCAGCGAGCGAAGAAGAAGTAGCGGTTGATTTCGCATGTAACCAAAGTCCTGTTGCTTTCATTAAGTAGCCAAATACGCCACCTAATACAAGCGATGGAACAACAAGTTGCCAATTGCCATCTGCTGCGAATGTCGCGCAAGAACCAATGAAAGTACCAGGAATGTACGCTAGCCAAGCCTGTTTCGCTTGAATACACATGAAAAACGCTACAACAGCTGTGATCACATAACCCAAGATCTCTAAACCTGCGTAAGTGGAGCCATAAATAATTACCATTGCCCAGAATACACCGGTCAAGTTAGTAATTAAGCTTGTCGCTAAACCTTTTAATCCACTCGTTGGAGCAGCGAAGTAGCTTGTACAGCCTAAAAAGCCTGCCCAAGATAAAAGGCCAAGAGAAATGGCAATCCAACCCCAAACGCCGGACAGAATCCCAGTAGTAATAGAGATAGCTAAAAGTGTTGTCATGGTATTCGTACCTGCTCGGCGACTATCGCACCCTTTTGGTTTGATAACTGCCTTCATACATTGAAATCAAGAACCAATACTAGGCACATCGCGCCAGTTTATCGGTGATAATGATCACAACAATATCACCTTTCGTTTCATGTTTTACACAAATTATTTGACGCAACCGATAAATCAACAGATTTAGAAAATAATAAAAAACAGAGATGGACGAATAAAAGAAATAAAAAAGGCTCTGCAATGCAGAGCCCATTAAAATTGATAGTACCTATAAGACGGATGGTTTGCCCTTCATCATGCGCAAACCTTCACGCTTGATGCAATCGACCAACGGGTTTTCGGCCATATCCGCACGCCAAATAAAGGACAATGTGCGCTCCATTTTCAGATCTGGTACGTTTAGCGCGACTAAACGTCCAGCCTCAATGTAACGTTCAACATCCAAATATGGCAAACAAGTTAAGTATTGTCCGTTAGCCACCAAGCTGCGCAACACAGGAACGTGTTCGTACTCACGCCATACATCTAAATCTTCAATCAAATGATGAATGGAGCTATCAAAGGTTTTACGAGTACCTGAGCCATGCTCACGCAACACCCATTTCGCCTGCTCTAATTGAGCTAAACTGACCGAAGGGTTACGAGCAAAAGGATGATGAGAAGCTGCGACTACAGTAAGGTGGTCACGACACCAGATTTCTTGGTGTAAACGGTTATCGTCACAACGTCCTTCAATAATGCCTAAATCGTATTTGTAATCTAACACGCCATCGATAACCCCTTTCGTACTTTGTACGCCTAGCGAGATTCGCATCTCAGGAAAATCGTTATCAATGATACTGATAAGGTCTGGCACCAAGTGTTCTGCTGGTGTTTGGCTCGCACCAAGACGGATCTCTCCGCTTAACAAATGTTGCTCATAGAATCCCATTTCTATCTGCAAGGCATCTTGCAATAAACGCTTTGCTTTTGGCCTTAACCACATCCCCCAATGTGTTAGGGCCATTTGCTTTCCTTGCCTTTCAAATAAAGGCCTGCCAAGCATTTTTTCTAACTGCGCGAGCGACATACTTGTCGCCGATTGTGTCAGAGCCAGTTTGTCTGCGGCCTGGCTTACACTGCCGGTATCTGCAACTGCGTCGAAAACCGCTAATTGCTTAAGAGAGTAGCGCAAAGTGTCCTCCATCATGGGCGAGTATTCCCATACTCTCACAACCTCAAAAACATGCCCCAATAAGCAATAGGGTTCATTTTACTCTGCGTTAAAAACTTATCAAATAATTTGATGAGATTTCTAAATATTATCAATTTTACCTGTACCACTGCCCGCCCTATTCTGGATATGCGGTTCGGGAACACCGCAAAACAAAAACAACAATTCATTTTTGAGCTAATAAATCAAGGAGCTTTTTATGGAACCACAAACTAAGGAGTCATTATGGCGGTGACCAGTTCTCAAACTCACCAGGACTTTTCTCCTAAAGAGATGATGGCTGAGGCGGAGAAATTCGCATTAAGTAAAGCAAACAAAACCAGCAGCATGACACTTGGCCTAGCAATCATGGCCGGCGCGTTTATCGGTTTGGCATTTTTGTTTTACATCACAGTGACAACTGGCAGTGCGAATACAGGTTGGGGTTTAAGCCGCTTAGCCGGTGGTATCGCCTTCAGTATGGGGTTAATCCTTATCGTTATTTGCGGTGGTGAGCTGTTTACCAGTTCGGTGCTTTCCAGCATTTCATGGGCAAACAAACAAATCTCTTTCGGCAAAATGTTGTCGATTTGGGGCAAGGTTTACGTAGGTAACTTCATCGGCGCAATGTTTTTGCTTGCTCTTGTGACTGCGGCAGGTTTGTACCAAATGGATGCAGGCCAATGGGGTTTGAATGCTCTTAATATCGCACAACACAAACTGCACCATACATTGCTTCAAGCCTTTGCTTTGGGCGTTCTATGTAACCTACTGGTTTGTCTTGCAATTTGGTTGACGTTTAGTTCTGCAAACGCAATGACGAAAGCGCTTATGACCATTCTTCCAGTTGCGATGTTCGTCAGCAGTGGCTTTGAGCACTGTGTGGCAAACATGTTTATGGTCCCACTAGGCATCGTTATTGCCAATTTTGCCCCTGAATCATTTTGGGCATCTGTTGGTGTACCGGCTTCCCAATATGCGGATTTAAATGTCGCACACTTTATTAGTGCGAACTTAATTCCAGTAACGTTTGGCAACATCGTCGGTGGCGCGGTACTCGTTGGTTTGGCTAACTGGTGTATCTACCGCCGTCCAGAGTTAAAAGCAGCCAATGTTTCATCTATCACAAATACAACTCAGTTATCGTCAGTTAAGGAAATCACAATGAAAAACGCATCTTTCGTAAAGGACATCATGAATCCAAAACCGGTTACACTCAGCGTGGAAATGCCTGTAGCCGCAGCTCTTGATACTCTATTAGACAACAATCTAACAAGCGCACCAGTGGTGGATCTCCACAATCGTTTAGTTGGTTTCTTCTCTGCACACGACGTGATGGTTGAACTGTGGTGTCAAGATTACATCCCAGTGAAAGATCAAAAAGTGGTTGATTTGATGAGCCGTGATGTTGTTGCAATTGATGCTGGCGATCGTTTGGTGGATGTGGTCGAGTTCCTATGCATCGACAAAGAGCAACTATACCCAACAAGCAGCATGGGGATTGCAACTCGCCTAACTTCTCTATCTCTAGAAGAACGAGCTAAAAGCATGAAGGTTAGCAAGCCGCAAGTATTGCCGGTTCTTGAGAATGGTCAAATGGTTGGTGTTGTTACTCGCCAAGAAGTTCTTAAAGCCCTACGTCCAGTATTCGGTGAGCGACTAAACCTTGTTGAAGATAAAGAACTAGAAACTGCTTAAACAATAAAGAAAGAACGAACAATAACAAAACGCTAATTGTTAGAAACTAACAGCGTTACATGGCACCAATAAAAAAGCGCTCTTGAAACCAAGAGCGCTTTCATTTATTTAAAGCGTAATTACTTCTTCACGCCTTCGATATGCAGTTCCATATCAACGTAGCTTGATGAACCCATTACTGGGATATCGAAATCAGCAAGCTCTAGACGAGTTGTGCCAACAAAACCAGCACGCTCACCACCCCATGGGTCGTTACCTGCACCAACAAACTCAGCTTCGATAGTAATAGGCTTAGTCACACCGTGTAGCGTTAGATCACCCGTTACGTCTAGCTTACCATTACCTTTATCAACCACTTTCGTGCTCTTAAAAGTCGCTTCGCTGTATTTGCCAGCATCAATAAAATCGCCGCTGCGGATGTGTTTATCACGCTCAGCGTGGTTTGAGTCTAAGCTTGTGGTGTCAACTACTACGTTTACTTTTGATCCAGCAATGTTTTTTTCATCAAAAGAAAAGTCACCAGAAAAAGTATTAAAACGACCTTTGATGAAGCTGTAACCTAAGTGGCTAACTTTGAAGTTGATAGACGCGTGAGCACCTTTCGTATCGATAACGTAGTCTGCAGCCTGAGCACCTAAAGGCAGTGCCATAGCAATTGCTAGTCCTGTAGCGAAGAGTGACTTTTTCATTTTGAAGCTCCTAACATTTTTCTTAATGTGTTGTCTTTATCGATAAAGTGATGTTTGAGCGCAGCGACAGCGTGTAAACCTGCAATTAGGATCACAGCCCAAGCTGCATAGAAGTGAATTTCACCTGCGATATCTGATTGACCAGAAAATAATTCTCCTGCGCCGGGTACAGTAAACCAATTGAATACTTCAATACCGCGACCATCAGATGTAGAGATGAAGTAACCTGAAACAAAGATTGTGAGAAGTAATAAATACATCACACCGTGTGCCGCTTTAGCTGCGACGACTTCAAATCGACTGCCTTCTACTTTTGGTGACGCCGTAACATGCTTCCACACGATGCGACCCACAGTAAGAATGGCCAGAAGAATACCGACAGAGCGATGATAATGTGGCGCAGTTCGATACCATTCGCTGTAATAGCTAAGATCGACCATCCACAAACCCACAGCAAACAGACCAATAATGCAAAGCGCAGAAAGCCAGTGCATTACTCGAGCAGGCAGGTTATAGCTTTTTACCAGTGTTTCCATCTCACGTTCCTAGATATATTCCTAAGTTAATGTTGAGCAAGAAACACAACATTAACCTATTTACCTTATATGAAACAGATTATTTACCATCCTTTACATCCAGCCAATCGCACCGTATCTATCAACTTGTTCGAAAATTTTGAAGGAACTTTGGCGTATTTAATGCGCAAAAGCTTAAATTGATACTTCTTGCTCTATCTCGTAAAGCTCATCAGACATTTCAAGCATTCGACGTTCTATCACGGCTTTCGCATCTTCAACGCCTTTGTTGTAATAGACTGCGCCTAGTTTATCGGTAATAAAATCTATCAGAAATTCGCTGTCAAACTGGCCAATCTCAATGCTGAGTTCATCCTGCATATAATCTTGAATTGCCGACGCTAATGTTTCTTTTTGGGCTCTTTCTAACTTAATCATGCGTGTTCCTTTTAGTGCGGCTTAATGGGGAATTCGCTAACCGTTACGAAATAATCGAGTTTCGTCTCGATTGTGTAGCCTTTAATCACCCCAAATTCGTATTGCTTCTAATTTTGGTGTTTAGATCAAGAAGTTGCTGATCTAAATTAGTCTATTCTGAAAAGACTATGCTAACCTTTTGCGGTTCGTTTTGTTAACCATTAAGGGATATTCTTTGCTACTCGACCTAGTGATCCAAAGTGTCAATGATTTTCAGGACGATTGTCTTAAACTGTGTGAGAAGCATTATCCTGCCGTACATAACCAAGGTATGAGTGAACACCATCTTGGTCTTGCATTTTCTCGCCGCATGGAACACACCTTCCGTCATTTTGGTTACAACAGCATCGTAAGACCGATTGAAGTACTCGACGCTCCAGACCTACCTCACCACTATCGCATTTCTTCTGAGATTGGAACGGTTTGGGTGTTAAGCCATCACATGGTCAGTGCCGGTAAATCGTGTCGCGAAAACTTGTTGTCTTCAATTACCGAATGGCAAAGCGAATATGGCTACGCTCTCCAACCTAACGACCTACTCTTTCTTGTTTGCGATCATTGGATCAGTCGCAGTAAAACCAGCCGAGAACTGCTCCATTGGTGGATGGGCGAATTGCCGGATCAAATCAACGAATACACTGAGCAAGGCATCACTCTTTACACCAGTGAATCTCAGCTCACTCAATCCCTTGATACTCGCTTTGGTATCAGCCCTTGTTACATCAAATTTGGCCACCCTTTGCGTCGTTCTAACAAACAGCAACTGGTTCGAAAGTACTTGCAGTTGTACGCCGTATTACAGTGGTAGTATCAAATTGCAACAGGTAGATTATCAGTCTATTCATACATTTGTTTGATACGGCTCGATAAATCTAATCATCTCGTATTAACCCTCTTGCCTCATATGGCCTAGCCCAATTAGATTCTGACTACTGAAATCAAAGTTGGTGTCCATGTAACGCCAATCAAAAACCATTGATCTAGGTTGTCGTAATAATGATGAGCATCTCGCAGCTTCTTGGCTGCATTTCTAAACAAGTAGATGGGCAGTACATCGCGCAATATGAGGAGTTGACACTTCGCAGTGTCTTCCAACCCATTTATAAAAAGGATCTTTCCATCATCGGCTTGGAAGCCTTAGTGCGAATCAGCACTGCTGATGGTTCTATGATACGTCCGGATCTCTTTTTCCAATCTCCTTCCATCTCTGAACATGTTCAACTTAATGTCGAGCGACTTAGTCGCCTTATTCACATCAAAAACTTTGGGCAATCTCGTTACCGCAACAAAAAGCTCTTTCTTAATGTGCTTCCCAGAGCTGCAGAAATGCTGGCGAAGGACCTTTCATACAGCCATCTACTGAAGCAAGTTATTTGTGAGGCGGATTTACGTCGAGAACAAATCGTGATGGAGTTAGTTGAATTAAGCGCAGGCGATGAGTCCTTTCTGTACAAAGCGACGAAAGAACTGAGTGACGGAGGCTTTAAACTTGCTATTGACGACTACGGCATTAATGCCTCAACCATCGAGCGAGTGAAATGCGTTCGACCAGACATCATAAAGATGGATCGTTCACTGCTATTGAAATACGAAGACGGGGATTTTTCTGCGTTAATAGAAGCGTTAGCGCTCGCGAAAGAACTGAGTTCAAAAACCGTTATCGAGGGAATTGAAACCGAGCATCAACTTAACTTAATGAAAAAACTCGGTTTCGATATGTACCAAGGCTACTTGCTTGCGATGCCTCAAACCCTAGAAATGTACGAGGAAGCCAAAACGGCCTAAGACCGTCTTGTTAAGCACCGCTGCCTTTGAATTCCTGGATTACTTGCGGTGCTTGCCACGATTTTTATGAATCGCGAGTTTTGCTTTTAGTTTGCGCTTTTCTGACGAGCGACTCTTACGACGACCGCCACCATCACGCTCAGGTTCTACCTCTTCGATTAGACTTGGTTCGAATCCCTCTAGCCATTCTTGAGGCAAACGTTGGTCTAACAACGTTTCGATCGCACGAAGCAGATATTCTTCATCTCGGCTCATTAACGAAACGGCCAAACCGGATTTACCCGCGCGGCCAGTACGACCAATACGATGTACGTAGTCTTCGGCTTTAAATGGCATATCAAAGTTCACCACTTGTTCAAGCTCTTGAATATCTAGACCGCGAGCCGCCACGTCTGTCGCAATCAGGGCTCGAACTTTACCTTGCTTGAATTCATCAAGTGCACGCTGGCGAGCACCTTGCGATTTATCACCATTAATCGAAACCGCTTTGATACCATCCAGTTTGAGCTCCTTTGCAAGCTCATCGCTACCTTGTTTGGTTTTAGTGAAAACAAGTACTTGTTGCCAGTTTCGTGAACCAATTAAATACGCTAGCAACTCACGCTTACGCTTTTTATCAACTGGATACACCATCTGCTTAACCGTTTCTGCCGTTGTATTCGCTGGAGACACTTCCACTTCAACAGGAGAATCCATCAGTTTGTAAGCGATGGTTTTAATGCGTTTTTCAAACGTCGCAGAAAACAGCATGATTTGTTTGTCATTCGGTAGTCGACGAAGAATGCGTTGCAGATCAGGCCAAAAACCCATGTCCAACATTCGGTCAGCTTCATCAAGCACCAACACGCCAGTTTTAGAAATGTTTACGTTGCCGTTAAACAAGTGGTCTAACAATCGGCCCGGCGTAGCAATAAGAATATCCGCGCCCTCTTCCAACTTGTTCTTTTGCACGCCAATACTTGTACCACCGTACACACAAACAATACGTAGATCCGTGTGTTCCGCGTATTGCGTTAAATTGTCAAACACTTGCTGCGCCAATTCACGAGTTGGAACTAGGATGAGGGCGTGAGGTGTGCCATTACGTTTCTTTTGCTGTACCGCCTGAATAATCGGCAAACCAAATGCCGCCGTTTTACCGGTACCCGTTTGCGCAGCCGCAAGAAGATCTTTGCCTTCCAGTACGTGTGGAATCGATTTTTCTTGGACTGGCGTTGGCGTCACAATATTCATATTGTTCAACGTTTCGACTAACTGTTGTTCAATGCCAAGATCAGCAAAATTAACGGACATGATAAACCTCATAATTTTTGGAGCGCAGAGTTTACCAGAGCCGCCATAGCCATACTACCTCTTCGCCAAAGGATTAAGTTATGAACTGATTAGCTGTTGGTGAAATTCAAGTGATTGGCGCAGCACGTCTTGATAAAGCTCTGAGAAATTCGCCTCTAACGCTGCGTATTCACCATCTAACACCTCAAACGTTGTCGTCAAGTCGGCCATTCTCGGGCTTCGCTGAGACATCCGATGCAGTGCAAACTCGATGTTGGAGAGATCTTGATAAGATTGCAGCCAGCCGCCCCGCCACATGCGTTGATGCAATAACATAAAACGCGCAGGAAGCGGTTTGTGAACATCTTGGTCTACTTTTTGAAATGCGAACTCGACAAAGTCGTCTAACGACTCTTGATGAAAATCATTCCAATGCTTGGCTAAACAATGGTCCCAAAACATGTCTAGCGCAATTGGCGCGAAGCGTCTCGCTACGCCTTTAAAATGTGGCTTACATTCTTCGACAATAGGGTGATGATCGGTAATTCGGTCAACGAAGCGGTGGAGTTTGATGCCATTAGTAATGTCAGAATCGTATAGCTTGCTTGGATCTCCTTTGACGAAGTCTCCAAGCAAGTTTCCCATAAAATGGCTATTACAGTGATCTGCAATATGCAGGTGGGCTAAAAAGTTCATTTACCGTCTTTCGCCCTTCTTGGCTCGGTGTTTCATGAACTTAGTATAACGTCTAAAAGAACGTAAAGAGAGTACTAAACGGTACTATTCGTTTTCGTTGTCAGAGCCAACGTATTCCGACAAAATAATGCCAATTTCAAGCGCATCTAGCAGCTCTAGGCTTTCGTCGTTTTGGTATTGGTCGCTCATTGTGACCTCCTTTATGAAACTATGAAACATTGCGGTTTCAACTTACTGCCACCATTCCTATTTCATTCGGTGACAGCAACTCCTTTTTATAGACTTTATATGACACATTCATGACAGCGAAAAGTAAAGATTTAAAAACCTATGAGCATAATCATAAGTAAACGATTGCAGCATCGTTACTCTTCTCTGCCATCTTCACTTAGATAGCTGGAATTACATCGATATTTCTATCATTAAAAGACATAACATACTGTTATAGGCGACCCTAGATCTCATTTTGTAAAATAAACTCACCCTTCGTTACATATTTTGCTGATTCGCATCGCATATTTTGTTTCGATATACCCATAGATTTGTTCAATATCTTTTATCTCTAATGGAGTAATCAATGAGAGAAGTTGAGTTTAGAACGATAGACCGACTATTTATTAAGATGTCTATCAACGACAAAATGTGGGTTATTTTCCTCCTATTTCTGGTGGCACTCACTTCGGTAGCAGGAAGCCGATACCTAAATGATTTGCATCAGTTCGAGCAACAATCTATCGCCAACGTGCAAGCAAAACTAGATGGCATCATCGAAGCTAATCCCACAGATATCTATCAAATTACTGGTATCTCAAAAGCTAACCATCAACAAAAGAGCTTGTTTGCAGATGGCGTTACCACGGTTTATGGCACAACCTCTGCGGGTGAGCTTGTTCGATTGACCGAGCACGCTGGCAATCAATACAACGCCCTGCGCTCCGACGCCCTTACCTCTTTCCTTCTTAGTTTTCTATGGGTTTTACCGTTTGCAGTATTTTGCTATTGGGTAGCGACATTCATCGGAGGTGCTTTGTGGGTGCTATACACCACAACAGAGAAAATTGGTGACGGTGACTTAACTTCTCGATTGGGCTTTCACCCTGGCCGTGACGAGTTTGGCACCATTGGCTGCGCACTAGATAAGTCGATGGATACATTAAGCGAACTGGTCAATAGCGTAAAAGAAAACGCCAATACGCTAAGTGAAACGTCATCTGCATTTGAACAAGACATGAAACTGAGCGAAACACAGATTACGCACCAGTACCAAACACTTGATTCTGTCGCAACCGCAATGGAAGAAATGACGGCGTCTGCCAAAGAGGTTTCGAGCATCTCTCAACAAGCGACCATGCAATCGGATCAAGATGCACAAAAAATAGAAACGAGCCGTAGCCGTGTACAGCACGTTATTGCTGAGATCGAAACCTTGTCGAGCTACATCGAGCAAGCTTCTTCATCAGTCACCAACTTAAATGAAAACACTACGCAGATTAATGATGTCATCACGACCATTAATGCGATTTCTGAGCAGACCAACCTGTTAGCTCTCAATGCCGCTATCGAAGCGGCTCGCGCAGGCGAACAAGGCCGCGGTTTTGCCGTTGTAGCCGATGAAGTCCGAACGCTGGCAAGTCGTACACAACAAGCCACGGTAGAAATCCAAGCCATGATTGAGAAGCTGCAATCGGAAAGCCAAAACATCGCTTCGATTACTGGTAGAACGGTCAAGCAAGCTCAAACAAGCAGCCAGTTGATCGATGAAATTGGTCAAGATTTCACAGCGATTGCGGACTCGGCTCGTTCATTGATGGACATGAGCATTCAAATCTCCACTTCCGCGGAGGAACAAAGTGCGGTTGCGAATGATATCGCCTCTGAGCTTGCTGATATCCGTACTCAGTCCAGCACAATTCGAGAAGTGGCGGAGCAGTCTACTGTTGGTGTCGCGAACTTAACTAAAGCGTCGGTTTCACTCGGTGAAGTATTAGAGCGTTACCGCACTGCTTGATAACAAGGTAATAACAAATAAAGGCTCCTAATTGGGAGCCTTTATTTTCTACATTTGTATTCACTTATTTGTTTCGAGAATATAACTCGCATTCACTTTCTCTACGTACTTGTCTCGTACTCATTCTTTGGTGTAATAAAACCGAACTTATTGAATAATTTGAAGTCTATTTGAGGAGTGAAAGGAAAATAGCATTGATCAAATACCGATTGGGAAACGGTTTATTTTGAAGTGAATCTCAAGTTCTCCTTGTACCTGATGAAATAATGTTCAAGCGGACGGCGTTCCGCTATGCTTAACCTGCCAATTCCAATTTGCTGCTGGAAAACAATATGAATAATTACAACGATACAAAAGACAACGAAAACCTAAACTGCCCTATTTGCCAATGTGATGAATACTTAATCTCATCAAACGGTGAAAAATTCACGTGTGCTGCTTGTGGATTCCACACGAAAAATTTCTCATCCATTCAATGCCTTTACCAAGCTCCATATTTACAGTCAAAAATTAAACAAATTCATAACCTAAGTCATTCTCGTCATTAAACGGTTAAACAGAGCAGCCCATGAGCTGCTCTTTTAATTCATCCAAATGTTGAATGCGAATAACTCGGTCATCGTCGACTCGGTTAATTGCCTCACCATTAAATAGCTGGACCGTCTTAATTCCGGCATTCAACCCTGCTTCTACACCTTTGGGTGTATCATCGATATACAAACAATCGCTAGGCAAAAAGCCCATGCTCATCGCGCTGTACATGATCAAATCAGGTTCAGGTTTCCAACTATTTGCTTCAAACGCAGAGAATACTTTTCCTTTGAATGCATCAAGCAGACCGGTTAACTCAAGTGCGTATTCAATTTTATCTTTGGGACCATTTGACGCGACGCAGTATTCAATATTGTGAGAGTCGAGGAATTGGATCAGCCTTTTAGCGCCATCCATTGGTTGTAAATGACGAACAAACAATTTTTGAACTTCTGTTCGGTATTGGGGTTCAAGAACATCAATAGGAACATTAATGTTCATCAACTCTTTGGTATCAAGAAGAATATCGGCCAGTTTTCCACCTTTAAAGTGAGAAACACATTCTTCCATCGTTAACTCTGCACCGTGTTGATTAAATACATTCACTAGTGCTTGGCAGCATAAACGCTCACTGTCGACCAACGTGCCATCACAATCAAAAATCACGCATTTAATATTGGTAATTGCCATAGCCTTCCCCTAGACGCATTTGTCGATGTCGCTGATCAAACTTATTTTTTAATACAAATGTATGGCTTAATCATATTTGAGTTTAGATTTGTTTAAACGACAGACTTGGCATTTCGTAGAAATGGGGAAAAGCAATTCCTGTTTTTCTAAGCAAGATCACCGAATGTAATCTTGCTCAGTTTGTTATGCATCAGGATACATGTATCGAACTTCGATGAAGTCATCTAAATTATCTAGCAACAGTTGGCATAATATTGGGTCAAAGTGTTTGCCTTGTTCCAACTTAAACCAATCGACGACTTCATTAATTGTCCAAGCCCGTTTGTAGCAACGCTCTGTTAATAATGCGTCAAATACATCAGCAATTGCGACAATGCGTGCGAAGAGATGAATGTCCTCACCTTTTAGATTATTTGGATAACCTGTACCGTCCCATTTTTCATGGTGTTCGTAGGCAACCACCGCTGCTAATTTGGTGATGTCGCCCTCTTTCATGTTCAGCAACTCATAACCTTTAATGGTATGTTGCTTCATGATTTCACGCTCTGAACTTGTCAATGCGCCAGGCTTATCGAGAATCGATTCTGGCACGGAGATTTTACCGACATCGTGCATAGGGCTAATGATTTCAATCATTTCCACTTCACGATGCGTCAATCCGCAAAGTTGAGCCAAACGACGAGACAGTTTAGCTACACGTTTTACATGTTGGCCAGTTTCTCCAGAGCGACTTTCAATCGCCTCACCCAATACGTGAATCATCTCTTTTTGGACGTTTAGCGTTCGTTTTTGAAGCAACACAATTTTTCTATTTTTCTTATCAATCTCTTTGCGTTGGCGAATAGTCATAAACTGAATCACAACAACAAGAGAAAGCAGCACAATAATGCCGCACGTGAACAACAGTGTTTTGAGGTTTACTTTAAACAGTGGCGGTGGCGCATTAAGAATTTCAGCGTTTTTAGGGATGTCATAATGGCTGATTTCATACTTTGTGAGCGCCTTATAGTCCAAGACCGCTTCAGTGATAGCCAGCGCATGCGCCGCTGACGTCAGAGACATCCCCATCTTACTCGCCATTATCTCCGCAGCTTCATAACCAAATTGCTCAGAACGGTTCACAAAGCCACCCAGTATTCCCGGCTCGCCTAAATAGAGTTCCCACATCACAAACACGGGGGCACGGCTTTTTGCACCAATAGCTCGAGCCACTTCTCTGTAGGTGTGATATTTACCTGAATCCCCTTCCGTATTGTAGTGAGTCAACAAAACCGCATCATTAGCACTGACTGTAGAAAGCTGATTTGCCGCCTCTTGTAGGCTCGCGTCTCTGATTTCAATCAAATTGATACGTGGAAACTTGTTCATCTCTGCTTTTACGCGTTGATATATCAGTTCTGAGGTCACACTGCGATCGGCAAGGTAATACAAATTTTTGATACGGGGACGCAAACGATTGATCAGCGCTATGTTTTCGACCACGCGATCTTCTTCGTAAATCACACTGCCATTTGTACTTACTGTATCGAGAGAAGAGCCTTTATCATTAATCCCAATCGCGACCATAGGAACATTGCGCTTGGGGTTCTGAAAATAATTTCTGACGAAACGCATGGCTGCGTCGTCAGAGATAATTACACCATCAAATTCATAAGCTCGATATTTAAACCGAAGATAACTCGCCATTTGTTGCAAATAGCCTTCGGAATGAACACGCTTCGCGTCCAAATATTCAATGGAAAGTTTGACTTCGCCGTCAGTTTGCTTGAACCCCTTTTCGATTCCCGCCTGAATGTCATTAGTCCATTGATAAGACGGATCGTAGGAGTGAAGCACGAGAACTCGTTTGAGCTCCCAATTTGTTTCCTCTGCTTGTACGGCAACCGTTCCTATGCACAACAAAAGAGTGAGAAAACGCGCTAAACGCTTAACCATTTTTTACCCAGCCGAACCAATGCAATGCTGCATATAGTAGCGCTTCATTTTTAAATGAAGCCGATATTGATCAACTTTCTATTATAATTGTGTCACATAATTTGTGATCACTATTAAGTCTTTTCGCAATATCCGCTGAAAACTGTTGTTTATCTAAAGATTGAGAAACGGCCACGTCAGAAATCAGCGTGTTACCTTCATAGCTACTTGCAATGGCGGCCCCCACCGGGTTGCCATCTTTAAAACCAACGTACAACTCAAAATCCGGCGTTAAGATAATTTGGGTAAGGTATTCAACTATCATCTCTTGGTCATACTGTTCTTCCCAACGTTGAGACTGAAGAATCGAAAACATAATAGTCAGTCGATGAAAATCCACGAGGAAAATGTCATCAGCCTGCAAATTCGCTTCGCCTTCCAACAAGGAGTCTTTAGCAACGATTTGGTATTCTTGAGCATTTATTGCTTGGAAATAGGTTTCGCGACCTTTCAAGCTTTCAGGAGTGGGAAATTCAACTTCGACGAGATCGTGCAGCCACGCATTTTTGCGTTCGATGCTGGCTAACTGCTGTTCATTCATTTGAGTACCTTAAATATCTCAGGCTACAGAGTAGTAGCGAGTCAAAAACGAGGGCTGTATATGAGCCATCACGCCAATATTCCGAAAACCTAACAGGGTTTTCTATATCGCATTGACTCAACTCTTAAACATGAACTCGCTTTGAAGCGGTACATTAGCATGAAGCCCTTAACAAACCTAGCTAAAGTCCTGAGGTTGCGCCAAATTTTGTTTTAGATGCCAACGTCTGATAGATTGAATCTATATATTTTTCTAATTAAGGACGGAATAATGAAAAAACGTTTGCTTGCTTTAGGTTTGGTTACCATTCTTGCGGGCTGTGGCAACGATGAGGTTGGTGATGTCTCTTTGGGTATGTTTACTATGAAAGACATAAAACTGAATACGCTCGTAGACCCTGAAGTTCCAGGCGTCACTTGTCATGTAGCGAGCATCGAAGCGGACTTCAGTTTAGCGGACCCAAGCGACAGTTCAATTTCTTGCCGTCAAACTGGTGAAATTACACCTGAGATGATTACTAAAATTGATAAGAGCAAATCAGGTGAAGTGGTATTTAAAAAGTCCAAGAGCGTTTTCTTCAAGTCGATGAAGATTCGCCGTATTTATGATCCAGAAAATCAAACCTTGATGTACCTTTCTTACTCAACTAAAGAGACATCAGGCAGCTTCAAACACAGTCTATCAACTGTACCTCTTTGGGGTACGAAAGCTTACATCCAACCGACTGAAGCTAAGATAAATTAAGCTCAATTCGCTTACGAATTCGTCAGCCCGCTGCATTTTTCAGCGGGCAAATTTCTTTGCAATAAAACACCACGATTTTCATTTTTTTGTGATACAATCCCGCCTCTTTTTTTTCTCACTCAAGAACAAGCATGAAGTTTCCTGGTCAGCGTAAATCTAAACACTACTTCCCAACTCACGCTCGAGATCCATTAGTCAACCAAATTCGACAAGCGCCTAAGCTATACCGCCCAACCATTGTCGGTGTTGGTCAAACCATCGTAGATATCGAAGCTCGTGTGGATGATGCGTTTCTAGAAAAATACAATCTAAGTAAAGGACATTCTCTTGTTCTTGAAGAGAGCAAAGCAGATGCATTGTATGAAGAGTTAGTAGAGCAAGGGCTGATCACACACCAGTACCCTGGCGATACTATTGGTAACACGCTGCACAATTATTCTGTTCTAGCAGACAGCAAATCTGTATTGCTTGGCGTAATGTCAAAGAACATTCAAGTGGGTTCTTTCGCCTACCGCTACCTTTGCCGTACGTCTTCACGCATGAACCTAAACCACCTACAAACGGTAGATGGTCCGATTGGTCGTTGCTACACCCTTATCTCTCAAGATGGTGAACGTACATTCGCGATCAACGAAGGTCACATGAATCAACTTCTTCCAGAAAGCATTCCTGAAGAAGTATTTGAGAAAGCGTCTGCGCTTGTTGTTTCTTCGTACCTAATGCGCGGTAAAGAAGAAGACCCAATGCCTAAAGCAGTACAACGTGCGATTGATTTTGCCAAGAAGCACGATGTACCTGTTGTTCTTACTCTAGGTACAAAGTACGTGATTGAAGGCAATGCGGAATGGTGGCAAGAGTACATTCGTGAAAACGTATCTGTTGTGGCTATGAATGAAGAAGAAGGCGCGGCGCTTACAGGCGAAAGCGATCCACTCGCTGCTGCGGATAAAGCACTTGAGTGGGTAAATCTTGTTCTTTGTACTGCAGGGCCAAACGGTCTTTACATGGCAGGTTACACTGACGAAAAAGTGAAACGTGAAACTACACACGATATTCTTGAAAGCTCTATTGAGAAATTCAACAAGTTTGAGTTCAGCCGCGCAATGCGCAAAGAAGATTGTGTGAATCCAATGAAAGTGTATTCACACATCGGTCCATACCTTGGTGGCCCTCTAGAAATTAAGAATACGAATGGCGCGGGTGATGCTGCACTGTCTGCACTGCTGCATGACATGGCTGCAAACTCTTTCCATCAGAAAGAAGTGCCTACTTCAGAGAAACACGAAGTACGCTGTCTGACGTATTCATCACTTTCTCAAATTTGTAAATACGCGAACCGCGTGAGCTACGAAGTGCTAACTCAGCACTCTCCTCGCCTATCGCGAGCTCTGCCAGAACGCGAAGACAGCTTAGAAGAGACCTACTGGGATCGCTAAGAAGGTTAGCTTTAGAGCAAAAAATATACTTAGGTCACCGTTTGGTGGCCTTTTTGTTTTGATCTAGCGCAGTATTTAGTGGATTTTGTTACTATGTAGCACGCGAAGGCGCACGAACTTCTTTACACCTAATTTTTAACCAGTATTATTTTCGCGCAAACGTTTGCGCAACAACGATACAGTCTACATAGATTGCTTGATGTTGAACGCCGCGTGTTAGCCATATTTGGGAGTATCCATGCAGTCTGATATTGAAATTTGCCGAAACACACCGTTATCTTCCATCGATGTTATCGCTGAAAAAGCAGGTCTATTGCCTGAAGAATTTGATACACATGGAAAATACAAAGCCAAAGTACACCCTAAGTGTTTAGCCCGCCTGAATGACAACCAAAACGGCAAATTGGTTCTGGTCACCGCGATTACCCCAACTCCACTAGGTGAAGGCAAAACCGTGACAACCATTGGCCTTGCTCAAGGACTGGCGAAGCTAAAGCAATCCGTGATGGCATGTATTCGACAGCCATCAATGGGGCCTGTCTTTGGCATCAAAGGTGGTGCCGCAGGTGGCGGATATTCCCAAGTTGCGCCAATGGAAGAGCTCAATTTGCATTTGACGGGTGATATTCACGCCGTTACGGCTGCACACAACTTAGCGTCTGCAGCTTTAGATGCGCGCTTATTCCACGAGCAGCGCGAAGGATATGACGCCTTTGAAGCTCGAACTGGTTTAAAAGCATTAAAAATTGACGTTGAAAGCATTACTTGGAAACGCGTGATGGACCACAACGACCGTGCACTTCGCATGGTCAAAATTGGTTTGAACGAACATGGCAAAACCATTAACGGATTTGAGCGTAACGAAGGGTTTGATATTTCAGCCGCATCCGAGTTGATGGCCATTATTGCGTTGGCAAAAAATCTTAAAGACTTACGTCAGCGCATTGGCAAAATTGTTGTTGCTTATGATCTCGACGGTCAGCCTATCACCACAGAAGATTTACAAGTAGCAGGTGCGATGGCCGTAACGTTGAAAGAAGCCATTGCACCAACATTGATGCAAACGCTTGAAGGTGTCCCTACTCTGATCCACGCAGGCCCTTTTGCTAACATTGCGCATGGCAATTCTTCTATTATCGCTGATGAGATTGCGTTAAAACTTTCGCGTTACACGGTAACTGAAGCAGGATTTGGCTCTGACATGGGATTTGAGAAAGCCTGTAATATTAAAGCAGCGGCTGCCAACAAAGCGCCTGACTGTGTGGTGATTGTTGCGACGTTAAGAGGCCTTAAAGCGAACTCCGGCCACTACGACTTGCGCCCTGGCATGGCAATTCCAGATTCGATTTTCTCGCCTGACCAAGCGGCATTGGTAGCCGGGTTTGAAAACTTAAAGTGGCACATCAAGAACGTCCATAAATATGGAATCCCAGCCGTTGTTGCGATTAACCAGTTCCCTCAAGATTGCGAACAAGAACTCATCGCGCTTCAAGATCTCATTCACGCATTCGATCCAAATGTTAAAGTCGCTATCAGCACTGCTTTTTCCCAAGGTGGTGAAGGTACGAGAGATCTAGCACAACATGTCGTTGATGCTTGCGAAAAAACCACGAATTTCCGACCTCTATATCAGAAACATCAATCCCTTCAGGAGAAGCTGATGTCTGTGTGTGAAGCTGGATATGGTGCGACAAATGTTGAAATGAGTGAACTTGCAACTCAGCAATTGGCTCATTTTGAAAAACTAGGGTTTAACGAATTAGCTGTTTGTATTGCTAAAACGCCACTTTCTATCACCACCGATTCTTCAGTAAAAGGCGCGCCAGTTGGCTTTACTGTTCCAATTCGTGAACTGCGTTTATGTGCCGGTGCTGGCTTCGTGTACGCATTATCGGGTAGCGTTATGACCATGCCCGGTCTTCCTGACAAGCCAGCGTTTATGAATCTTGACCTTGATGAAGATGGTAATATCATCGGTTTGTCATAATGAGCATCATTTAAATGAAATCAAACACAAAGGGAGCTAGACAGCTCCCTTTATCTTTCTGTTTTTAATAGGTTTTACATTGTAAATCAATAATCTCTTTAAATCCCCAGATTCTATACCGCCCCAATATGATGCATTGCCTATTTTTTAATTCACTAATATAGTGCATCAACTCTCGGTCACAAAATTCATCATTTTGATTTTTAAAGAAATATTCAATGGCGCGATTCTTGTACTACAGTTTGCAGTAGCTAACAAACAAACCAGCACATGTCATTCTAAATTGTTGCGTTGTATAACACCTCCTCCGGTTAAGCACGGTTTAGACGCATGTAGAACAAGGGAAAGGGAATATTATGCAAGACGCACTCGCTGTAATTTTAGCAGGCGGGATGGGCTCACGACTTAGCCCACTCACTGATGATCGAGCCAAACCTGCGGTACCATTTGGCGGCAAATACAGAATCATCGATTTTACGCTAACCAATTGTCTTAATTCAGGTTTACGTAAAATTCTAGTGCTTACTCAATACAAATCTCACTCACTACAAAAGCACCTTCGTGACGGTTGGTCGATTTTTAATCCCGAACTTGGTGAGTACATTACGGCAGTTCCGCCTCAAATGCGCAAAGGTGGTGCATGGTATGAGGGTACCGCCGACGCCATCTACCACAACTTGTGGTTACTATCGCGGAACGACGCAAAATACGTTGTTGTGTTATCTGGTGACCATATTTATCGTATGGATTACGCAGCGATGCTTGAGGAGCATAAAGAGAAAGGGGCAAAGCTGACCGTCGCTTGTATGGATGTTCCAGTAAAGGACGCCTCTGCTTTCGGAGTTATGGGAATCGCTGAAAACGGACTGGTTAAGTCTTTTGTCGAGAAGCCCGAAAACCCACCTACTCTTCCAGACGATAAAACCAAGAGCCTTGCATCAATGGGGATCTACATCTTTGATATGGATGTGCTCAAAGAAGCGCTGACCGAAGATGCGAAACTGGAAACGTCTAGCCATGACTTTGGCAACGACATTATTCCAAAATTGATCGACACCGAATCGGTTTACGCTTACAAGTTTTGTGGCAGCAAAGGTCGTGTCGATAAAGATTGTTACTGGCGTGATGTCGGGACAATTGACTCCTTCTATGAAGCAAATATGGATTTATTGGAACCAGTACCTCCGATGAACCTTTACCAATCTAACTGGGCTATCCGCACTTACGAACCTCAATTTCCACCAGCGAGAACCGTCTCTTCTGCAACAGGAAACGAAGGTATTTTCATCAACTCGATCATAGCTACCGGTGTTATCAACTCAGGTGGCTCAGTCCAGCACTCGATCATTTCATCAAATGTGCGCATTCAAGACAGCGCGACCGTTGTGGATTCCATCATTTTTGATGATGTAGAAGTCGGTGAAGGCAGCCAACTGGTGAATTGCATCGTCGATAAACACGTTCGCATACCACCGAATACACAAATCGGCATCAATAAGGTTGAAGACGCCAAACGCTTCAAAATCTCAGAAAAAGGCATTGTTGTTATACCGGAGAGCTACCAGTTCTGAAAGTCCTCAATTCAAACGACAACATGAACGAAAAAGCGCACGATAATTACCGTGCGCTTTTGTTTAAGTACCTATGAAAGTTAGGTAATAACAGTTAATCAATAATGATTAGATGTTACATACTGTAGCCCAGCTACCGTCGCTACCTGGTTCAGAAGCCGTCCACCAGTTTGCTTGGTAAACCACACCATTGTGGATGACTTTATCACCTTGGTTTGCATGGCTTGGGTTACCTGCCCAGTCAGTTTGTGGCAGATTTGGGTATGTTACCAAACCAGCAGTATCACAAGAACCTGGTTCAGTTGTACCGCCACCGCCAGTACCCGCGTTTAGGTCACCGATTGGTAGGTCTGGTTGCTCAAACTTGAACGCAAACTCTTTACCACCAGAAATCACTGAGTAGTTCGCAGGACCAGAGATTGGTAGGTAGTAAACCATATCAAGCTCGTAAGTACCGCCTGCTGGCAGATCTTTCCATGCTGGTAGAGAGAACGATACGCGGTGCATTACGCCATCCAAACCACCGATGTTGTTTGCACGAGTATGTCCAGAAGCAATCACTTTCAAACCGCCACCAGATTGGTCTTTCGCGTTGTCCGGCGCAGATACTGGGATATCGAATTGGAATTCAGTACCGCCAGGGATCGCTTGACCTGTGTTGTTCGTAAATGTGATCTTAGGGTTAATTGGGTAGTTTTGGTCGCCAACTTTGAAGCCGCCAACACTAACAGTAATGTCTACTGCTTCAGTTGGTGTTGGACCAGTCGCTACTTTGTTACCGTAAGGCGTTGCAGACTTAAACTTGTCGTAGATAGCTTTGGTCATAGTGTTACCCATGTGGTATTCACCATTACCTGCAGCACACGCTTGTTCAGTTGCATCGATAGCAGTACGGTTGCCATTTGCATCTAGTACGTAACAGTTGTAGTCACCTGCTAGTTCCCAGAACATGATACCGCCGATTTCTTTATCGATAACGTAGTCCGCTTTCACTTCGATAGAAGCTTTATCTTCTGTAGATAGGAATACGCCCTTCTCCGCGTTCCACAACCAAGGTGCTACAGCAACACTGTCGTAATTACGAGTGTACGTACCAACCAATTTGTCAGAAGGATCGTTCACTGGATCTAGACCGTAAGCTTGAGCGTAAGAACCCCAAATGCCTTTCTCTAGGTTCTTCGCGTGCCACATTGGGTTCGAGCCTGCGCCCATTTCACGACCTTGTGGATCTAAATCGTGCCACATGTTGTCGATGCCGATAGCACCGTTACCACAGTTGTTCTTCTCACCTTCACCTGTGCCTGGTTGACACTCAGCTTGGTTAGGTAGCGCTGCTCGGCCCCAAAGACCATTGTCACCACCAGTTACGCCTTGCCAACCACGGGTGTAATAAGGAACACCGATGTTGATACGGCCTGCTGGCATAGAACCACGGAAGTAATGGTAAGCCCAGTCAGTATTCAAGTAACCAATACCGCCATAAGCTGCTGTGCCGTATACGTTCCACTGTGCTAGCTCAGAGTCTTTGCCTGTATCGAATAATGCCGCGTTGTGGCCAACGTGATCGTTCCAAGCACCGTGCAAGTCGTAAGACATGATGTTTACGTAGTCTAAGTACTTAGTTACATCGAAGGTTTCCATACCGCGTAGCAGGTAACCAGATGATGGCGCTGCGATAGTCAGCATGTAATGCGTACCATCTTGAGCAGAAGCTGCATCTAGTTTTTCACGAAGTACTTTCATCAGCTCTTGGTAAGAAGCCCATAGGTACTGACGACGTGGTTCCATGAAGTCTTTATCGTAAGGGTTACCAGCACCAGCCATTGATGTTGGGTATTCGTAGTCGATATCCAGACCATCGAACTTGTACTTACGCATCATTTCAACTGCAGAAGCTGCGAACTTCTCAATGCCAGCATGGTTGATAGAACCATCAGCATTGGTCGTCATTGTGTAGAAGCCACCATCAGCAACACGATCGCCATTTGCATCGAAGTGACCGCCGGTTTCAGCCCAACCACCAATCGAGATTAGCGTCTTAACATCGTGTTTTTGCTTGTAAGTTGCTAGTGCACCAAAGTGACCTTTGAAACCAAGCGTAGGATCGACTTCAACACCTGGCCATGTTTTGCCAGTTGCAGCGTTGTTTGGATCATTAACATCGCCAACGTTCACTTTACCGTCAGAACCAATGCTCACAAACGCGTAGTTGATGTGAGTTAGCTGTTCCCAAGGAATGTCTTTAACAAGGTAAGTTGATTGTGGGTCATCACCTGCGCGCCAGCTCGTGAAGTAGCCGATGACACGACGTGGGTGATCCGCCCCCATTTTCTCACGACCTTCTTCGTCGTAGATTGAACAGTAAGGTACGTCCACGCCTGTTGTTTGGTAAAGACCGTCTGGACGACAGTTAGATGCCACTGCTCCACCATTTACAGTTAACGTAGCAATTGCAGAGTCTGTGCTTGCACCTGCGTTATCTGTCGCTTTCGCGTATACCGCTAGAGCGCCCGCTTTTGAAGGCGTTACGTCTAGTGTGTAAGGGGCAGCTGTTGCTGTGCCAGCTAAAGCGCCAGCAACGTAGAAGTCAACTTTAGCAATGCTACCATCCGCGTCTGCTGCGTTAGCAGTAAGCGTAACAGTACCGCCTAAGTCGATTGAAGTAGCTGAAAGCGCAACATCCACTGTAGGCGCTTCATTACCTGGCTGAGCTGAAGCAATCGTAAGCGTTACTGAACTTGCAGTACTTACCGCGCCAGCGTCATCATAAGATTTAGTTGAAAACTCGTGTACGCCTTCAGTTGCAGTCCAAGATGCAGTGAAAGGAGCCGAAGTAGACTGACCAACTAAAGCACCATCAACAAAGAATTCAACTTTGCTAATTGTGCCATCAGTGTCTGCAGCATCTGCGGCTAGGTTAACCACTTCACCAGCGGTGATAGATGCCGACGCAGAAGGAGCGGTTAGAGTCACCGTCGGGATTTCATTTTGTGGTGGATCAACAGGACCTGTTCCATCACAAGCACCAAGAGATTCCCACTCGCCCCACTGGCCAGCTTGTGCAGGGTTATTGTTTTGCGTCCAGTAACGCGCTTTGTATGCGTTACCTTCGTGCTGAACTTGGTCGCCGCCATTATAAACTTTTGACGAATCCCAAACTTCTAGAGGGGCACAATCAACCGCTGCGTAGCTGTTGAAGGCCAATAGACAAGATGCAGTCAGCGTACTTAGCGTAAAGACACTTTTCACTGCTTTCCCGTTTTTAAGGTGCATAATCGCTCTTCCTTAAGTTATTGTTAAAACAATATTAAACGTGTTTGAAACAACACGTTCTTACTTTTATTTCGACGTAAAATAACTTAAGTACAAGTTGGAAATTTCACACTATGTATTTGCGAGTTTTCAACACCACCTCTCAAGAATCCACTAAATGGTTGCAACAAAATACCTATTATTTGGCACCAGCAACTAATTTTATAATTCGAATAAATAAGTGACTCGCAAATTAATAAAAAAGGCGAAAAAAGTCGTCATTTTGAAATAAAGATCACTATGCCTTTGTTGACCTTGGTGTTTCATTGAAATGTCGCTTGTACTCGCGACTAAACTGTGATGGGCTGCTGTAGCCTACAAGTCGAGCAGCATCGTTGACTCGTTTCCCTTCGAGTTGAATCAAATCTCTCGCTTTATTGAGACGTACTTTTTTGATGTATTGCAAAGGTGATTCTAAGGTTACGCTCCGAAACGCCTGATGAAATGCCGAGATACTCATGTTGGCCTCTTCCGCCAATGTTTGGACATTCAATTGCTCATGATATTCGGCATGAACACGATTGAGTGCTTTTGCTACTCTCGCGTAGGAACCTTCTTGGTGAGCCAATTCAAACAACACGTGCCCTTCTTTGCTTACAAGCGTTCGATAGACAATTTCTTCTAGTAAGGACTCGCCCAATATCGCCACATCCAAATCGTTGCAAAGCGCCTTCATTAATCGCTTGCAAGCATCGAGCATGGCGTCGTTCATTCGAACCGATTTGAGGCCACAACGTTTAGAATCTTCGCAGATATTACTGAATTTCTGTGCTTCGAGCTTTTTCACAAGTTTGTGCAGCAGCGTGGGCGAGATGTCGATAGAAATACCGAGCAAAGGCTCATTGTTGGTGGCAAATGCTTCACACTCTAGAGGCATAGGTACACCCACCACCAAATAGTCATCCGGACCATACTGAACTGGCGTTTGCCCTATATGGATGTTTTTATGCCCTTGGCCAAGCACAATGATCCCTGATTGATACACAAATGGTTGACGGTTATTGCCTTTGCTACTGCGATAAAACCAAACGCCTTCGATAGCGGTTTGCTTGATGCCTTCTAAATTGTGCAGATCATGCTTTTCAACATACTGCTGCATGGTTTCGGCTAATGTGTTCATGTAATGCTCCATAAACCGTCAATCGGTCTACGCTCTGTTGTCATTTTTCTCACTATACTTTCTCTTCTGTTTCCGATTCCAGCGTTATAACAACAATTTTGTAGAAATAGGCAAGTAATTTACAGAAATCGACCTACAACACGACAAAAAGTCGTACTAATATGCACGTATTCAATCTCCTCAACTGGAAACAAGAGGTCTGCAATGAACTTTTCTTATGTCAACCCAACCAAAATTTTCTTTGGCCAACAACAAATCGCAGCAATCAAAGACGCGATCCCAGCGGATCAAAAGGTCTTGGTGATTTACGGTGGCGGCTCAATCAAAAAGAACGGCGTATACGACCAAGTAGCAGAAGCGCTCACTGGCCACGAATGGTCTGAGTTTTCTGGTGTAGAACCAAACCCAACAAAAGAAACATTGGATAAAGCGGTCGCTATCGTAAAAGATCAAAACATCGACTTTATTCTTGCTGTTGGTGGTGGTTCGGTTATCGACGGTTCTAAATACGTTGCGGCAGCATCAAAGTACGATGGTGACGGCTGGGACATTATGATCGGTAAGCATCAAGTGACAGAAGCAACACCGCTTGCGGCTATCCTAACGCTACCTGCAACTGGTTCAGAATCCAACATGGGTGCAGTGATTACAAAAGCAGAAACTCAAGACAAACTGCCGTTCATGTCTCCTGCTGTACAGCCTAAATTTGCAGTCTTAGATCCAGATGTAATGAAAACGCTGCCTGAACGTCAGCTTATCAACGGCATTGTGGATGCGTGGGTACACGTATGTGAGCAATACATTACACTGCCTACTGGAGCGATGGTACAAGACGGTTACGCAGAAACCTTGCTAAAAACTCTAAAAACGCTTGGCGAACAGTTCGCAGAGCGCGATGACGACCAATGGCGCGCAAACCTCATGTGGTCTGCAAACCAAGCATTGAATGGTTTGATTGGTAGCGGCGTTCCTCACGATTGGGCTACGCACATGATCGGTCACGAGCTGACTGCACTTTGGGGCGTTGATCATGCACGTTCTCTTGCCATCATCCAACCATCACTGCTGCGTAACCAGATGCAATTTAAGCGCGCAAAGCTTGAGCAAATGGGTCGTAATGTATTTGGTTTGGAGTCTGGTGATGATCTTGCAGAACGCACTATCGAAGCCATCGAAGCGTTCTACCACCAACTTGGTGTAGCAACTCAACTAGACAACTACGGTGAAAGCCGCGAGCAAGCGATCGATGCCATCATTGACCAACTCAACAAACACGGAATGACGGTTCTGGGTGAAAACCAAGCGATTACTCTTGAACGCAGCCGTGAAATTTTAGAATTAGCCGTCTCATAACAGCAACAACTGTTCACTGCCCTTTCTAGGGTTTAACGGTATTGTGACTTAACGGTCACAATACCGTTTTTTTATGCTATTTTGTAAGCTTCAACGCGTTCAAATATTGGGCATTCTAAAAACAACAATTAATGCACAAAATTAAGTGTTCGCGTTGGTCAGTAAAGTGGCGACCGTTTAGCTTTACATACACAAAAAATAAAATTGAAATCAAAGGTCTAACTTACGCATTTGTTAGATCTTTTTGTTTAGAGTAGCACTACGCTACTCACGTTTGTCTGTTCGAGAGTTCTTTATATATGTGGCTAGTTGTCGTTGTATTAGCATTCATACACATCATAAGTGTCCGTAAAGGGCCGAAATGGCTATTTTACGTATCAAAGCCATTGCCTGTACTTGTGATGATTGGCATTTTGCTTAATTCTCCCGCGAGTCAACTGCCTTACACTCAGTGGATATTAGTGGGTTTATCGTTGTCACTACTCGGTGATTTACTACTGATGTTGCCGCGAGATAAGTTCATCATTGGTCTAAGCCTATTTTGCTCTGCTCATTTGTCCTACAGTTATGGCTTTAGCTTAATGTCGGCATGGCATTTCACTCCTTGGCTTCCTATTGCTTTGTTTGGGCTCGGCATTTGCTTTTACTGGCTGTTTCGACCTGACCTCGGCAAAGAAAGAATCCCTGTCGCGATCTACATTTGGGTTTTGATGACCATGTGTTGGATGGCCATTGAGTATTATCTAAGTGGGAAAACGCAGTCATCTTCGTTTGCGGTGTTAGGAAGTTTTATCTTCATCATTTCCGGCACGGTGCTGGCTTTTGAGCGCTTTGGTGGTTACTCGGTATTTTCTCGGCAAGTGGTGATGGTCACGTACTATTCCGCGCAAACTTTAATGGCGATGTCCGTAATTGCCATCGTGATTCGTTATCCGTATCTCACGGTGATCAGTTAATTTTCTATGCTGCAGATTGGTGTTCGCCACTCTGAATTTTGATGAAAAAAGCGTTTGAGCTTACTGATGCAGACCTCAAACGCTTTGTTGTTATCGCGACTTGTAATTGCCCTTTTCAATTCCGTGCTTTTTCATTCTCAAATACAGCTTTTTACGCGGTATTTGCAGATGGTTTGCCGCATCCGTAATTCGCCCGGAGTGCAAAAACAACGCATCTTCTATTAGCTGCTTTTCAAAATCGTCCACCAAATCATCCAATGGAAGCTGAATCTCATTTTGTGAGTAGATGCGCTCTTTACCCGTTAATTTAACAATTCCGATTGCGTATAACTCAGCGATGTTTCTTAGCTCACGGATGTTGCCCGGCCACGGATAACCTCTCAGTAGCGCGAGATAGCTAGAGTCGACATTTGGCAATGTTTTGCCTAATTTCTTACAACTCAGTTTTAAGAAGTAATGAAATATCGTCACGATGTCGTCAGGGCGCTGACGCAATGGCGGTACGTGAACCACGCCTTGGTTGAGTAGATAGTACAGTTCCGGCAGCAATTGATTTTTGGTGATGTACGTTTCCGGTTCTGAGTCAAAAATCGTTACAACACGCAGATTCTTTTTCCCACAACGTTCTCGCGCCAGTAATAATTGAGCCAGATGCCGTTGTCCCTCTTCAGGTAGTTCAGGTAAGTTCTCTAACACAAGTAAACACGACTGCTGTTTGTCGATGGCATCATCAATGCTATCCATTGTTGTGGTTGCACTGAGAGCAAAAGAACCATACTCCGTTTCTTCACTCTTAGACATCATGTCTTTAATTAACCCCGCGACGCTGTGACGCCCAGTGCCCGACTCACCATAAACCACCACGTGCGTGTCCAGTAACGCGTATTGGGCAACAAGCTTGCGGATCTGCTCCATATGCGCAGACTTACCAATTAATGAGCGCGAAATAGATTTCTCCGCCTGTAGCTGCAATTCCACCTGGCTGCTTCGAGTTTCAAGCTGCTGTTTTACTAGTGTTAAAAGCTCCGCAGGATTGATCGGTTTTTCTAAAAACTCACATGCGCCCTGCTTTACTGCATCAACCGCCATTGGAATATCGCCGTGCCCAGTGATCACAATGACAGGGATTCGCTCATCGACGTTTTTGATCATCCGAAGCAGTTCTAATCCATGCATTTGCGGCATGTACATATCGAGAATAACAACGCCCGCCCACTCTGGAGAGACATATTGCAGCGCTTGTGTTGGGTCGTTAATGGCTTTTGACTTGATTGATGATATGTTCATCAAGTACGAATAAGAGTCCAAAACATCCTGATCATCATCGACCAATAATACTGAATATGGGTTATTGCTCATTAGGTAACTCCAACACAACCATCGCACCTTTTTCTAATGAGGAAGCGAGGTAGATACTTCCTTTATGCTTTTCTATTAATGACTTACAAATATTCATCCCCAGCCCTAGACCAACTTCTTTTGTCGAAACAAAAGGCTGAAAAATCCGCTGCACAATCTCTTCACCAAACCCAATGCCGTTGTCACTGATTGCAATCAGTGTGGTTTGGCTGGTTCGTTCCACCAGCGCCATTTGAATCCGTTTTTGTTCGTCCCTTGTGCTTTCCATCAACGCATCACAACTGTTTACTAAGACGTTAATGAAGACCTGTTCTAGCGCCAACATGTCGCCTTGCACTTTTACATCATCAGGTAACTGGTTTTCTATGATGATCTGTTGACGCTTCGCTCGCGTGTTCACAATGGTGGATGCTTGCTCCGCCACCTCATGAACACTTACAGACTTCACTTCTCTTTCACCTTCTGGCTTGCGAGCGAATTGGCGCAAACTGTTGATGATCTTACTCATCCGAGTCGCCAAACCTTCGATGTGGGTAATGGATTCACCAACCTTTTCTGGAGATTCCTGTTCGAGGAACATTCTCGCGCTGTATAAATACGTCGACATTGCGTTTAATGGCTGGTTAAGCTCATGCGCCAAACTGGTCATGGTTTGCCCTACAACCGCCATTTTTGCAGCTTGAATCAACTCATCTTGCGTCTTTTTGAGATTGTCTTCGGTGCGAATACGTTCTTCGATTTCGTTTTCTAACTGTTGGTTTTTCAGTAGCAAATCTTGCGTCTTTTCTAACACCCGACTTTCCAAGGTACGCGTGGTCATTTCTTGATGAGTGACATCCGTAATGGTCATGATCAATTTGTATTCAGCACCATGAGCGAAAGGACGAATATCGAAACGCACATACTTTGGTTTCTCGTCCCCAAGTGACAATGTCACATGAATTTTGCCGAGTTCAATCCACAAATGAGAACCATCGAATACCTTTTTCAGTTGATCTCGACAGCTCTCTGGGAAGTACTCCCAAATCGGATAACTTTCGTTAACCTCACCAAGTTTCAACAACTTACGCGCGCTTAAGTTTGCTGATTCCACTACGCCATTGAGGTCACTGGTAATCAAACTCGCCGTAGTATTGTTGATTAGGCTCAAAGCGTTAGTCCGCTGAATTTCCTGTACCTTTTCACCGTACTCGATGAGCTTTTCACTCAAGCGTCCGATCTCATCATTGCCGTCCACCACAACCGGATGGCTCAGGTCGTTTTTGATGATGGCATCAATACTGTCACCTAACCCTATCAAACGTGCCACAATGCGGCGGTTGATGAAGTAATACGTCAAGAACATGCTCGTCATGATCGACAAACTAAAGCAGACGATCAAAACGTGGTTGCCGTAAGACACGCGCTCGGCGGTTTCACTCTTCACCTGTTTGAACGTTTGGTCCGCAGTAGAAACCAGTTCACCGATTTGTTGATGAATGGCTTCCATGCTGAGCGAGATTTGCTCTTGTATTTTCTGAATATCGCCGTTCAGCGTCACTAATGACATCAATTGTTTATCGAACGCGCCTTCTGGACTCAACACAACCACAAGTTCTTGCAATAACTGTTTGTAAGCGATTGAGGTTGGCTGATTCATTAAGGTTGTGCTGCTTTCTTGCAGATCCATCAAGCGAAAGTGAATCACCTTCATCCCATTGTCGACCTGCTCCGGCATTGATGCGCCAGCAACATCAATCGCCATGTCGTACACCGCCGATTCAATATCGATGACCCGTTGCAAAGTACTCAATTGCACCAGCAAGTTTTGAATTTCTTTCGAATCGTTTACCCGCTCAATCTGCCAATGCACTTCTTGTCGAACCGGTTTGAGCTCAGAGCGAATATCTTGGTGAAGCCAGTTAATCTGCTCCATCAGTTGGTCGACGCGGCGAGTTTGATCGATGCGAGTTGAAATCATATCCACGTACTTTTCCAGTAGCGAGGCAAGGCCAGCTTCCGATTCGAGCAATTGATAAAACTCCGAGCTCATCTTATTGCTTTTCAGAACGGTCGAAATCGAAGCCAATTGCTCGTTGACCTGCATGGCTTGTTCAGTCAGCTGTACTTTGTTGTCTACCGCTTGCAGCGCTTCTACGCGGCGGTTAATTTCACTGGTTTTACTTTCGAGAAAATAGCTGGCGTTATATTTAGGCACGCTATCTTCCAACAAAAGGCGCACCTGATTATCCAAGCTGTTCCATGTCGCCCAAGCGACCAAACACACCACGGTAAGCAAGAGCGTGCTGCAAGCAAAAGCGGCAATTAAGCGTGCACCGATGGTTTTGTATTTCGGGTATAACACTACTTCTCTTTCCCTCGCCATTGAGCCAATTGCTGATTTACGTTGTCCAATTTTTCCGACATCGCACGCCCCAATTCATGGGAAAACTCTGCCAATAACGCTTGGTAGTGCGTCATGCCAACTTCGGAATCTTTATCCATGGTCGACAGCTTTTGCGCAATTTCGGTTACTTGCGCTTTGCTCAGTGGCAATTCAAACAGTTGTTTTTCAATGGCTTGTAGCGAACGTTGTTTCTCTGGTTTTCCGTCGGCAAGTCGATTCAATTTAATGAGCGAGAGCCAAGCATCTTGAAGCTCCGGTAAGCGCTTGGTGATCGCGGTATCAAAAATCAAGTTGATTAACGCTTCACGTGGCATTACCTGTTCTAGGTCGAGAACGGGATTTTCTCCACCGTATCGAGCCGTATCGTCAAGCGCTGTTTTGGAGAAGGTGCTGCTTTCCATCTGCTCTTGTACTTCTTTCGAAAGCAAATGAGCAATAAAGGACTCTGCCAACTTATCACTCTTACCCCGATTGATTTGTGCAATATAGGTAGGCATCAGCGTAAAGTCTTGGTCATAAGCAAAGCCAACGTAGTCGAACTTGCGTTGCGCAATCAGTGCGTAGCTGTCGATCGTCGGCCCAATACCAAACTTACCTTTGGCGATGTAATCCGCCACTCCAAAACTGCGAGAAGAGATCGTCGCGAGGTTCGCTCCCACATTGAGTAAAATCCGCCAGCCCTCTTGCCAACCATATTGACTAAGCACACTCTCGACCATCAATTGCGTGGTTCCAGATCGGCTTGGCGTGCTCATGGTGACGTGACCAAAGTACAGTGGGTTGGTCAGATCTTGAAAACGCTTCGGTTCTGGTAAATGGTTCGCGGCCAAATAATCTTTGTTCCAAACAATCCCGGCGCCGGAGTATCCAAACGCCACGACTTGATCGTTATTAGGTAATAGATAAGGCGACAACCATTTCGGCACTTGCACACGCGACGACATATCAGCCAAACGATGTTCATTAGACAGCTCTTGCATCAGAAACGGTGACGAGCTCAACACCAAGTCGATATCCTTCATGTAACTTTTGCTGAGCAATTGCAGGCTTGATTGAGTGCGTCGGTGAACCACTCGGACTTCAGCATCAGGATAGTGCTGCGTAAAGTCATCCACCAAAGCAGTGATTGGTGCTTGAGAGAAGGTCGTGAGTATCACCAACTCTTTTTCTGCTGCCATTGTGAGTGGTGCATAAAGCGCCGCACCAAGAAGTAAACGACGCCCAAATTGCTTGAAATCAGCCATCAAATTAACCAAAAACCTTAAATAGTGTGCGGTAACTCAAATCTATGAAAGATTGTCAAAAAATCTTACAGAGTATGTTTGAGTCACTATTGACGCACTTCAACCAGAACTAAGCATATTCTATCAGTAACAAGTGTCAGCCTAACGTTCTAAATTCCCGTTTTTGACTCAACCTAAATATCAATATGGGTCAATTCTGTCTCAAATTCATGCCTTTGTACTGTGCAATCTGTCACTTCAAGATAGCCCTGCAACAAAACATTTGTGATTAAAACTTGGAGTGCAAGATGTTTAATTTCTTTAAAACACGCCCTGACCTCCCTCTTTCAGATGGCTCGAAAGAGGAAATGCAAGCGCGTTTCAAACGCTACCAATGGCATGTATTTTTAGGCTTGGTTTTCGGTTACGCCGTCTTCTACGTAGTTCGTATGAGTTTAGGTGTTGTTAAAAAACCAATGCTGGATGCAGGCATCGTAACCATCGAAGAACTCGGTATCATGGGTTCGGCTTTCTTCTTCACTTACGCTTTTGGTAAGTTCTCGAACGGCTTCCTTTCTGACTATGCCAACATTGGCCGATTTATGTCGTTCTCTCTACTACTGTCTGGTATCACCGCAGTATTCATGGGTTTGAACACCACGGCATTCTTCTTTGTTCTGCTTTGGGGTCTAAACGGTTGGTTCCAATCTGTTGGTTCAGCACCGTCTTGTGTGTCTCTGTTCCAATGGTTCTCACCAAAACAACGTGGTAGCCGTTACTCTATCTGGGGTGGCTCACGTAACATCGGTGAAGGTATCACTTGGATCCTAACGGCGTCTCTAGTGAGCTACTTCGGTTGGCGCGCAGGTTTCATCGGTGCGGGTATTGCAGCGATTGCAGCAGCGATTTGTATGTTCTTCATCCTAAAAGACCGTCCACAAACTTACGGTTTGCCAGATTCAGCAACAGCATTCGACGAAGAACCTGAGATCAAGAAAAAGAACGATCCGCAAGCAACTCGTCGCGCTCAAATGTTCATCCTGAAGCAACCAACCGTTTGGCTAATTGCAGCAGCGTGTGCAGCGATGTACATCTCTCGCTACGCGATGTCTTCTTGGGCAGTGCTTTACCTACAAGAAGCAAAAGGTTACTCACTGATTGACGCTGGCTTCGCAATGTCTACATACCCTATCGCGGGTCTAGCAGGCGCAATCCTATCAGGCATCATTTCTGACAAGGTGTTCAACTCTAACCGCCATATCCCGACTCTACTTTACGGATTGGCGAACATCGGTGGTATGTGCTTGATGTTCTTCGGCCCAGATAACCGCATCGTTGACGCAGTAGCACTAGGTATGATCGGTTTCGCTATCGGTGGTCTGGTTGTGTTCCTTGCAGGTCTAACTGCTTGTGACTTGATGCCTAAGAACGCAGTTGGCGCAGTGAAAGGCTTCATCGGCCTGTTCTCTTACATCGCCGCTTCTGGTCAAGAGTTAGCGTCAGCTTCTCTAATCAAAATCACAGAGGTTGATGGCGTAACTAAATACGACTTCTCTCAAGCGCAATATTTCTGGCTGGCTGCTGGTGTGATTTCTCTACTTCTTGCTCTAACAGTTTGGAATGCGAAGAAAGTGGTTGATATCGACCCAGTTGAAGAAAAAGAGCTAGAAGCTCGCCCTAGTCACTAATCCTGACTAAAGCGGGAGGCGACTCCCGCTTACTTCCTCAATGTCATAAGTTCTTTTGCAAAGAGTGCTTACGAGATTGATAGAAAATCCCCCCCTATTTCTATTTTCCTTTTTAAGTGTCGATTGAGGTGACAAATGTGTAAAACCAAAATTGTGGCTACGCTAGGCCCAGCAAGTGAAAGCCGCGAAACACTAACTAAGTTGATTCGAGCAGGCGCGAACGTAGTCAGACTCAATTTTTCTCACGGAACGGCGCAAGAACACATTGCCCGCGCGAATTTAGTTCGTGAAATTGCGGCTGAACTCGACACTTATGTTGGTGTGTTAGTCGATTTACAAGGCCCTAAGATTCGTATTTCTTGCTTCGAAAATGGCGCAGTTCTACTCAATCAAGGCGACGTATTCACCCTGAGCGGCACACTTGACGCACAATCTGGAACCCAAGAAATGGTTGGGCTTGATTACCCAGAGCTGATTCAAGACGTGAACGAAGGCGATATTCTGCTGCTAGATGATGGCCGCATTCAGCTAAAAGTAAGCCAAGTACACCGTGACGAGCAGTGGATTAAAACCACAGTATTGAACAGCGGTAAATTGTCTAACCGTAAAGGCATTAACTTGTTAGGTGGCGGTCTTTCCGCTCCGGCTCTTACCGCGAAAGACATTCAAGACATCGACACCGCAGCTAAACTTCGAGCCGACTTCCTTGCAATTTCTTTCCCGCGCAATGCACAAGATATCGAATACGCTCGCAGCTTGGCGCAAAAAGCAGGTTGTCACGCCAAGATTGTCGCGAAGGTAGAACGCGCAGAAGTGGTTGAAACCAAAGAAGCGATGGATGATGTCATTAAAGCATCTGACATCATTATGGTCGCTCGCGGCGATTTAGGCGTAGAGATTGGCGACGCACGACTGCCAATGGTGCAAAAATCATTGATCAATCGTTCTAAACATTGGGGTAAGCCGGTCATTACCGCGACCCAGATGTTGGAATCGATGATCGAGAATCCTCTCCCAACTCGAGCTGAAGTGTTAGACGTGGCAAACGCGATTATCGACGGAACAGACGCCGTGATGCTGTCGGCGGAATCGGCGGCGGGCAAATACCCAATCGAAGCGGTCGAAGCCATGGTTCGCATCGCACAAGGTGCAGAGCACGAGCTGGAATGCAACCATGACTGCTGGGATACTCTGCAACACTTATGTTCTAACCCAGGCAAAAGTTTCGCGCTTTCATCAATGATTTCGGCTTCTCGCGTTCATCAAGACCTTGGCGTTGCGATTTTAACCCAACATGGTGAAACACCCCTGTTGATGTCTCGCTGCCAAAGTAAAACTAAGATTTGGGCTCTGAGCGACAACCCAGCTTTACTTGCACAAATGACCATTCTACGCGGTGTTGAACCTTTGTATTTCAAAGCAGCAGAAAGCCACGTTGATCTCGCGCCACAATTAGTGGAATGCTTACGTCAAAAGGCCAACGAAGCACATATTTCCTCCATTTTGATGACCCAGCTCGATTCCATCGAAGGCATGGGTGAAATCAACGCGTGTCGCTTGCTGAGCTTGAATGTGTCATCTCACATGAAGCCAGCGGAAGAAATCGCAGCTTAGGTTTACCTCCCCCTTATTCAAGCTCGACCTTGAATTTCTCCCCCATAACTTGCTCCACAGGGACTTGACCTGCCAAATGGCAGGTCCTTTTTATTGCGCACGATATAACCAACCATTCGCTGACTCTTGGAATATGAGCGTTAACTTAATGAAATCGCATTCACAACTTGTTATTGTAGAGCGATTGTTATCCCTAAAAGCGTGCCCCTTTGAAAGAGAACACTCCCGTCGTCGAATTTAGCAACGTAAACAAGTGGTATGGCGATTACCACGCTCTAAAAGATATCAACTTCTCCGTACATTCTGGCGAGATCGTCGTGGTGTGTGGCCCTTCTGGTTCAGGAAAATCAACGCTCATTCGTTGCATCAACCATCTTGAATCGATTCAAGAAGGCCAACTTCATGTGTTCGACCAGCCTTCTCATGCAAAATCTCTCAAGCCCGGTAAAATCGGCATGGTGTTCCAGCACTTCCACCTTTTTCCTCATTTGACTGTACTGGAAAACCTTACCTTAGCGCCGATTCGCACACTCAAATTGTCAAAACAAGAAGCTGAAAAACGCGCACGACATTACCTCAAGCGCGTCAATATTGAAGAACAAGCGAGCAAATACCCCATCCAGCTTTCCGGCGGTCAGCAGCAGCGCGTCGCGATTGCCCGTTCCTTATGTATGGAACCGGACTTACTCCTTTTTGACGAACCGACTTCGGCGCTTGATCCGGAAATGATCAACGAAGTGTTGGATGTCATGGTTGAACTGGCACAAAGCGGAATGACGATGATTTGCGTCACGCACGAAATGGGATTTGCCAAAAAAGTAGCGAACCGCGTGGTATTTATGGATGAAGGCCAAATCGTGGAAATGAACTCACCGATCGCCTTATTTGAAACACCACAGCATCCACGAACCCAAGCATTTTTGAACCAAATTTTAAGTTACTGATGATAGTTCGCGTAATCAAACCTGTGTTTCAAGCTTTACTGCAAATGACGCTACTCTTCATCGCGATTGTGTGGGTGTTGGATTCTGGTGCCGATGCTATGGGCTATCAATGGCAATGGGAACGCGTACCTGATTACATCGCTTTTTATGAAGATGGCGAATGGTGGCCAGCAGAACTTATCGATGGGCTATTGGTCACGCTTAACATCTCGACTATTAGTCTATTCTTCACCTTAGTGTTGGGGTTGGTCACCGCGTTACTAAGGCTTAGCGATTCGAAAGTCGGCAATGTTATTGGCACCACTTATGTCGAGGTAATACGTAACACGCCGTTGTTGGTGCAAATCTATTTACTCTACTTCGTGTTTGGCCCCGTGATTGGTTTGGACCGATTCAACACCGCCGTTTTGGCATTGTCCCTTTTCCAAGGTGCCTACACTGCGGAAATATTCCGCGCAGGTTTAAACAGTATTCCTAAAGGGCAATTCGAAGCAGCACAAACACTCGGGTTATCACCGTTTTACACTTACAAAGACGTAATTTTGCCCCAGGTTTTACAGCGCACATTACCGCCATTGACCAATGAAGTGGTTTCTTTGATCAAAAACTCTTCCATTGTAAGCGTGATGGCGATTTTTGATTTAACAACACAGGCACGCAACATCGTCTCTGAGACGGCGATGCCGTTTGAAATTTGGTTTACCGTGGCAGCAATTTATCTTGCTCTCACTCTATCACTTTCTGGCTTGTCTGCATGGCTAGAACACAAACTCGGAGCCAGTTGGCGCAAATTATAAGGAGATAACATGAAGTTATTCAAAGCGACCATTACTGCATTATTAGGGCTAGCCATCGCTATGCCTACAATCGCGAAAGAAGACGTTGCCACTCCCAATGTAGATCAAATCAAAGAACGAGGCACTTTGCGCGTTGGTATGTCAACATTTGTACCTTGGGCGATGCGCAACAAGCAAGGTGAGTTAATCGGTTTTGAAATCGATGTTGCCAAACGCTTAGCACAAGATTCAGGTTTGAAAGTGGAATTTGTACCGACTGCATGGGATGGCATTATTCCCGCACTACTGGCGAAAAAGTTCGACGTGATTATCGGTGGCATGTCGGTCACGCCCGAGCGTTCCAAAAGCGTGTTGTTTACTAAACCCTATTCACACTCTGGAGTTCAAGTGGCAGCAAATAAAGAACTGGCTTCTGGTTTTAGCGAGTTTTCGGACTTTGACTCACGACGCGTAAAAATTGCGGCTCGTCGCGGCGCATTCACCGTTCAAGTAGCCAGAGAAACCTTCCCGAAAGCGAAGATTCTGCAATTTGATGACGACGCGCAAGCGTTCCAAGAGGTACTGAATGGTAACGCCCATGCGGTTATTGCTTCTAGCCCAAAACCAGAACATGAGACAGTGAAACACAGCGACAAGCTATTCCTTCCATTCTCTGAGCGACTATCAAAAGGTAACGAAGCCTTTGCGGTTCGCTTAGGGGAGGAAGATAAAAAAGCCTTTTTCAATAAATGGATTGAAGAAAGAACCCAAGATGGATGGTTAAAACAGCGTTATGAATACTGGTTCTCGACATTAGATTGGCAAGACCAAGTCGCGCAAGGCCAGTAATCTAAATGGCTCGTGGTCTTCGCGAGCCTATACTTTTGAATCATCTATTTTACTTTTCCATCAACTATCGGAGTTAAATTTTTGGGCGAACAAACCACCACTCGCACAGCACCCACCAAGGCCAACACAGGTTCCTTTCTAGTTCGGTTCAACACGCTCGATTGGGTACTGCTTATTATCTGTGGTATTTGTGGTGTTTGGCTGTACCATCGTTCCAGCGTTGGTGTGCATTATTTGTGGCAGTGGAAAGAGGCGTTTGAACTACTTTTTACACCAAGATCTGACGGTGGTTTGCCCTACTTCTTCCAAGGTTTGATTTCGACGTTAAGGCTCAGTATTTGGGGCATCAGCTTCGCATTAGTGCTTGGCACTTTGTTGGGCTTAGCGCGTTTCTCTCGCTCCGTCTGGTTGCGCACACCTGCCAACGCGTTTATTCAGTTGGTAAGAAACATCCCACCGTTGGTTTTTGTTTTTATTTTCTACTTTTTCATTTCTAACCAATTGATCCCGTTACTCGGTTTGGAAGATCTTCTACGAAACTACAACGGTGAACCAAATGCGCTACAAAGCTTTCTTTTTGGACCTTCTAACCTTTGGGAAAATCTTGCCTCTGGTGTGTTATGCGTCGGCTTACTTTCTTCTGCCTACATAGCAGAAGTTGTGCGCGCAGGTTTACAAAGCATCGACCAAGGTCAGTGGGAAGCGGCGGATTCATTGGGCTTGTCTCGATGGGTGAAGTACCGATTCGTTATCGCGCCACAGGTGCTTAAAGCAATAACACCTGCACTTGCCGGTCAAACCATCTCTTTGGTGAAAGACACCTCCATCGTTTCGCTAATTTCTATACAAGAAATGACTTTCGTTGGGACAGAGATGGCAAACTCATCAGGATATATCTTTGAAATTTGGCTGATTGTAGGCTTTTCTTACTTCTTGATTTGTTTCGGTCTGTCACTCATTTTTCGATATATTGAGAAAAAATCGGAATCTATTTCAAATTAACTCAATAGCACATGCAATTAGACACATTTGATTCTTCAAATTGGAACTGCATCCTGTTACATTGACTCAATGCTAAATTCTCGGCGTTTTTCATGGAGTTAAAGAAACAGTCTGACTACGAACAGTACATAAGACAGGACGGTCTTGGGGAATATTACGTAGTCATCAACCAATTCACTTTTCACAGTGTTTATCAGCCAATTTTTGATAAGCACCAACGCGTTATTGGAATGGAAGCCCTCCTTCGTATTCATGGCGCAGACGGCGTTCAAATTCGCCCAGACATTTTTCTCTCCAACGCAAGTATCGACCCTTACTTTCGCTTATGTGTTGAATTTTTATCCCGAGCCATGCACATCAGAAACTTCGCTCGTCACTTTGCCGGAACGCCGATTAAGCTCTTTCTCAATGTTATGCCTCAAACTCTACTCACGCTCACCAAAGACATGGGCTTTAAAGACAACGGATTGCTTTACAAACGTCTTGCCGATTTGGGTATGACCCCGTCTGATGTGGTGTTTGAGGTTGTAGAAGAATCCTGCGGTGATACTGATTTACTGATTAAAGCCGTACAGTTAATGAGAGCGAATGGCTTTATCTTTGCCATCGATGATTTTGGCGCGCAACATTCCGACATTGCCCGAGTTCAGCAGCTTTGTCCTGACATAATTAAAATTGATCGCTCTTATCTACTCGATTATTGCGCTGGTGATACCTTTTCCATTCGAAGTGCGGTAGATCTAGCGGCAACCATGGGGGCCAAAGTGATTATCGAAGGGGTTGAAGAGAACAACCAGCTGCAAGCCATGCGTCAACTGGAACTCGATTATTATCAAGGGTTTTATCTCGGTAAACCAAGTGCAATTCATCACTGGACAGAATACGCAACCTGCCAATGCACGGTGCATTAAGCTTATCTCGTCATGCCGCATAAGCCACACAAACTATCCCAACAAAAAAGCGCCGAACACATGTCGGCGCTTTTGGTATGTATGGGTTTGAACGCTAAGATTCAATCGCTTATAAGATTCTATAGCTTAGAAGAAGTCGATAGAGTTACGTCCACTCTTAGGGTCACGCGTTGCTTGTGGTTTGTCTTCTTTCTTGCCTTTCTTAGCAGATTGAGTCAACGCTTCTTTTTGTGCTTTGCGCTCTTTATGTGCCGCTTTACGACCCGTTGATTTAGGTCCTGTGCCTTTCGCTTTAGGCGGCTTACTTTGGCGAGACTTCTCTTTACGAGTAGATTGCGCTTCTTTCTTCGCTTTCTTTTCCGCTTTTTGCTCTGCCGTTTCTGGTTCTGTCACTGGCGCGTCACAAACCACCACATAGTATTCTTGGTTAAACTCAAAAAAGTCACCATCGTACATTTTACGGCGTTTACGTGTTTCTAGCTCGCCATTCACCGCGACATAACCTTCTTCGATGATATGTTTTGCTTCGCCACCACCACTGACCAAGTTTGCGATTTTAAAAAGCTTATACAGTTCGATAGGATGCGCATCAACATCAATGCCGATCGCTTCGATTTCAATCTCGTCGCCTTCTAAATACTCTTCGTGGTCGTAATCTTGGGTCATGTTATTTACTCTTCATATTTGATGCTCTGAAGTTTAAACGCAATGCCCCAAAATAGAAACCTCAGCCAATGCTCTATCGCAGGTTCTTTGTGGCTTTTGAGCACGTCTTGACCTATTTGACTGACCATTCGCAAGCTGTTACGTCAATGCCAACTTCAAACGTGGCTGCAATTCCATAATCCGAAGGTATATACTCTCCAGGTTATTGTTAAAAAGAGCGAATACTTTGTCTCAACCAAGCAGAATTACCTTTGTTACGGCTAACTTGTTTAATTTTGTCGCACCGCCGAACGCCTACTACGACTTCGAGAATATTTATTCCCAAGAGCAGTGGCGAGACAAACTTGCTTGGACGCAAAACCAATTAGAAAAGCTCGAACCGGACATTATCGGTCTGCAAGAGGTGTTCAGTATCGAAGAGACCCGCGCGTACTTTTTGTCACTTGGCTTTCCGTATTTCGCAACGGTCGATACCCCAAAAATAGAAGACGAGTATATTTATTCTCGCCCCGTCGTCGCGATTGCGTCTCGCTTTCCTATTGAGGATGTAAAACGCGTAGAGTTCGATTCAAACTCACTCACGCCATTTGGGGTAAATGAAGCACCCGATTTCAGTCGCAAGCCGATTTATGCGCAAGTCGTTCACCCAGTCCTTGGTCACATTGCCATATATGTCACTCACCTCAAATCTCAACGCCCTGCGGATACCGAAACGCCAGAACCATCAAGTCGCGTAATGGCTCGTTGGTTGTCTACACAGCAACGCGGTTGGGAAGCAGCCATGTTGCGAGACGCAATGCAGGCACAATATCGAGCACATCCTATACCGACCGTGTTAATGGGTGATATGAACCAGCCCATCTCAAAAGAAAGCGTTAACAACGTGCTTACCGAAACATTTAGTGACAGCGTCACCGAATTGCAACTAAAGGATGGCTGGCATCTGCAAACGGGCTCGTCTCTTGAAGTGCGCCCTGCGACTCACTACCACTTTTCTACGGGGAATGTGCTGGATTACATCCTGCTTTCTCAAGAGTTTGATACACATTCGGATATATCGGTAGCGGAAGTGATTGATTATCAAGTGTTAGAACAACACCTGATTAACCCATCCTATGAGAAAGACAAAAACGCCAGCGATCACGCGTTTGTGTCGCTGACGGTCGAAGTGAAATTGTAAGTGTTGACTATTGTCGTTTAACAATTTTGCGAGGAATAAGCTCCACACCTGGCTTGTAACGTTTGGCCGAGGCATTCAGTGCCAACTCCATCGCGCTATCAGCAATCAACTCAAATTGCTGAGGCAGAGAGTTGATTTTCACTGGTAAGAAGTCTAGCAGTCGATTATCACCAAATGTCGCCAGACGAACTTGACTCATGAGTTCCGGCTTTTCGAGCATCACGTCTAGGACGCCTTCAAGCAACGTGTAGGAAGTCGTCACGATCGCATCAGGCAAACTGTCTGCTTGAACCCATTTATCCAGTACCTTTTTTCCCTCCTCACGAGAGAAGTGCAAACCGTAACCGACGGTCATTGCCGTATCGTCTTTTTGGCAGGCAGACCGAAAACCCAGTTCGCGCTCTTTCGACACTTGCAGATCTTGCAACGCACCAATCAAACCAATGGTTTTGATCTCTGGTGACAGTACCGATTCTGTAAGCTCAAAAGCAGCATCAAAATCTTCACTGATAACGCAACAAAAATGCTCATCATCCATTGGACGGTCAAGTGCTATAACCGGAGTGCCCGAGTTTTGTAACTTGAGATAATACTCATTAGCCGATGGCATACCACTTGCGACAAATAGCGCGTCAATTCGGCGGCTGATTAGCGCTTCAGCAACCTTTTTCTCCGTTTCCGGATCATCATCTGAGCAGCCAATTAGAATTTGATAACCCGCCTTACGCGAGTTTTGTTCAATCAGTTTTGCAAGGCGTGCGTAACTGGTGTTCTCCAAGTCTGGGATGATAAGTCCAAACGAACGCGAGTTACCGGCACGCAAAGAAGAAGCGGCATGATCCGGCTTGTAATTGTACTCGTCGACAACCGCCATCACTTTCTTTTGCGTCTTTTCGCTGATGCGGTATTTCTGCGCTTTTCCGTTAATTACATAGCTTGCAGTTGTCTTTGAAACCCCTGCCAATTTGGCTATTTCATCCAGTGTCATATTCTCAACCCTATTCTGTGCGCGCGATCATATTAATACATCAACGATCTTACGATAAGTTGAATTATAAGCTGAACCGATTCAGTATAAAAGCTGAAAGGATTCAGCAAAATCTAAAAATTGACGAAAATCACCAAAATCCGGCAATGCAGTAAGTCTTCGTCTAGGCTTTAAGCAATACTGCTCAAGGGGTGTTTAGCGTCAGATTTTTAAAACATTTTGCTAAGTCTTTTAAAAAATTTGCCACTTAGCTGAATCGATTCAGTATCGAAAGAAGATTTAGCTAAGACACAACAAAACTAGAGCAAGACTGAATACATTTTTAATTTGATTGGTACGAATACCTTAAGGCTGGAGAAGCACCATGCTTAAGCTAAACAAGAACGACATTACCCTCTCGCAATCAGCGACAGATAAGTTTGCAGCAATCAAGAATATTGCGCAAAGCCTGACAGACAAAGGCCTTGTTGAACAAGGTTATGTGGAAGGCATGCTAAATCGTGAAAACCAAAACTCAACGTTTTTGGGTAACGGCATCGCGATCCCTCACGGTACAACCGACACTCGCTCGATGGTAAAAACCACTGGCGTCGCTGTTCACCACTTTCCTGAAGGTGTGGATTGGGGTGACGGAAACAAAGTCTTCGTTGCGATTGGTATCGCGGCAAAATCAGACGAGCACTTAGGCATTCTGAAACAACTGACCAAAGTGCTAGGTGCTGATGGCGTGGAAGAGCGTCTTCGCGATGCAAAAAGCGAAGAAGACATCATTGCCCTACTTCATGGTGATGTTCAGCTTGAAGCGGACTTCGATGCGTCTCTTATCCAGCTGCTTTTCCCTGCAAGCGATATGGTACAGATGAGCGCTGTGGCTGGTGGCCTCTTGAAAAACACTGGCTGTGCTGGCGCTGAATTTGTTGCTGATCTCGTGACAAAAGCACCGACTCATCTTGGCAACGGTTTATGGCTAGTTGGTAGCGATAAGCACGTTTCTCGCACCGGTGTGTCTTTTGTCTCGACGGCCAACGATTGCGAATACGAAGGCCAAAAAGTGCGTGCTTTGGTTGCGTTTGCGGCTTGTAACAACGCTCACCAATCAATTCTGAACAACTTGTCTAAAATCGTTTTCAACAACGAACAAAATAAGCTGTTAGATGCCTCTGCAGAACAGATTCTCGCGCTATTCAAAGGCGAAGAAGTGGCAGCACCAGCCGAAGATGGCAACGTAGCAGTCTTTAAGATCAAAAACGCACATGGCCTTCACGCTCGCCCGGGTGCGATGCTGGTTGCAGAAGCTAAGAAATTCGAATCAAACATTCGCGTGGCAAACCTAGATGGTGATGGTAAAGCAGTAAATGCGAAAAGCCTGATGAAAGTGATTGCCCTTGGTGTGAAACACGGTCACCAATTGCAGTTCTCTGCTGAAGGCCCAGACGCGGCTCAAGCGCTGGAGTCTATCGGCAACGCGATTGCTTCTGGCCTAGGTGAAGGTTAAGGGGCACGCAAATGACAGCATTAAAAACAAACAAAGTTGTGACCATCACGCTGAACCCTGCGCTTGATCTAACAGGCTCGCTCGACGCGCTAAAGGTAGGTTCAGTCAGCCTTGTTGCACAAAGTAGCCTTCACGCGGCAGGCAAAGGCGTTAACGTTGCAAAAGTGCTGAGCGACCTTGGCGCCGAGGTTACAGTGACCGGCTTTTTGGGTAAAGACAACCCAGAACTGTTCCATCAACTTTTCACCGAAATTGGCGTAAAAAACGAGTTTGTTGAAGTTGAAGGCGCAACACGCATCAACGTAAAACTGGTTGAAGCCGACGGCCAAGTGAGTGACATCAACTTTCCTGGAGTTCAAGTAACGGCAGAAGAAATTGCGCGTTTTGAAGGGACCCTGTTCCGCCTTGCAGACACTCACGACTACTTCGTTCTAGCTGGCAGCTTACCGGGCGGTGTAACCGCTGAGCAATGCGCAGCATGGATTGAAAAACTGCATCAACAAGGCAAAAAAGTATTGTTCGACAGCAGCAAAGCCGCTCTACGTGCAGGTATTGATGCTCATCCGTGGCTTATTAAACCAAATGATGAAGAGCTGAGTGACTTTGTCGGTAAGCACCTAGAAACGCCAGAACAGTGCCAAGTGGCAGCACAAACCCTCAGTAACAAAGGCATCGAGAACATTGTGGTGTCGATGGGTGCTGACGGTGTGATGTGGCTAAACCAAGGCGAGTGGCTACGCGCACAACCGCCACGCATGAATGTGGTGAGCACCGTAGGTGCGGGCGACACACTGGTGGCAGGCTTATGCTGGGGTCACATGCAAGTGATGCCGAAACACGATTTATTGCGCTTCGCGACAGCGCTTTCTGCTTTAGCAGTTAGCCAAGTTGGCGTGGGGCTAACCAGTCAAGAAGAACTGGAAAACATTAAGCTGCAAACACAAGTCAGCGAGCTTTACCCTAATACGAACTTAGACAAAAACTAAGGAACAGAAGGTTATCAGTATGAATATTGCCATTATTACTGCCTGCCCTAGTGGTGTTGCTAATAGCATCCTTGCGGCGGGTCTATTAGAACAAGCGGCCGCTAAACTAGGTTGGAACGCCAAGATTGAATGCCAATCCAGTGTTATTGCTCCAACGCCGCTGACAGACGCTGACATTGAGCAAGCTGACGCGATCGTAATCGCGGCGAACACCACCGTTGATACTTCTCGTTTCGTAGGTAAAAAAGTCTACCAAGCAGAAATCAGCGCGGTGGCAAAAGACGCTACCGCATTCTTAACGACCGCAGTCGAAAGTGCAGCAACACTTGAACAAGTAACCACAGTTGAAGCGCCTGTCGAAAGTGTTTCAGCAGCCAAGAAAATCGTCGCTATTACGGCATGCCCTACTGGCGTGGCGCATACCTTCATGGCAGCAGAAGCGTTAGAAGAAGAAGGCAAACGCCGTGGTCACCAAATTAAGGTGGAAACTCGTGGCTCTGTTGGCGCGAAGAACCAACTAACTGACCAAGAAATCGCAGATGCGGACTTGGTTATCATTGCCGCGGACATCGAAGTGCCACTTGATCGCTTCAACGGCAAAAAAATGTACCGTACAAAGACTGGCCCAGCTCTGAAGAAAACCGCTGAAGAGATGGACAAAGCGTTCGAACAAGCAGCGATTTACCAACATTCAGGCGCTGCAAGTTCTGCTTCGGCAGCAGATGAGAAGAAAGGCGCATACAAACACTTAATGACGGGTGTTTCGCACATGCTTCCTGTCGTCGTTGCAGGTGGTTTGATCATCGCCCTATCGTTCGTATTCGGTATTGAAGCGTTTAAAGAAGAAGGCACATTGGCCGCCGCACTAATGACCATCGGCGGCGGATCCGCGTTTGCGCTGATGATCCCTGTGCTTGCTGGTTACATTGCCTTCTCAATTGCTGACCGTCCGGGTCTGGCTCCGGGTCTTGTTGGTGGTATGTTGGCAAGCTCTACTGGCGCTGGTTTCCTTGGTGGTATCGCGGCTGGTTTCATCGCAGGTTACGCAGCGAAACTCTTAGCAGATAAAGTAAAACTTCCTCAATCAATGGAAGCATTGAAACCGATTCTGATCATCCCGTTTGTTGCGACGCTATTTACGGGCCTTGTGATGATCTACATCGTTGGTGGTCCGGTTTCTGGCATCATGAATGGTCTGACTGACTTCCTAAACAACATGGGTTCAGACAGCGCCGTTCTACTTGGTATTATCCTTGGCGCAATGATGTGCTTCGACTTGGGTGGCCCAGTAAACAAAGCAGCTTACGCATTCGGTGTAGGTCTATTGGCTTCTCAAACTTACGCACCAATGGCTGCAATCATGGCGGCAGGTATGGTGCCGGCGCTAGGTATGGGTCTGGCCACTTTCCTTGCGAAGAACAAGTTTGAACCAAACGAGCGTGAAGCGGGCAAAGCATCATTCGTGCTAGGTCTGTGCTTTATCTCTGAAGGTGCAATCCCATTCGCAGCGAAAGACCCAATGCGTGTAATCCCATCTTGTATGGCTGGTGGCGCTCTAACAGGTGCTCTATCTATGCTATTCGGCGCGAAACTGATGGCACCTCACGGCGGTCTATTCGTACTGCTTATCCCTAACGCAATTTCTCCAGTCTTGATGTACTTGGTAGCAATTGCTGCAGGTACGGCGGTAACAGGCTTTACCTATGCATTCCTAAAAAACAAAGCGGATGCAAAACAAGAAGTTGCTGCATAAGCAAAACTTAAGCGATTAACACTTAAGCAATTAACAATGCCACCCTCGATTTGGCATTCAGCACCTCCCTTAAATTCCGGTTAAGGGAGGTGTTTTTTATTTCCCCCTCTTCTGACAAAACCATACATTTCGATACTTAACCTTTATTTTTTGACTCGTTATGCTGCACGCATGAGAGGTGCGACTTATTTGCTTAACTAACGCTTCGGTGACTTGTGTTTTTTCAAGTAGCCGATGAAAAATCCCAAAAGCAGATAAAGCCTCTTATATTTCACTTCGTTTTAATCAAAATAATAAAGTTAATTACACATGAAAAAAGCTGTCCTTTTGTTAGCTGCTGTTTCAGCATTCGCGCAAGCAAATCAAACTGATGTCGAGAAAAAAGACGTATCAGGCTTTTACCTTGGTGGTGGTATCGGGGTTACAACTGTCTATGACGACAGTGTTTGGCCGTATGCGGTTAATCTGGATTCTAACGACTCCACATACAAACTGTTTGGCGGTTACCAGTTCAACCGTATCGTCGCAATCGAAGCGCAATACACACGCTACGGTGATATTTTTGACAAGTTTGAAGATGCACCACGCACAATGGTAAAACCTGAAAACATCGCTCTAATGGCGAACCTAGGTTACACGTTTGACAGTGGCTGGCGTCCGTTTGCGACGGTCGGCCTTGGTCGTACCGAACTTGATTTTGGCTCTTCGTCAAAAGCAGAAACGTCATTCCGTGCAGGTGTTGGTGGCGAATACTCACCTAAAGCGATCGAGAATCTGAATTTCCGCATCGCGTATGAAGTAGACACATTTGTAATTGATGAAACTTACGATGACTTAACCATCATGCTCGGCTCACTTTACGCTGGCGTCTCTTACAAGTTCTAAAACGAAAAAAGCCCTGAGGAAATCCCTCAGGGCTAGGCAGGAAGCTGACTTAGATAAGTCAGGAGTCCTTATGCAGTGGTCGGTTTAATCCTAAATAGAATCGCAAACATTACTGGTACAACAATCAATGTTAGTACCGTTGCAAAACCAAGACCTGCCATAATCGTAATCGCCATTGAGCCAAAGAAAGCGTCAAACACGAGTGGAATCATCCCTAGAATCGTTGTCAGCGCCGCCATGCTTACTGGACGCACACGGCTGATCGCGCTATCTACAATCGCAAGATACGGATCTTTGCCAGACTCTAATTCCAAATTAATTTGATCAAGTAACACAATGCCATTTTTCAAAATCATCCCGCTCAGGCTCAGCAATCCAAGGAATGCAGTGAAGCTGAATGGCATGTTAGTTGTTAGTAGACCGAACGCCACACCAATAATGGAAAGCGGAACCGTAAACCAAATCACCAACGGTTTTTTGATTGAGTTAAACAGTAAAATGGTAATGATGAACATCAGCAAGTAGCCCATTGGCAGAGAACCAAATAGCCCTTCTTGCGCATCTTTCGATGATTCGTATTCCCCACCCCAAGTAATTTCGTACCCTTCAGGGATGTGTAAAGCCATCACTTTTGGTTGTACACGAGCAAACAAACTTGCCGCCGTATCATCACTCAATACATCGTGGTCAGCCAACACCGTTAAGGTACGTTTTCTGTCTCGGCGTTGGATCAGAGGCTCACTCCAATCTAGTTCGACACCATCAATGATTTGATCGACAGGAATGTACGTTTGTAATGACGGGCTCCAAATCTTCACGTTTTGTAGCGATTCAAAGTCCACACGCTCTGCTTCAGGTAGACGCACCATAATAGGTAACGTATGAGTTCCGTCACGCAGAACACCAAACGTGCTGCCGCCAAACGCCATTTGCAGCGTACTTGATAGATCTTCTTTCGAAATACCAAGGCGACGCGCTTTGGATTCGTTGAAGACGGGCACAAGTTCTTTCGTTCTTTCACGCCAATCGTGGCGAATGTTTCTCGCACCGGGATCCGTGTGAAGAATGTCTTCCACCTGAACCGCTAGCTCTCGCAACACTTTCGGATCTGGGCCAGTAATACGCGCTTCAATTTTAGACGCTGGAGACGGACCAAATTCCATCAGTTTGAACTGGAATGTAGGCTCATCGAACGTCTTCGCTAAATTGTCATCCAGCTTGTTAAGCAGCTTGAACATATTGTCACGGTCAGTTGTTCGCACTTGGAACTGAGCGTAAGCCTCGTAGCTTTTCTCCGGTTGGTACGTCAATGCAAAACGTTGTAAACCTTGGCCAATCGAAACCGAGACAAAATCGATGTCATCTTGCTGACGAATATAGCTTTCTACTTTTTCCGCTTGCTTAATGGTCTGACGGATATCCGTACCTTCTGGCATCCACATATCAACGTAGAACATCGGCGTATTCGAAGGCGGGAAGAATTGCTGCTTCACATTGCCAAACGCAATAACGGCACCCACTAACAACGCCACCATCGCAGCGACCGTCATCCAACGAAAACGTAACGAGAACTTAAGCAACGCGCCAAATACAACGAACAACCAGCCTTTGTAAGGGTCTTCGTCTTCACCGTTCGTGTCTTTCTCCTCTTCTTTTAGAAGCAGGTCTGCTAAGAAAGGTGTGAGTGTAATTGCCGTAACCCAGCTCAAGAACAGTGAGAAACATAACACCCAGAAGAGTGAGCCCATGAATTCGCCAGTTGCGTCCTGAGATAAGCCGATTGGTGCAAAAGCGGTAATTGCGATTACTGTCGCGCCAAGTAAAGGCCATTGTGTTTGTTTCACAATATCAACGGCAGCTTGAACCTTTGTGCGCCCTTTCTTCAGGCCAACCAGAATACCTTCAACCACAACAATCGCGTTGTCCACCAACATACCCAATGCGATGATCAACGCACCGAGCGAAATTCGATGAAGTTCTATGTTGTTGTAATTCATCAATATGAACGTACCAAACACCGTCAACAGAAGAACCACACCAATGATCACGCCACTACGTAAGCCCATAGTGAACAACAGCACAATAATTACGATGGCTACCGCCTCAGCTAAGCTGATCACAAACGCTTTGACAGAATCATCGACTTCTTGCGCTTGGTTGTAGAAATAGCTCATGTCCAAACCCGCAGGTTTGATGGACTCTAAACTGCTTAACTCAGCGTTAAGGCGCTCGCCTACTTCCACTACGTTAACGCCAGACGCAAACGAAATACCGATGTTGATTGCTTTCTTGCCGTTAAACAAAATCATGTTGCCCGGCTTTTCTTGAATACTTCGGGTGATCGTCGCAACGTCTTTTAAGCGAATCAAATTACCCGTATCACGACCGTGAATGATCAGGTTTTCTAACGCTTGAACGGTATTCAGCGTACCGCTAGGACGAATGACGAGGCTTTCACCATTCACCATAACTTCGCCAGCCGAAACCACGTTATTCTGTTGGTTAAGCAAACCAGAAACAACGTTCATGTCGAGATTCAGAGACGCAAGGCGGTCAAGCGAGATTTCAACGAACAACATCTCTTGCTGGTCTCCTGCAATGTCTACTTTGCCCACGCCATCAACCAGTTCGATTTCACGTCGTAGGTGGTCGGCATAGCGTTTGAGCTCGACATAGTCGTAATCGTCGCCCGTCAGCATCAACATGACACCGTACACGTCACCGAAGTCATCAATAATCTGCAGAGATTGAACACCTTGCGGTAAAGTTGGTTGCAGATCATTGATTTTACGGCGCATTTCGTCCCAAATCTGTGGCAGTTCGTCTGGGCCGTAATCCATCTTCATACTGACCATGATCTGCGACATACCATTCGAGGAGGTCGACGTGATTCGATCAATGTACGGCAGTTTACGAATCTCTTTCTCAAGCGGATACGTTAATTCTTCTTCCACTTCTTTGGAGGTCGCCCCAGGATAAGTCGCGACAATCATCGCGTCCTTAATCGTAAACGCAGGGTCTTCTAATCGACCAAGCTCTAGGAATGAAGTCACCCCACCGATAGCAAGAATAACAATGAACAACCAACTGATGACTTTGTTCTTAATGGAATACTCAGCAATGTTCATTATTGTTCCTTCTCCACAACATCCACATGCTTACCTTCGCGTAATTTACGTAGGTTTGAATTAATCAACACATCACCTTGAGTGATTCCCGATGAGACAATCGCCCCTTCACCGTTAACTTGTGAAATCGCCACAGGCACTTTAGTGACAGCGTCACCGTTCATTTTCCAAACAAAGAACTCATTGTCATCGTTGCCTGCTTGAAGTGCCGTCATTGGGATGTTGTAACCATCGATAGAAGTGATACCGGCTTTGATCATGTCGACCATCACGCTCACACTGGTGCCCGGAAGAATCTCTTGCTCTGGTTGAGGCATGGTTAAGTACATCTCATAAGTCTGTGTTTCTGAGTTTGGCTCGCTAGTGTGCTCTAAATAGTCCAGCGCATACGTTGTTGGAATACCAGAGAACGTCGCACGCGGCTTATAACTCATGTTTTGTGCGGTTGGGTTCACCATCGCTAACACGTTGTCAGACAATTCGATGCGCACATAAACTACATCGTTTTGATACAAGTTCAGTACAGGTTCGCCAATCGCCACGCGCTCAAAACGCTCTTTGAAAACGTCTGAGACTTTGCCTGCAAACGGGGCAAATAAACGCGTATAGTTCAACTGGTTAGTGGCGTTATAGAAATTTGCCTCTGCCAGTTCCTTGTTTGCGGTCAGCTCATCCAGTTCTGCTTTGGATATCATTTGGCGGCCGTGCAGTTCTTCACCACGTTTAAGCTGGCGAATCGCAAGCGTGTATTGCGCTTCCGCATCATTTACCGCTTGCTTTTCTTTGCTGTCATCCAGCTTGGCGATCATTTGTCCTTCTTTCACTACGTCACCAGCTTTCACTAGTACGTGTTGAATTTCACCGGCGCGACGAAATGCCATGGGTGTTTGTTCAGCAGGAACAACTAGCCCTTTAAACGCTCGATATTGGCTTTTCACTGGCGCGTCAACTGAAATAGTCGAAACATACAACGGTTGTTCGTCTACGTTTTGGCTATCACTTTGACAACCAGTAAGAACGGCCAAGGCGATGGCCGATACTGCAAATAGAGAATGCTTCATTAAATGCCTTCCTCACGAATCCAAGCTTTCACCACTTGCCCTTCGACTAATCGTTCTACGCCAGCAATAACCACGTAGTCGTTGTTATCCAAACCTGACTCAATCGCGCCACTTTCATTTAGTGACAATGTCACTTTATTCACTTGTTGCGTTGAGCTATCCATCACCCAAACTTCACCTTGGCTCTCTTGCTTGTTTACCCAAGCCGATGTCGGCAACGTCATGGCGTTAGACTTGTTTTGCTTAGCAATGTGTACTTGTCCTGTCATCCCAGTGAGCAAGTTGCGATCGGTTGGCCGAGTGATCGTCACAATCGCTTCATAGCTGTTGGTATCGATGTTTGGCTGCGTTGAGATTTCTTTGAACTTACCCGGAATACGTTTGCTTGGTTCGCTGTCCATCGTTACCCACATCTCTGCGTTTTTTAGTGCAGACAGAGAGACAGACTCCGCGTAACTAACGGGCAAAGTGAAAGAAACATCCAGCGTGGTGTTATCAATCAAATTGAGGATTTCTTGCTTTTCACCTACCACTTGATACGGCTTCACGTAGGTGTACGACACCACACCGTCAAATGGCGCTTGAATTTTGGTGTAGCTCAAATCGGTTTTCGCTTGTTCAAAACTTGCCAACGCTGCTTTGTATTGCGTTTCTTTTTGATCGTAGCTATCGGTGCTGATGAGTTTTTTGCTGTACAGACTTTTTGCTCGTTCCCACTGAGTTTTCGCCAGTGCATATTGGGCTTGCGCCGCGTCTAAAGCCAATTGCAGATCTTTCGGGTCTAGTGTGGCGAGCACTTCACCCTTTTCTACCCCTTGTCCCATTCTTACCAGTAGCTTTTCAACTTCCCCACCAACTTGAAAAGACAACTGCGCTCGATACGTTGCATCAATACGCGCAAGAAAAGCGTCAGAGTCGTCAACCGTAAGATCTTTAACAGCAAGTAATTTAACGGGTTTGATTAAAGGCTCTGCCGGTTCTGATATGGCTTTATTACACCCTGTCAGCAACGTAGAGAGACTTAACGTCACCACTGCGCCAATCAAAGTGTGCTTTATAGTTTGTTTTCGCACTGGCTTCTCCATAGACTTAAAATTTACTACACAGTCGTGCAGTATAGGCAGAATTGAATATTGATCAACATATTTTCCACGTGGATAGCAAATTAATTAGTCAAAGCGTTCGGTTTCTGGTAAAAGTAGGCACGTTGATTAATATTCGGGAAAAATCGAACTATGAATGTAAGAAAGCAAGGCCGACGTAGCGCTGAAGCCGCAGAACAAACTAAGTGTCTGATCCTTAAGGTCGCTGCAGATATGTTTTGTGAGCTGGGTTACGAGCGAGTCTCGCTAAGAAACATCAGCGAAAAGGCGGGTGTATCACATAGTTTGATTCGTCATCACTTCGGCAGCAAAGAGAAAATCTGGCAAGCAGTGAGTGACGCGATGGATGAGTTCCTGCAAAATTATATGGCAGGCCTAATCAACGAAATGCCTGAGAACACCCCATCAAATCGCAAGATTTACCTGTTTATGGTTCGCATGTTGGCGTTTGCACTCGTGAACCCTCATCCAGTACAAATGATTGCTGACTCAATCCGACAAGATGATAACGCGCTGTTTGACTACTTCTTAAAGTCAAAAGACGAGTTTGCCGAGATTTTCACGAGCATTTTCGCTCAGTACAACAGTGAGTTCCCAGAAGCACAATTCGATCAGTGGGAATCAAAATGGCAGATGTTGATCTTTGCACACGGCGCAGTCAGCCTTGCTCCAATGATGCAAGAAACATGGCCAGATATCGCAGACAATCGTGAACAACTGCTGATCAAACACTGGGAATTGTTTAATACGATCATGGCGACACAATTCAGAATCGCGAAAGAAGATATGATCCACCCTAGCAAGCTTGAAGACATCGTTATCGACATGTGTTGTACCATCGATGAAGCGGTAAACTAAAAAGCCAATAAGCGAAAATAAGACATAAAAAATGCCGAGCTATTCAGCTCGGCATTTTTGTTTCATTCAGTTTTAACCGCGGTAGTAGCGTTGCGGTACAAACGGCATTTTTTCAACCGTCATTGGTAGCATTTTTCCACGCACTTCTGCGAACAGCTCCGTACCAATCGCAGCAAGATCGGCGCGCACATAACCCATTGATACTGGCTTACCTACGTTTGGACCGGCTGTACCGCTGGTGACGATACCAATTTTCGCACCATCAGCATCAAACAGCTCAACACCTTCACGAACTGGTGCTTTTGTTTGACCAACCAAACCGACACGCTTACGCGCAACATCTTTGGTTTCAATCTGCTTTAGAATGATGTCAGCACCAGGGAAACCACCTTCACGTTCGCCGCCAACACGGCGCACTTTTTGGATACCCCAAAGCAAGCTCGCTTCTACAGGCGTAGTTGTTGTGTCTAAGTCATGTCCGTATAGACACAAACCACACTCTAAACGAAGTGAATCACGCGCACCAAGGCCAATCCATTCTACTTCTTCTTCCGCAGTCAGTTTGCGTGCTAGCTCTTCTGCTTTGTCAGCAGGAACAGAGATTTCGTAACCATCTTCGCCAGTGTAGCCACTGCGAGAAACAATGCACTCAGCGCCCAGAATTTTCACTTTACGAATATCCATGAACAGCATGTCTGCCACTTCTGGAGCAAAACGGGCTAACACTGTCGCCGCTTGAGGGCCTTGAATCGCCAGAAGAGCGCGATCCTCAATGACTTCTAGTTCAACACCCGATGGCAGGTGCGCTTTTAGGTGAGCGATGTCTTGTTCTTTACACGCTGCGTTCACAACCACAAAAAGATGATCGCCCAAGTTTGCAACCATTAGGTCATCCATAATGCCGCCTTCTTCATTAGTGAAGAACGCGTAACGCTGTTTGCCAGACTCAAGATCCACAATATCAACAGGAACTAATGTTTCTAGAAATGCTGCCGCGCCTTCACCAATTAAGCGAAGCTGACCCATATGAGATACATCAAACAAACCTGCTGCATCACGAGTGTGTAAGTGTTCCTTCTTTACGCCTAGAGGGTATTGAACCGGCATATCGTAACCCGCGAACGGGACCATTTTTGCGCCAACTTCAACATGAAGTGCGTGCAGTGGTGTTTTAAGAAGTTCTTGAGTCATTTTCGTCTCCATTTAGATAGACCCGAGAATGCTATCGGCATTCGATGTGTTTCCAATAATAAACATGGCTCATTCTATTTTGCACGAACAAGACAGCGATCGGCTTTCAAAAGTGTGACTCTTAACATTTTAATCACAACAAAACGTATAAAAAAGGCGCTTCATTGACCGATATATCATCAACAGAGCGCCATCATAACGTATTTACACGTGTTAGCAATCGTTTGCTTTCACTATAGGAAATTTACAACTATTTATCACTACTTGGCGGTAACCCACAAAATTTGAGCATCTTCCTCACTTACGCTGGTCAACATGTGTCCCATGTTCGCGTCGTAATAGACACTGTCACCTTCGCTCAAAACCACCGGCTCGTAAAACTCAGAATAGAACATAACCTCCCCTGATAAGATGAGCAAAAACTCCTCGCCATCATGACGAACCCAATCTTTGTATTCGTCGAAACTACGAGCACGGATCTGGCTCTTAAACGGCATCATTTTCTTATTGGAAAGTTGTGTCGCAAGCAGTTCATGCTCATAGGTCTGAGTTGGGTGTGGTTTTCCTTCACTTTTCTTAGTGATATCTCTACGCCCTGTTGCCACTTTTTTTCTTGGAGGTTCAAATAGTTGAGGCATATCAATCTGCAATCCAAGCGCCAATTTTTGCATGGCTTGGAATGTAGGAGAAATCTGTTCGTTTTCAATCTTACTTAGCGTAGAACGCGCAAGGCCAGTACGCTGACTCGCCTCTTCTAACGTAATGCCCAACTTAGAACGGATATCCTTAATGCGCTGACCAAGCTTTAACGGCTCGATATTTTGATCATTTTGTTCTTTCGCCAACGTCATCGACGGGTATTCATCGTAAATACTTTCTGCCATAAATCCCTCTATAAATATCCTTATTTCTCTCCTACTAGCATTGTGCATGAACCCTATAGTGGATAAAAGTGCACCACGTTAATTAAAGCGTGCTCTTGTTAACAAAACCAGAAATCTTGTTTCTTATAGGAAATTTTTGGTTGATTGTTCCCGCCTCAAGCGCTATGTTACCAACTTGTTAGATGTAGAGATGCAAATTTCCGTAAGAGATTGAAGAAGAAAAAGCGCAATCCGACGGAGTTTTCGCCCACTTTTTAGGGCTGGATGTTCACTCTGTTCTGCTACGCAGTTCAGCTGTTTTGAGGACAAATGAACCACATCGCAAGTCAATCAATCTTCTGCGGGTTCATTTTCAGATTTGGAAGGTCAACTACCATGAATAAGAGTTACCCTAACCACAGCTTGGAAAACTTTTTCTCTACCAACCTCTCTGCGACAGATGACGCTGTCTTTGCCGGAATTCAGGCGGAATTCACTCGCCAAAACGAACAAATCGAACTTATCGCTTCTGAGAACATCGTGTCTAAAGCGGTAATGCAAGCTCAAGGCACATGCCTAACAAACAAATACGCTGAAGGTTATCCAGGTCGCCGTTACTATGGTGGTTGTGAGCACGTAGATACAGTGGAAGCCATTGCTATCGAACGTGCGAAAAAACTTTTTAATTGCGAATACGCAAACGTTCAACCTCACTCAGGCGCTCAAGCAAACGGCGCAGTGAAACTGGCACTACTTCAACCTGGCGACACCATTCTTGGCATGTCTTTGGACGCAGGTGGCCACCTAACACACGGCGCACGCCCTGCACTATCTGGCAAATGGTTTAATGCAGTTCAATACGGCGTTGATCGTGAAACACTAGAAATCAACTACGATGATGTGCGCGCTCTGGCGCTAGAACACAAACCAAAGATGATCATCGCAGGCGGTAGCGCGATTCCACGTACTATCGATTTCGCAAAGTTCCGTGAAATCGCCGACGAAGTGAACGCAATCCTAATGGTCGATATGGCGCACATCGCAGGCCTTATCGCAACAGGCGCACACCCTAGCCCATTGCCACACGCACACGTTGTGACCACGACAACGCACAAAACACTGCGTGGTCCACGCGGGGGCATGATTCTGACTAACCACGAAGACATCATTAAGAAGATCAATTCGGCGGTATTCCCAGGCCTACAAGGCGGTCCATTAATGCACGTTATCGCCGCTAAAGCGGTCGCATTTGGTGAAGCACTTGGCCCTGAATTTAAAACTTATATTGATTCGGTGATCAATAACGCAAAAGTCCTAGCGGAAGTATTGCAAACTCGCGGTTGCGACATCGTAACCGGTGGTACAGACACGCACTTAATGCTTGTTGACCTTCGTCCTAAAGGCTTGAAAGGCAACAAAGCAGAAGAAGCTCTAGAGCGTGCTGGGATCACATGTAACAAAAATGGCATCCCATTCGATACAGAGAAGCCTATGATTACATCGGGCATCCGTTTAGGAACGCCTGCGGGTACAAGCCGCGGCTTTGGCGCTGAAGAATTCAAACTCATCGGTAATTGGATTGGTGACGTACTGGACGGTTTGGTGAACAACCCAGAAGGTGACGCAATCGTTGAGAAACGCGTTCGCAAAGAAGTAAAAGAGCTTTGCAGTCGCTTCCCTCTTTACCAGTAAACGACTTTTTAAATCAGAATAATTCCTGACAAGTTATTTGGAGATTAAGCAATGGACAAAACACTGAAGTTTACAGATAGCCACGAGTGGGTACGTGACAACGGTGACGGCACAGTGACAATCGGTATTTCTGAGCATGCGCAAGAAATGTTGGGTGACGTAGTATTCGTTGACCTGCCAGACGTGGAAGACGAAGTAGAAGCTGGCGAAAGCTTCTCTTTGGTTGAGTCTGTAAAAGCGGCTTCAGACATCTACTCACCAGTAACCGGTGAAGTAGTTGAAATCAACGAAGAGCTAGAAGACAGCCCAGAGCTAATCAACGAAGAACCATACGAAGGTGGCTGGATCGTGAAAGTGAAACTTTCTGACCCATCTGAGTTGGATGACTTAAAAGATGCGGAAGAATACCTAAGCTCTATCGAAGAAGAGTAATTAGGATGTGACGAAAGCTGTTCCCTAGCCTGTTTAGAGAGCAGCTTTTTTTCTAGGTTCGGACGTATAATTAAATGAGTCAATTAAGACCATTTCCGATACCCGAGCCAAGGAGTAGGTAAAGGACAATGACTGAATTACTTCAAAGCCTCAGCACACAAAACGAGTTCGTTGGACGCCACAACGGACCAAAACTTTCTGACCAACAAAAAATGTTGGAAGCGATCAACGCAGTTAGCCTAGACGCACTGATCAGCGAAACCGTACCAGCAAACATCCGCCTTGAGCAGCCAATGACGTTGGCAGAAGCGAAAAGCGAAGCGGACATGTTGGCTACAATGAAACAATTCGCAAAACAAAACCAAGTCAAACGTACATTCATCGGTCAGGGTTACTACAACACGTTCACGCCAAATGTCATTCTGCGTAACGTACTAGAAAACCCAGGCTGGTACACCGCGTACACACCATACCAACCAGAAATTTCTCAAGGCCGTCTGGAATCACTACTGAACTTCCAACAAATGGTTATCGACCTAACCGGTATGGAAATCGCAAACGCGTCTTTGCTTGATGAAGCAACGGCAGCGGCAGAAGCGATGACACTTTGTAAGCGCGCTGGTAAGAGTAAGAGCAACGTATTCTTTGTGGCTGACGACGTGCATCCACAAACCATCGAAGTGGTAAAAACGCGTGCTAAATTCATCGGTTTTGAAGTGCTAGTTGGCTCTTTAGAATCTCTACCAGAGCAAGACGTATTCGGCGCGCTGGTTCAATACCCAAGCACAACGGGTGAAGTTCGTGATCTAACGGACATCATCGCGAAAGCACAAGCAAACAAAACGCTTGTTACTGTTGCGACAGACCTGCTTGCTTCTACCCTATTGAAGCCTGCTGGAGAAATGGGCGCAGACGTCGCAATCGGTTCAGCTCAGCGTTTCGGCGTACCAATGGGTTACGGCGGTCCACACGCGGCATTCATGGCAACTCGTGACAAACACAAACGTACAATGCCAGGCCGTGTTATCGGTGTTTCTATCGATGCGAAAGGCAACCAAGCACTTCGTATGGCAATGCAGACTCGCGAGCAGCACATCCGCCGCGAAAAAGCGACATCAAACATCTGTACCGCTCAAGCGTTACTAGCAAACATGGCGTCTTTCTACGCGGTATACCACGGTGCAGAAGGTCTACGCACCATTGCTCGTCGCACGCACCACATGACTGCCATCCTTGCTGCTGGCCTAACAAAAGGCGGCTTTGAACTTGCTCATAACAGCTTCTTCGACACCATCACCATCAACACTGGTGAGAAAACGCAAAATCTGTACACAAAAGCACTCGCAGCAGACATCAACCTACGCGCCCTACCTGGCAAACTAGGCATTAGCTTAGACGAAACAACAACCGTTGCAGATGTCGAAGCATTGTTCGCTGTCTTTGGCGTAAAAGAAGACGTTACCGCACTATCTACGGAAATCGCTGGTAACGAGTTTGCCGCCATTCCAGAAGCGCTACGTCGTACTTCAGAATACCTAACGCACCCAGTGTTCAACACTTACCACAGTGAAACACAAATGATGCGTTACCTAAAACAGCTTGAAAACAAAGACTTCTCGCTAACGCACGGCATGATCCCACTAGGCAGCTGTACAATGAAGCTAAACGCAGCGGCAGAAATGATCCCAATCACTTGGCCTGAATTTGGTTCTATGCACCCATTTGCACCAGCAGAACAAGCGGCGGGCTATGCAGCGCTAGCGAAAGATCTAAAAGAGAAGCTTTGTGAAATCACAGGCTACGACGCATTCTCACTACAGCCAAACTCCGGCGCATCGGGTGAGTATGCAGGTCTTATCGCGATTCAACGCTACCACGAAAGCCGTGGCGAAGGTCACCGCAACGTATGTTTGATCCCAAGTTCTGCGCACGGTACTAACCCTGCAACCGCATCTATGGTGTCAATGAAAGTTGTGGTTGTTAAGTGTGATGACGAAGGCAACATCGACATCGACGATCTAGCAGCGAAAATCGAGAAGCACAAAGACAACCTATCCAGCATCATGATCACTTACCCTTCTACGCACGGCGTTTACGAAGAGAAAGTTAAAGAAGTGTGTGAAATGGTTCATGCAGCAGGCGGTCAAGTATACCTAGACGGCGCGAACATGAACGCACAGGTTGGTCTAACATCCCCTGGCTTTATCGGCTCAGATGTTTCTCACCTAAACCTACACAAAACCTTCTGTATCCCTCACGGTGGCGGCGGTCCAGGTATGGGTCCTATCGGCGTTAAATCGCACCTAGCACCTTTCCTACCAGGTCACATCGAGAACGGTGTAGAAGGCGAAGACTTCGCAGTATCAGCTGCAGATTTTGGTAGTGCATCTATCCTACCTATCTCTTGGGCTTACATCGCAATGATGGGTGAAGCAGGCTTATCCAACGCAACCAAGGTCGCGATTCTAAACGCTAACTATGTGATGGAACGTCTACGCCCTCACTACCCTGTTCTTTACCGTGGTAAAAATGGCCGCGTAGCGCACGAATGTATTATCGACATCCGTCCGCTGAAAGAAGAAACAGGCATTAGCGAAGAAGACATCGCGAAACGTCTAATGGACTACGGTTTCCACGCGCCAACCATGTCGTTCCCAGTTGCTGGCACGCTAATGGTTGAACCAACGGAATCTGAAGACCTAGCAGAGCTAAACCGCTTCTGTGATGCGATGATTTCTATTCGTGAAGAAATGACGAAAGTGAAAAATGGTGAATGGCCACTAGAGAACAACCCGCTAGTTAATGCGCCACACACGCAAGTTGACCTTTCTGCTGAAGAATGGGATCGCCCATACTCACGCGAACTTGGCTGCTTCCCATCAAAAGCAACCAAATCTTGGAAATACTGGCCTACAGTAAACCGCGTAGATAACGTTTACGGCGACCGTAACCTAATCTGCTCGTGCCCAAGCATCGATAACTACGAAGACTAATTTTTGTTGATCACAGATAACCAAGTTGGAAACTGTGATAACCGAGTTGGAAACCGATAACTAAATTGGAAACTAACTTCAGTAAAAAAGGCGAACCGTTTGGTTCGCCTTTTCTTTGTGGGTCGTTGTAGCTCATATGAACAATCAACTTAATAGCGTTAACTTAACTACCATACCGTCCTTAAAGCTGACTGGTTGGTCGGTAAGGATTTCCGTTGGTCGTTTTGTGCCCACTTTCAGAAATTAGATATAAGTGCTTCCTCGCTCTAGACGAAATAACATAAAGTAATCTTCTAGCAACATAGTCCTGATGTGACCTACTACAATCGATAATGTCATTCCAATGCGGGACTTTACCATTAAGCAGGCCTGTACAGATAACAACGTCATATTCATCCCCTTTCGTTGAATGGCATGTAGTGATTTTTACTCCATTCGAAGATGAAAAGAATCTGCTCAAGTCTGACGCCTTGTAATCCATCCCATACTTAGCCATTCGTTCAGTAGTAGCACTTAGTATGCTTTGTTTGGCTTTATAAGCTTCCGTCGTCTCATAAAGATCAATCTCCAGATTTTCGCAAGCTTTCTCAATAACTAACGCTATCCAAGGTTCAATTTCACTATTCATATTGAGCGATATGGAATTAACAGTTTTTAGTAGCGCTCTTGGGTCAATTCTCTCCTGCGTAGAACCCGCATCATACAATTTATCGGATAGTTCGATAGCTAACCGACGACGCTTAACAAAGTTATTCATATTAACTTTAATCAATACTAGCCGAATCAATGGAAGCCATAGGTTGTCTTGATTCTTTGGAATTGGTGAAATCAAAAACCCATCAATGTCGAAAGATTTCGCTAGTGCATCAATTCCTGTAGATAATGCCATCACATCGAACCAACTAGGACAAACTACTGCTATCTCTTGACCTTCAATCCCCTGCGCTAAATGAGTCTCAACAATGCCTTTGATATACTCAGGCAATTGAGTTTTATCAACAGCAGACTCTAAGTGAACCACCGACGGGAAGTCCTTAAGTTCAGATAGAGCACTAACCGCATAACCAGCATCTTGATACCTAAGATAGTGGTTGATGACTCTTTGGCTGCTACGAAAACAACCAGTAAGGCGTTTCTCTTCTATTCCCTTATCTAAATCAAAAAACTGTTCTAGTTCTTTCTTACCTTTTACTACAGCCCCTAATCCCGTGTAAATAGCCTGCTCTTTATCCCCAATAACAGTGAGTTTAGTTTGTTTGTGAGAAATAATTAGCTTGAGAATCTCATACTGCATGGCCGACGTATCCTGATATTCATCGACTAGAACGTGGTATAAAAGTTTTGCTAAACGGCGTGCTATCTGTGGGTTGGCGACAAGTAATCGGTAACTGATGTTGAGAATTAGGTCAAAGTCGATGTAATCGTTAGTGGCCAAATAACGATGGTAATCAATCACGATCTTATACTCTACCGAGCCTTTTTTATACACGGGTTCATAATCGCAGTTAAGTGAAGTAACTACCTGGTCATAACCTTTTTTCTTGTAGTGTGTGTTGAGCTCAACTAACTTGGCTTCTCGTTCGTGCTCATCTATGACCACAAACCCGCCACATAAACGAGGTATATTATTAATATTGGGTCTAACAATCCATTGAAGGCAAAAGGCGTGTATGGTTCCCACCCATAAAGAGTTACTTTCTACTCCGTACGAAAGTAACCTTTCAGTGATAGTATCTGCTGCGATGTTTGTATAAGTTATAGCTACTACTTTACGCTTACCTATTAACAAATCTTCAGAGTTATCTAAAATATGATAAAGCTTAGAAACCAGAGTTTTGGTCTTGCCTGAGCCAGGACAGGCAGAAAGTAGCATGTCATCGACGTAGGTAACTGCATCCATTTGCTCTGGAGTTAGGTTTCGATATGGCATTATATTTCTACAAACCTCACAAAAGTATCATCAGCATAAAAAGACTTATACACGGTCAACTTACTCTCAAATGAATCTTCTTTGTCTACTGCGGCTTTTTCCTTTGCTTTCATAAGTTCCAGATTAAATTCCATCATCTTCAAACAAATATCGTCTAAGTTTCTACCAGTAAGAGAAAACTTAATCGCTTGTAAAATATAATCAGGAAGAAGATTATCAACGTGCGTGTGCTCTACCATTTGAGTAGCTAACCAACCCTTGCCAATCTTCTTAGCAAACTTAAGAGCACGGTTATATCTAACACACAGATCCTTATCTTCGATTTCACTCTTGACATTATTCAGGTGTTTACCTTTTTTATAGTTAGAATCCATAACTTCTGTAAATAATTCAGAGTTTTGATCAAATTTTACTAACTCTGTTTCAAAAGTATTTTGAGCATAGAATGCTTTAACGTATGGATTATCTCCTATATACATATCTAAGGCTTTTTTGCGTTCTTTCCCTGACTTGTCCGCATTCATTTGAGACTTTACAAAGTCATCTGTCGCGAATGTATCATTTGTTTCGGTTGCAAAAGCTTCGTCTAGATCGGTAAGAATCGCACAATAACTTCTTATTCGTTCCTTATGGAATAGGTCAGAGATATGTTTAAAAACTGTACCATCCATCTTAATTAGACTAATACCCATCTCATCTAAACTTATTCCAAGAGTAGATTTAACAAGCGCAGGTATCAGGATGAGCTCAGCATCCCCTTCAACTAAAATTACACTCTTTGCAAAGAGTATGTCGCTCCTCACCGCATCTAAATAACGCTCAATACATTGAACATGATTAGGTTCTAGCTTATTGGAAGGTAAATACACCTCAGTTTTTGTCTGCTTTCGTGACAAAATGTTCATAGATGAAATCTTGGATACAGAGCTAATCTGAGTTGAATGGGTCGACACAAATACCTGAGTGTTTTTGAAGTTGAAGTTTTCAAAGAGAGTTTTTTGAATGTGCGTATGTATATGAGCTTCAGGCTCCTCAATCATCAAAAAGTGTGTGATGTGGTCATCACTATCTCTGACTACCTCGTATTCGTAGAGTTTTAAAGCCAAGTATATTAAATTTGCACCACCTAAGCTGAGATCTTCAATTCTTCCTGTACCTTGGTAGTCCAACGAATCTTCAACGACCAAGCCTAGTGATTGAACTAGCTCTACAAAATCTTCAGGTAGTTGAGATGACACTCTGATCTTCGGAGAATACGTAGACCCTATTGTACTAACTAAAGAACTTGATATATCTTCACTTAGAGCTTTAATCTCAGGGATCGACGATATCTTTTTGTTTACATCTATAATGTCGTCTACAACACTCTTATCATCTTCAATCTCTTTGCTTTTTAGAGTTAGTAACTTATAAAGTGGATTCGTTTTATAATAACGAAGGTCTGCGACAACATTTCTTAATGCTTTGACGTAAGTACAAGCAACTTCATTTAACAACGAGAAATACGGTGGTTTCTTATTACCGAGTGTAGCTTCACTTTCCTTGCTTGGGTCAGGGAATTTATACTCATCAAAATCGCCCACCATAGCTTTATACGTATTTTCATCGGTGAAATCGAGCTTAGTTCTAACGAAAGCGAGTGGCTCATAGGTATCGCGTGTGATTGCCTTTGATTTTAAATAGCCTTGGATTGCTTCAGAGCGAGCAATCTTATCATCGTGCTTACACGTAAGCTCATACAAATCTTGTCTTATAGAAAACTTGGGGCGATAGATAAATGAGTATGTACCATCAGAAGAGTCAACTTTTTTGCCTTCATCATTCAAGATATAGTTCGACAAAACTTGTTGCTCTTCAGAGTCAGTCAACCCTTCAAAGTACAGAGTTATTACGACCCAATGCCCAAACGGCTCGTCGATTCCACGATGGAAATCCTCGGCAGATAGAAACTTTGAATTGGCTGGTAATGAGTCATCTAGAATAAGACGCATAGCTTGAAATGCGTTTGTTTTACCAGACGCATTTTCTCCAATGACTGTATTAACTGAGTCTTTTTCGAAGTAAAAGTTTGAACGTTCAAAGTTCTTGAAATTAACAATGGACAACTGACTAATATGCATGAGGAACAAGGCCTTAAGGCTAGTTTTTGACTAAGTCAATGATACTAATCGACCTTGCAACTTCTACATGTGACAAAGCTCAATTTATTGCATATTACTCACTCAGTATCCTACACACAAAGGACTAAATCATCTGCATCGAGACTGAAGGCTAATTCAAGTTTAAGCAATCTCGATAGAACGCTCCCTCAGTATCCTGAAACAACCTTACCTTCCCCTCACTTGTAACCAAGAAAATAACAACAAGCTCACTAGCATCGCTATTAACCAGTAAAGATCTTAACCAAAACGTCTCATTACACTCCAAAGGTGCTAGCGCGTCAGCTCCTTCAAAAATGACAAGTGTCTTGCGTCTACAACCTTCCAAAGTAGCAACCAATTCTCGGTTCTCTTCTGCTGCGAAAGCAGCTAGGGGGGATTCATACTCATTAAAGTTCAGATTAAAGACATCTATGCCTCTACTCTTAGCTTGGTCTCTACACACATCCAAGTAGCCCTCTGGTGTTTGGTCAGTTATCAATGAGCAGATGGTGAGCTCTAGTTCCCATGCCATACTGATAAATCTTTCTGCGCTAACCATAACCAAGCCTAACTAATCATCACATGTTTGTAATACTAGCCTCTTTAAAAAAGATATCTAACTCTGTCGAAAATAAGCAACCAGAACAATAAATTTGCATGTTTTATCAGTTTTTTTTGAGTTAGGAATCCAAATGTACGATCCGTGAACAATCCTTTCTTAAAGCAATGAAATATAAAGATATTAGATTCTATATCGATTTATATAAGGAATAATAATTAAGCCTAATGAAAAACTGCAAATTCCATGTATCCCTTCAAATATCACATTGAATTACAAGCTGTTCTAATTCAGCTCCCTAAGCTCTAAGCCAATTATATAAGTTATGATAAATCCTTTATTTACATAGACTTACAAGCACACCCAGTTAGACGAACCCTAGAAAGGCTGCTAACAATATATTAGTAAGTGAGGATTAGGTATATGAAAATAGTTAAGCAACCATACATAACAAACTATGAGCTCAGAAAATTAGAAAAACACTTAAAGAAGATTAAGAATGGTGAGTACGAGCCATATATTACAGTTCGACGTTCAAATAGTGTCGGTCTATCTCATATTGTTTTCAGTCACAAGACGAAACGCTGCCATCACTTATTCAGCTTAGGTGAGCTTGCTCTATTCCTTCATCTTGAGCACGATCCTGAAGTCTTGGATATACAAGAGCAATACCCCTTACCGTTAAGTGAAACTCTCAAGTGGGCTAAATATCTGAATTATCGACACCCTGCTAAATACAAAGAACGGGATGGTAAAGATATTCCTGCTGCAACCATGACCACGGATTTCGTTGTCACCTTGTATGATGCGACAAGAGACCAGCTTGGCATTCAGCCGTATAACTATAAACCGAGCTCAGCACTAAGCACTGAATTTGAGCCTCCCCAAAAAGTCACACGAACCCAACAAAAGTTCAAAATTGAAGAGATGTACTGGGGGCATTACAACCATCATCTAACGCAAATAACAGATGAAGACTTAAACCCCAACAAAACATACAACCTTCAATGGCTTAGAGAGACTTACCATCATGTACGCGAGAGCCAAATCGAAGGCCCACTGTGCGAAGGGATGTTAAACACTCTAAACAAGAGCCTTATCAACGACCCAGAGAAAACTCTAAAGCAGCATTTGAATCACGCATCATTAGTACATGATGTAACCGAACTTGCTGCGTTAGAGATATTTCAACATCTTGCGTATTCAGGTCAACTAGACGTTGACCTGAATGAGCGCATAGAAGTTTTTCGCCCTGTAATGATGATTACGCAACACGATGAGAATTAATCAAAAATTAGTCGATGGCAAAAAAGGGCTTGAATATCTTATCGTAGATATTTGCCAAGACCTCGACCAAATTGCTGTCACTCAGCTCAATGTTGAACGCCCTAAAAGGCCTCATACGATTATGCTAAGTGATACGTTGAGGCAAATAGAGCTGGGCAAATGGAAAGTGCTAGAGCATTCCTTTAGCCCTTACCTATACATGTCGGACGAAGAGTTACTGAAGGATAAGAAGCGCAGAAAGTGGTTACAACGCAGAGATAGCAGCTTCAACATTATTGCCCCATTAATCGATAACGACGAACTACGTTACAACTATCTTTTTATCGATAGCAGTTCAATCTTACATCGATTGATAGAAACATCAGGTCGCAGCCGCAGTTATGTAGCAAAAATTTTAAATCGTTACTGGTATTACGGTTCTCATGTCAATGCTCTACTCCCTCTGTGGAGAAATTGCGGAACGAATCAGTCTTTACCTGAAGCACCGTCATTTGACCAAGACCCTGAATTAGGCAAAAGTGGCCCGAAAACCAGATATGGAAGTCCTTATAGTGGAGTCACTCAGCAAGACATTAAACATATTCGACGATTTGCTAAAACCATTCCAAACGGTGGCAAAGCTAGGCTGAGTGACCTTTACGATCAGTTTACACGCAAGTTCATGTATGCACGTGTTAAACCAATGATTGAAGAAGCACATGAGATAGCTTTGCCTGTTCCAAGGGCCAAACTCATTTCACGAAATGCATTTAAATATCATTTTAAGCAAAACGTAGATCAACTTGAATTGATAAGGAAGGCTGTCGGCACGACCAATTTTCAAAAAGACTTCCGAGGCCGTGCAGGCCTCGCTCGACAGGGTGTTCGTGGCCCCACAAGCCGTTATGAAATAGATGCAACAGTCGTTGATCAATACATACGCTATCCCTACGACAAAACCAATCAGTTAGCCACGGGACGCCCTGTGATCTATCTAGTTGTAGATACGTGGTCTGGCATGTTTGTTGGCACTCACGCTTGTTTTCACGGCCCAGATTGGACTGGAGCATCACAAGCCCTTTTCAATGCTTTTACCAACAAAGTCCAGTTTGCTAAACGCTATGGCGTTGAAATTACTGAAAACGAATGGCCGTGCCACCATGTCTGCTCACAGTTAGTCATGGATCGAGGTTCCGAGTATACAGACCGTAACATTGAAAGCATGCTTAAGGGCGAAATTGGCTTATCAATCGCCAGTTTCGCTCCGTATCATCGCGGGGATTGTAAAGGAACTGTCGAGAAAGCATTTGATATCTTTCATCAAAATGCTGTTCGATTTGTGCCTGGTCAAGTCATGAAAGTACCCAGCAAGGAAGAGCAACACGCTTCTAGAAAAGCGTCGATGTCCTTCGAAGCATTCATGGAAAAGCTCATAAGGACAATCATTTATACCAATAACAACCGCCTTAGAAAGAACAACCATAACTTCGAGATGTCTCGTGATGATGTTGGTTTCTCTCCTAGAGACTTATATCTCTACGGGCTAGAAGAAATGATGATACCGCCAGCTCAGATATCTGAAGAGCGACTTCGTTTCGCATTGCTACCTGCTGACAAGGCGACTGTGAGAATGGAGGGCGTTTACTTTAAGGGGCTGTATTACAGCGCTAACAAAATCATTCATAAACAATGGTTAGACAAAGCTCGTAATTTTGGCCGATACACAGTGGAAGTTCGATACGACCAAAATTCAACGAACTTTATTTGGTGTAAAGACCCTGAATCTAACGAACTAATTACTTTAGAACTCACTGATCGCTCTGAAGCGTATCGTAATCAAATTTGGCAATCGACCCTTCATGAAATCGAATTAACCAAACAAAAACAAAGCCTTCATGAAGAACATTCATTCGCTAACAAAATTGAGTTCTTAAACAAACTGGATGAAATCGATAAACAAGCAAAAGCTGACGCTCGATTCTTAAAAACATCGTCAGCAAAGTCTATCCAGACAGGTATCAAAGAACGAAAGAGTATCGTCTCTTCTATTGAACGCAGCAAACAATCTGAACAAATAGCAGCAACGTTAAGTTCCGAGGATAACGCTAGATCCACTGCTAAAAAGAGTACCCAACACTTGGAAACACCTGATTTTTTTGACTTTGATGATGAACAAGATGATAGCTAATTATATACCTCACCCTAACTCTCAGATGGCAAAAAAACCTCTGATTGAAGCGCTTGGAATGCCATTGCTACCTAAACAATTTATCCAGGCAACAACACTATCTCCTGACATGGTGATTGATGTTAGTTCGCTCCCTACTGAGCATCATGGTTACTACACCAGAACATTCATTGATAACCTATCTGAGTGCTATGTTGTTCAGGATGAAGCCCCACGCCTTTATGACACCGTATTTCGCATGATTGAGCGAGGCTATATCTATCGCAACCCTTTGGTTTATGGCGATATTAAACAATTGCAATTTGCCGACTCTCTTGAAATACCTGAAGGGCAAGAGCGCACTCTAAAGCAAACAGCAAATCAGCAGAGTTTTTTGGTAGCAGGTCTATCAGGTCGCGGAAAGTCAGCGATGGTAGAGAGCATCTTGTCTGCCATTCCTCAAGTCATTTCACATCAAGAGTACCAAGGACAAAGGTTCATCTACGAACAGATTGTCTGGCTCAAGATCGATATCCCAACAGCTCGCGGGCAGCGTGCACTACTCTGGAGGATTCTTGAGTCCATCGATTCGGTAACTGGTGAGAATTATTACGAATCACATCAGAAAAGCTCAGTTACAGCACTAATGATTGCGGTTCGTAAGGCTCTACTCATCCATGGTGTTGGGATTATTGTTCTAGATGAAGCTCAGAACCTATCTGAAACTCGACAGTACGAGAAAGTCGGTAACAACGAGAACGCCACACTAAAGTTCGTGGAAGAGTTGTTTAACAAGGTTGGTGTACCACTATTACTCGTCGGGACACTATCAACACTTAATCTGTTTTCTAAAGAGATGACTGCCGCTAGGCGAATTGGAAAGACAGGGTCGCTAATCTTAGAGCAATGTGATGTTGAAAGTTCGTTTTGGAAACGCTTCATTAAGCAAATGTGCCCGACACAATTACTTAAGAATCAGACAACTGACATTGATACTCTAACACGCCATGTTCACTACTTATCAGCAGGGATCCCTGCTATCGCGAGCAGCCTAATAAAGGCCACATTGTCTTATCTGACTTATCTAACACCAAACAATCAAGACCTAAGCATGGCTGCTCTAGACCATGTATTCAAAGAACAATTTCTCTTGGTCTCAGGCGCATTAACGGCACTAAAGCGTGGTCAATTTTATAAATATGAGGATTGCAACCCTTTATCTCAATTGCACTCGGTTCAACAGGATTTGTTTTCTGAAAGTGGCTCAGATATTGACGGCAACCAAGTCTATAAGAAATCCATTAGAAGCTCTCGTTCTGCCGCAAACCTTACTGAGAAAGACCAAGAAATGCTAGAGAACTTAACTCCTGAAGCCTTACTAGCGCAGGCTAGAAAGTATGAATAACATCTTGTACCTACTACCGAACGAACACCTAAGAAGCTTCCTTAGCCGAGTTCATACTATGTCCCCTTTTGGCACTTTTGCTACTTCAGCAAAACGTGTAGGGCTGGCAAATTTCAGTGCGTCGCCAGTTACAGTCATGTCTGACCTAGACGCCATACTGATGAATATTCTTAATGATGACAATCGTTCGATTTGGCAAATGCATATGCACGGTAACGTCATCGAGTCTTTCCTCAACGAGCGAGAGAAACGCGAGCTACCATTGTTTTTGAAAGGAAAGCCATATGACATCGACTTCACACAATCCCAAACGGTACATAATCGTTTTTGGCGTTACTGCAAAGACTGTATTTCTGAAGACTTAGATACTGTTGGTATTTCATATTTTCACCAACAGCACCAACTACAGGGTGTTTTTCACTGCTACAAACACAGAACGAGGCTCATTAATAGCTGTCCTTCATGCACTTACACTGTAAAGAATCTTAGTCGAATGCAAACCCCAGCATTAATCTGTCCGAGCTGTGGTTCCAGCATGACAAGTCAGGGAGCGTACTATGATGAAACAATGCTAAAAGTTGAACAGCTTATGTTGGCGTTAAATGATCAAACGCTCACCCTATGCCTTGAATCAGTGCAACAAAATACGTTGGCACACATCGGATTTACGCTTGAGCAAACTGAAACGTTGGCTTTTAAGAAAGCTTGTGGCGATTGGTACAAAGAGATTTTCGTGACTCTAGGGAAAGACGCTCTGGAGCAGTACTTCTCGAACACGAGGAAGGTAAATGATCACATAATTTCTCCCACTATGAGGACTACACGATTATTTTTATCGACTTCAACAAACAGATTTAGTCCACCACTGATCTACATTCTCATGCTGGTTGCTACAGGACAGTTATAGACCTATGTACCTGCACGAAATAGCTGGTGAAGCCTTTTATAGCCTTGTTGCGCGACACCACGCAGCCTCACCAAGACGCTCGCTACACGAAAAAAACCGAGCTCTCCTAGGGCGCACAGATGTTCGCATTAACCCCCAGCTTCCTTGCATGCTCGAACAAGTTGCCAAACAGACTTCAATAGATGCGGAAAGGTTGTTGTTTAACAGTACTTGTTTCCCTGTTGTAGGCGCTTGCCTTCAAGATAACAAAAGCAAAGCAAGACTTAGATTGCACCTGTTGAGCAATGATGGCAGTCACATCGCAGTCTTATCACGTACTACCTCTTCTCGGTTAAGGTTTAGCAGCGCACTAAAGTTCTGTCCGCAATGCCTTGAGGAAGACACATTGAAATGGGGGCATGGTATTTGGCGTACCGTACATCAGTATTGCGGTATGTTCGTTTGTCCAAAGCATGCTTGTTGGCTGCAATATGCACCGACAGATGCCGATGGCCTTAACAAACGCATCGAACTACCACCAACACCTTACGATAGATGTTTCCATGGTTCTGATCTTTGTTTAGAACGAGCGTTGAGGTTATCGCAATTCATCAGTAGTTGGCATCGCCATGAATGCGAACGTCGATACGAGCATATTGCTACACCCTCTCACTCATCTTGGATGATTAAGACCCATTTGTTAACTCCGAAAGGACAGATCAGGCAATCAGAAGCCGTCAATCGTCTACAAGACTTTTGGGCTCCTTTATTTACTGGTGCAAAGCTACTGCCTTCGAAGCTATATAAATTCAATTTCTTAAGGTGCCTTCTCCTAAACGACCACTACAACCATTACATACAGCATGCATTGGTTGGTGCTTTCTTTGCGAAGAACGCCAAGTGTTACTTTCGACAAACTTCTCAGGTCTCGAACTATTGTAGTCGGGAATCTCATAAGCCTCGTGTCTGTCTATCCGAGTTGGCCTCAGGAAACTCGCTTCGTTCTGTCGCCAAGGCGACAGGATGTTCGGTTGGCTTTCTGGCAGCCATGGCGCAACGCAATGGGGTCACAATCAAGCATCGATTTAAAAGACTCAACGATGCATTAGTCGACCAAATATTGAGACTCGCTTTTCGCGGGATTCATAGACGAGATATCGCCAAATTATGCGGTGTTAGCGTTGGTACTGTAGAACAGCAAATAAATGCGATGTCAGGATTATCCGCATGGAGAAAACGACTCTGGTTCTGCCAAAAACGACATCAATATCGTCAAACACTCCAGAAGATCATTTCCCAGAATCCAACATTAACTCGGACAGAGATTAAACATTCGAGCAGTTGCTACATGTGGCTATTTCGATATGACAAGGACTGGCTAAACCAGCACTTACCAAAACGAGAGCCTGCTAAGTACCATCCATCTATTGATTGGAATCTGGCAGATAAAAAGCTGGCTAAACAAATTAAGCAACACGTAAAGAAGGCAACTTCGGTGTCAGACGTCGAAAGACAGGTGGACTCACAACACTCATTAATCAAAAACAGAAAACGCCTCCCCGTTTCGATTGGGCAAGCAGAAGAAATCGTCTCAAAATCCAAAAATTAGGAACAATTACTATGAAATTTCTCGGTACATTCAAACAAACTTTCGAAGCACACGAAGTCAAACCTCACTTACGTGACATCGCGATGTTTGTGACTCTTAATAATACAAGGCTCTATCCGAGAGAGCAGTTTGATGAAAATGGAGATATTCATCCGTACCTAGCACCACGTCTTAACCTGATTAAGATCATCAAACAAGAAAACTCAGTTAAGTGGTTCTTTACTGAAAGAACTTATCAAATTTGGGATTACAAAGTACCTGCTAGGCGCCCAGCTTTCCTCAAGGCACGCATGAAACAATACATGAAAGCCGAAAAGTTGTATGAGCAAAGTCGTAACTATGTCACAGCTAGCCCTGCATCACTCTTAAGAAGAGACGATGAAGCGAAAGTGTTCAACATGTTCTGTGATTACATGCTCACATTTAATCAAATCGCTGTTGAGAGCAAATCTATAACATTGAATGAATGGCTTGTGTGGTTTTCAGACATGAGGCGTATTGAAGCAGAAAAAGAAGAAAACAAAGAAAAACAAAGACGTCACCGAGAAGTTATCGCTGAATGTAACAAATTGGAAAATAACCAAGACTCAACCGACGAAAATTAACTGTATGATGACCAACGCAATGATCGCTGTGAGGAGTTCTGATGAAAAAGCTCGAAACTAAGCGATTAAAAGCTATTGTCTCGCTTCTCAACGGCCTAGAACTCATTTCTCATGAGGAATTACCCGAAGAGCAGCACGACGCTCTTTGTATCAATGTGAACGGCTGGAGGTACTACCCGTCCTTTCAGTTCGATGAGCATTTTAATCTTATAGATAATCTCAAAAACAATCTTAGCCTCATGCGAGAAGGCCGAGACGACACTGATATTCTACTTTGGATGATCTCCGAGAAATCGGTATTGGTGGAGCGAGCTGTTGCTCCACCAGCATTAGTTTCTAAATACTTAGATAAAGGTGACTTAGAAGGCTACGAGAGATTAGTCTCAACAGAAGCGCGAAGTCATAAATACGTAACCGCCAAACCCTGTGACTTGATTGATGACCCTTTGTTTGAGGTGTTCGTTGAGGACTGGTTGAAGTCAGATGAACGACAAGTCTCATCTAAGTATCTAAAATATTAGGGACATTCTTAATCAGATCTAAACATTTTCAATTGACTACATTGGCAACAGACACCAATATGCACCTTGTTACAAATAACCATGTTGCATCTATGTGTTTGTTTAAAGGAATTGAAAATGGGAATCGTAAAAGAGAGCTTAGTCGGAAAAAGCCAACTTTCTTGGTTAGGCTTGGCAGATAAAAAACCATCACCTGACAAAATCTATACTTCATGGTGTGTAAACAATTTTATCTTTCAAGAAGAAAACTTAGCTCTAAAAATCCCAGGTTTGCGCCCTCCCCAAATTGGCGGTATCTATGCTGCACTTGGTTACGAAAAATCCGAAGCTAGCAGTGCTGCAACTATTGTTATGCCAACAGGTACAGGGAAAACCGAAACTATTTTATCCATCGTTGTTGCGGGTAGATTTCGTAAAACACTAGTTATTGTCCCTTCTGACGCCTTGCGTGAACAAACCAAGAAAAAGTTTTTAGAACTTGGGCTCTTAAGACAACTAGGAATGCTTAATGACAGCTTCGAGAACCCTATTGTTGCGACTATAAAACACGGTATTCAAGATATCGTTGAAATCAATCAACTATTAAACTCGAATGTAATCATTGCTACTGCCGCTGCACTATCACAGTTCCACAAGGCTGCCTTAGAAACTTTAACAAAAGCATGTTCTCATCTAGTCGTGGATGAAGCGCATCATGTAACAGCGAGCACTTGGGCGCGAATAAAAGCGCAGTTTGCCGACAAACCAGTGTTTCAATTTACCGCAACTCCTTTTCGGACGGACTGCTCTAGAGTAGACGGAAAAATTATTTTCAACTATTCACTTAGCAAAGCTCAACTTGATGGTTACTTTAAGCCAATAGAGTTTCATCCAGTGAAAGAGTTCGTAGAAGAGAAAGCAGATAAAGTGATTGCTCAGAAAGCTATTGACTTATTGAAGGTCGACTTGAAGAACGGCCTTAACCACATGGTGATGGCTAGAGCAAACAACATAAAAAGAGCAACGCAAGTATATGAATACTATAAAAATGAGACCGAGCTCAACCCTATATTGATTACAAGTAAAGCAAAACGCAAAGACGAAGTTCTTAAAGCGATCAAGGCGGGGAAGCATCGAATAATCGTATGCGTAAATATGCTCGGAGAAGGATTCGATTTACCTCAATTAAAAATTTCAGCGATTCATGACCCACATAAAAGCATCAATGTAATGCTCCAGTTTACTGGACGCTTCACGAGAACAACGAAAGGAGTTGGGGATGCAAAATTTGTTGCTAACATAGCAAACCCTAAACTGAACGACTGCCTTCAAGAACTGTACAATGAAGACTCCGACTGGAACTCTATCATCAGTAACATTAGCAGTGAGAAAGTAACTTCAGAGCTAAAGTATCAAGATTTCAAATCTGGCTTTTCAGAACCAAGTAAATTGCTGGATCTGGGGTTAACACCAAGTATAAGTACCACCGTGTTTAACTTAAGAGCTGCGACTTGGAAACCTGAAAACTTCTATAAGTTTAGTAATAAGCATTTTCAGATTCATGACTCTGTTCTAAATGATGAGCAAGATACCCTTGTCTTTTCGGTCAAATCATATGCTCCTGTTGGATGGTCAAGCTCTAAAGAGCTATTTGACGAGTCTTGGGATCTATATATCGCCTATTTTGATAAACGAAACAAGTTACTCTTTATCCACTCATCTGCAAAGGATGGCCTTGTAAAGCGTTTAGCAAAATTAATCGCGGATGGTGCTCCTCAAGTAAACGGAGAGCGCGTATTTCGTGCACTTTCTGGACTAAAGAGATTGAAGCTCCAAAATGTTGGTCTAAACAAGAACAAGAAAGGCCTTCGCTACTCTATGCATACAGGAACTGAAATCAATGATCAGATTCCAGACATTGAAGCTAAACGTTCTATCAAATCCAATATTTTTGGTAAAGGGTACGAGGACGGTAAACTTGTTAGTGTCGGGTGTTCATACAAGGGTAAAGTCTGGTCAATGGACAGCGATTCTCTGGAGCAATGGATCGAGTGGTGCAAAAACGTTGGCAAAAAAATCTTGGATGAGTCAATCGATACTAACCAAGTGTTGAAAACTGCTATGCAAAGTGAAGAGTTAACCGAATACCCAGAACTTAGGTTACTCAATGTTGAATGGCCAGTTGAGCTATTGCGCAAGAATGACCGAAAAGTATATCTAAGTGATGGTAAGTGGGAGGAAGCATTATTCAACTGCGAGCTAACTTTATCAGATAAGACTAATGATAAAGATAACATCAGGCACTTTGACATCTCGACTCCTCGCGGATCATTTGGTGTTTCTGCAACCATTACAGCCAAGGGAGAAGTAACTTACAGCTCTGATACACCTTTATACATAATCATAGGGAGTGAGGAGCGTCTATTGACTGATTTCTTTGATGAAAATCCCCCCGCTTTCTTCTTAGAGGATACCTCTATCATCGATGGTGGATATAGGTACTATTCGTATGAAGATTATGCATACTTATACTCCTTGAACAATATTGAGGGCTGGTTGTGGGATGGTGTTGATATTTCGGTGGAATCCCAAACACATCTAAGGCACCCACACTCAATTCAGTTCCATACTATCCAACAAATCAAAGATAACTACGATCTAGTGTTCGATGACGATGGTAGCGGAGAGATCGCTGATATTGTAGCCATCAAAAATAACGATGATTCCGAGCTAATTATAGATTTATACCACTGCAAATATTGTACTAAAAAGAGAGGCGTAGCGAAGCCTGGAGCACGAGTAGACGATATCTATCAAGTGGCAGGGCAAGCTGTGAAAAGTATTAAATGGTTTGCTAACAAAGAAGCTCTGATCAACAGATTAATCGATAGAGAGCGAGTTAGATTAAGTCAAGAGAAGGCATCACGTATAGACAAAGGAACGCTAGAACAGCTAATCCATCTGTCAAAAGTTGCTAGATATGCCTCATTCAAAGTTGGAGTAGCTATCGTTCAACCAGCAATTTCAAAACCTCTGATTTCTAAAGATATTCTATCAGTTCTGGGAGCTACTGAAGCCTATATTGACGAAATATCAAGCATTAAACTACGCGTGATAATCAATCAAGCATCATAAAGAGAACTTAGGTGCACCTTCAAACTCTCAATAGTTGAAATAGTGAGTTTGAAGGTGCTATTTAACTTTCTCTTGTAATACGCGCTGACTTGGTCTGCCACTGTCGTGTCGAATAACTTCCAACGTCGCTAATCAAGATATCAGCTTTTTATTTTCAATAAGTTAGACTAAGAAACCTAACCATAACAAGTAACACTCTATGATACATATATATGTTGGTGAAAACGGCTCTGGTAAAAGTAAGAAACTAGGCGAGATCGCAACTAACCTAATTGCCAAAGGAGAAACAGTCATTGCAATCTCGACAGCTCCAAACGATAAATTTCCTAGAAGGACTCCTCACAAGCCATATCACTATATGGGCTCTAGATTAGGCCGCTTCGTTGCTAGAGAGGCTATAAAGAGCGCAATATCTTATAGCTACGGACATGAAGATAAGTTGTTCTCATCCATATTTAACATCTTAAACTATGCTGGTTTTTCACAGAAATTTGGGCTAACGATAAATGGTCTTCGTGAAAATATTGAGAGTGAGTTAATGAATCATTTACTTGACTCAGACTCTGAATCAGGGGTTTATGAAAACTATGATGTAATATCTAATAGTTTTAGATACATAAGAAGCACCTTAAAGCCCGACCACACTTTTTGGGTAGACCAAGAAACACCTCTTTCCAAAACTTCGGGGGGAGAGGCTTTGGTAAATCTTGTAAAACACGAAAAGCTGTGTAAAAAAATTAAACTATTTAGGTCAATTGATATAGTTGTTCAAAAAAAGGACATCGTTTTCCCATTGATACAAGCAAGTTCTGGAGAACTATCCTTAATATCTACAGCAGTGTTTATTGCGTCTAATCTTCATGACTCTAACGCCAGATATAACATATTGATTGACGAGCCTGAAAACAGCCTACACCCCGAGTGGCAACAAAAATATATAACCAACCTCCAAAATCTATTTCCTTATTATAAGACCAACTTCTACATTGCGACTCACTCACCTTTACTAGTCGCGGGTGGGCTTACCGAAAAAAATGTTTCAGTTTACAGGGCATCACAAGACCAGTTTATTGAAGCTCCAGCGCAAGTAAAAAATATAGAAGATGCACTAATTGACCAGTTTGGTATCGTCACTCCAGAAAGCAACGCATTGTCAGAAAGGTGTATTGAACTCATTCACAAAGTAGAGATTGGGCAGCTAACCAAAGAAGACGCAACTGAAAGTCTTGACTCCTTCTACCAGCAATCCTACGACACCAAGCAACGAGAGTTTCTAATCGGTGTGAGAAACATTATCTTAGAGTTGGAGATGGTAAATGCCAAAGATTAGCTTCACCAACGCTGAAATTAGTCTCATGAAATCAGCAACACAGTTGGGCCATACCGAGTGGTCAAATAAAAATCTTGCAGCTATTAAAGCCAAGATAAAGCATCAAAAGAAACAGCAAACTCTACAACTTTGCTGCTATTGCCAAAGAGACATAAATTCGGAGTTTAATTTTGTATTAGATATTGAACACATAATTCCTAAGTCATCAAGACTTAGGCATATGTTTACTATGAAAAATCTCAGCGTATCATGTAAACGCTGCAATATGTCAATCAAAGGTGCTAAGACAGACTTCCTTAGTATTCCAATAGCATCACTTCCAAGAAGAGCCTTCAAAAGTAGATACTATCGATTTATTCATCCAAACTTAGATTTTCCTTTCAAGCACCTAGTTCGGACACATCTACAACAAGGGCCTATTCGTCTAATCAAGTACCATCGGTATTCTGATAAAGGAGAGTACACTTATAGCTATTTCCGATTACATGAGTTTGAGGTTGAGTCAGCGAATCTGGCTCAAGGAAGACGAAAAGTAAGGAAAGTGAGCGCAGAGTCGTTGTCCAAATTTGCGAAACTTCAGCAATAAACAGTATGAGAGACTCTACAGCTCTCTTTGAATAGTAGTTATCAAAATAAATATCAATTGCTTATCCAATTGAAATAGTCAACGACTAGCCCAGCAGCAAGTTCGTAATTGATATGAGGGAGTGCTAACAAAAATAGCATTAGCGTAGTTAGCACTCCTGTAAACACAATCCCCATACCTGTGTAGAGTTTTGAAATCCCGATCTGACGTTGGTATTGCTGATGGAGGTCTAATTTACTTGCTCAAAGCTTTTCTGCTTCTCAAGCAAGATGCTTTGGAAGGATTCCAACTCTTGATTTTGCGAAATCTTTAGCTGCTCCACGTATTGCTTATAGCGGGCCGATTCCCTTTCTAAGAGTGTAACATTTCTAGTTACACGACTCATTTTGTCGTTAGAACTATCTAAAGTATCTTTCAGTTTCTTGATGATTGTTCTTGAGTGTTGCGTCACAAGTGGATTGCTCAAAATCTTCGCAAAGACTTGTTGGCTAAATCTAGCGCGTAGTTTCTCAAAGTAGTCCTCTAAGTCCTCTGGCGTAAAAGGCTGTTTGTTCAATTCTTTGCGAAACCTAATGCTATCGGAGATCTTTACTTCCAAGATAGGAATATTGTGGGATTCGAATGCCTTCACCTTATCGGGTTCGCAACTGTGAGTGACAAAAATTTCTAACGCAACCTTTCCCCCCCACTCATCGTACATCAGAGAGTCTTTAGACAGATATCCAATAGCATCAGGATAGAAGTACTTGTCGCTACCAAATTGGAGCCGAGTAGATTGATAATCCTTGTCAAAGTACTCAAACTTTAGCGGAAGGTCTTGGTTTCTGATCTTCAAAGGAATCGTACTTAAAGACGTTAGTGCTTCTATTGCTAACTGATGCGATAGACTCTCTCCATCACTATCACCCTGTACTTCTTTAGCTGCGTTCTTAGGATTATATCTAAAAAAGCCATTTTTATTTGGATGCACAGGCTTCCGATCTTTTGGATCTCTGTGAGTGCTCCACAGAATGAAATGGTTAAACTCCGCCCCATGATCCCGTTTAAGTTTGAGAGCTTCCCAAATGTACATCATGAGTTGACTATGGTCTTGCTTACCTGGAATAGGTTTTTGATTCTTATCTGTAACATACGCCCAAATTTTCATCTAACTTCCTTTGAGTGTTACCAACTACATATGCGGTGAGCATTACTAACCAAAAAGCTCTGTTGTAAGAACTAGGTAATACTCTCGTTTAGCGAACAAGTAAGAGATTAGCAGATCGATTCTTCGTATTTTTTTACGTGGTGTTGAATAAAGAACATGCCCGCAGAACTCACTACATAATGCCCATCACCGCATCGGTACATAAAGTTACGATTCAAGAGAAAGCGCAGGCATGCATCCCAGTCATCTTTTGGCATTAGTGCCCCTCGAATACGGTCATACTGCTCATTTCGTTTGATCTCATCTATATGTTTAGCTTTAAGGCCAAAATGTTCATTGGCTAAATCATCTAGATCGAAACTTTTATCAGTCCAAAACCTAGCTATCACTAAAAGCAATGCTTGCACCTTAGTAGCATTTTCGTCCGCATCTTCTGAACTATCATCTTTACGAATGTGAAAAAATTCGCCTCCAGAGTTAAAAACCAGCTCAAACCCAATGTGCTTGTAAAGGAGGCTATAATGGCTATCCAAATGCTTATATAGCTCTGTATACAAAGGGTTCTCAATAAACTGCTGAGTATATGTTTCATAAATGCGCTTAGTGATCACTTTGCCAGACGAGAACTGGGAGTAGACTTGCTGACTGAGTTCGAGGTCAGCATAGTCGAAAGTGTTAGATATTAGGTTATTAGTCGTATGCATAAGTCTCTCGTACCTCCAATTTTATTTTTCTGTACTTAAACACATACCCACCTACCGTTATCTCATGAAAAATATTAGTAACTCTTGGAAGATGGTTGTGAAGGTTTAACTGGCCTACTGAATTTAGAGTCATTAGGGCTTCAAGAAGGTCAAGTATTTGGTAATCGTCCAACAAGCCCTCTAGCCTATCGCTCACTACTTTTATTAAATCATCACAACGCTCGAATCTCATCGAATACATTAGTTGCTTAACCTGTTTCACCCTTTCCAAGCGCGTGTCTAAACTATTATCTTTAGAGCTCTGTAAAAGAGATAAATCAAGCTGATTAACAAGTTTGTAATCTTCAAGCTTCGTGGTGATGTCCGTGGTTATATTATTAAAGTACGACTGTGAATCACTCAGTCGGAGGTCTTTGGGACGAGGCTGGTTCATCAAACCACAAAACAAACCTGATGTTTGAGCAAAATCTGAACTGATTCTTTTACGCCTTAAGTCCTGTTGTGTTTCTTTTAAATATTCCACTAACTCAGAAAATGCATTTTCGATTGCATTAAACTGGGTGAGCCTTTTCCTTGAGCGAGCTAAGAACTGATCAATAGATGTAGATATACGACTTATGTCTTTATGATAAGCATTAAATGAAATTGCATATCGGAGCATGGTCGAAGCTTCACTATCTAAACTATGCACTTCAAACAACCTTTTAAGCTTTTCCAAACATGCCAATAAATTTGCCCCATCTCTAAGCACCACTTTCTCATCCAGAAAAGCTCTAGTGGGTAGGATATGTCTCACCAAAAGGTTTGATATATGTTCAATATTGTCTTTTTGTAATGCTTGTACGACATTAGGGTTGGTAGCCTTCAGGGCTTTCTCACTCTGTTCGCTCAAGTCCCTGTTCACATCTTCCATGCGAGTAAGGTTTCTACGAATTAGACTTTGCAGAGCAGCAAGAGCTCGAAACAAAGCTCCCAATGCCTCCTTGTAGTCCAAGTCTTGGGGGTTAAAATCAAGGCTACCACTGTCAAACCTATCAGTTAGCTCCCTTAATGCAACAAGCCTTGTGTTTAACTCTATATGGGTAAGTTCTTGGATTAAGCTTCTATCAAACAGTCTAAAAATGTCCAGTACTGCTTTATCGAAAAACAGCCTCCCAGCACCTTCGAAATGATCAATATCAGACAAAATATGTGAATTAATCAGATTATCCTTTGAAAAAGCTACTCTGACAGCATTTTGCTGAGTTGTGTCTCCTTCCAGCGTTTTGAGACACTTAAATACAGCTGCATTAAAATCGTATTCACGTACATACGATTCACCATATGTATCCATTGACCTTATCGACTCAAGCATGATGGCTTTATACTCCATCATTAACTTAAATGTCGGAAGTGTATCTAGAACTTGGCTATTCATCAGTCTCTCCAAAAATACACATCTGATCTTCCTTCGCTACGCTTGGTTTAATGATGTACTCAGGTTCACTAGTAAAGGCAATCTGACGCTCAGGATGATAAGGAAGACTTGTTTTCATCGAGTCAATTTTGAAGTAGTAGCCAAAGAGTAATATCAACTCACTAGATACTGAATGTGTAGATGCACTTAGTACTCTAAAACCCGACTCATTGAGTTGTGGCAAAAGCCACTGAAATTGCGAGAGATCTACAGAAGCTCCCTCATCTATAATTAATGGGAAAAATACTTTACAGCTCGATTGCTGGACAGATTTTAGTAACACTTCAACTAGTTTGATGTTTATTAGCATCACTGTCGAAGTGGACTGAGATTTTGTCTCAAGACTCTTCGCGCCCTGTTTTTTAACATGGTAGTTGATTCCCGTGAGTATTTTTTCCATAGTTAAAGTGGATGCTGTGCCTTCATCAAAAAACTCTTTGCTAAAGGTCTTGAGTCGATCCACAAACTCACTTGAAAGTCGGCTATCGGCGTATAAGTCAATGTGTGCTACCTCTGCCAATAGTGCTTCGAATCGACTATTAACACCGATTTTAGCTTTTACTTCCGATAAATCATTTATGGTCGCTTTCTTAAACTCAGTGTTAATAAACCCTTCAAAGCTATCAATTAGCTGTCGGTTTTTCTCAAGTTCAGTAATGATTCCATGAATCTCACTCTTAAGGGCAACAAACTGCCTTTTCAGATTAGCTATCTCTTCATCCACATGTACAAATTTTGACTCAATCTGCTTATATGTATGACGAATTTGTTCATCAGAAAGAGTCGCGGTAAACAAGTCGTCATCATTGTCGATGACACCTTCTTTAACCAAAAAATGTATATTGGATATAACGCCACTACGCGCCCGCACTTTTGCTAATAGTGCATTTTCCAGACTTTCAAAAAACTGTTCCGACACTTCAACGTTTTCAACACTTAGCTTCTCCAGTGGAAAATCTACAAGTTGATGTCGAGCTAGGCTATTACTCACTCTCTGGCTCAAGCCTTTAAGTTTTTCTAAATTTGAGTTGAAGTTACTTAAACTCTCCTTTGATTCAGCTAGCTCCCTTTGAGATATGTCTAGACTATTTTGGGCTTTAGATAATGAGTTTTCAGCTTCTTCAACTTGTTGGGTTAAAGATCGTACTTCCTCATTGGCATAGTTAGCGGTTTGGAGGTTGAACTCATAGCTCTTAAGTTTGGTAAGTTCACTGTCATATCGTTCTAGTTTACGCTGTAACCTAGCTATTTCAGTTTGAGTAAGGATATCGCTTTGGTTGCCAATTTTATCTAACTCATGCAACTCATCCTCAAAAGCAGCTAAGTTCTTAGTTCTCTGCTCAAGCTCTTCTTCTGTTGAATGTTCTTCAATCAAACTGGCAATATTTAGAGTTCTATCAAAGAAACGATATTGCTGATTATCTCTTTCAAAAAGAGCTAAAAATCCTTTAAAACGATCTAACTCTGTTTCTGTTAACCTACGACCAGGGTTAGCTTTGGAAATAATACTATTTATCGAAGATAGTATTTGATAGTCGCCATGCTCTAACTGCTTTGATAAGAAAAATTCTTTTAACTCTAAGCTTCGATTAAGTATTCTGATGTGCCTATTTTCATCTGCTATTAACGTCTTCAATTGATCAATACGCACCTTCCTTTTAGATGCATCTTTTAAGTTGTCGAGATTGGATACCTCTTCATCAAGCTCTTCAGCAAGGATCTCTTCAATTTCAGAAATAGGCTTTCCAAAGTAATCATCGATGATCCTTTTCGCTGTATCTAGCTGAGGTTGTAGTTTCTCCAATTTCGCACTTTCCTGTTTAAGGGCTCCCTTCAACTCATTGAGGTGTCGTTGTGCGTCATCGTGAAACTTTTGGTTATTCTTGTTCTGCTCAAGCGCCAAATGTATCTGGTCTTCAAGCAACTTGTGTTCTTTAGCTTTAGAGTCCAACTCCCCTCTAAGCACACGATCAAATTGCAGCAACTTAGTTTCTGCACTTTGGTTGTCTGTTAAAGTGGCGTACGAGATAGAAAGTTCTTCAAATTTTGGTTTTAGATTTTTTACTTTCTGTAGATGAAGTTCCTTATCGCCAAGCATCTGGTTTCTATTCAAAAACTCATTGATATCAAGGCTTAATTCGTCTTTACGCTCTTTCTTAGTAGACTCAATTATGTTGGCAATAGCCAGCCTAACAGCATCGGAACCAGTCTTCATATCAAACAGGAGCTTAACTAACGCTTTAAAGGAGTTAATACTGGCATCATCTAACTTGCTCAATGGAAATAAGCAATAACGCATAGCATTTACATCAAGTAAATCATTTGCATACAGCGCTTCTTTGATTGCCTGAGGACGCTCAATAGTCTTAAAGTGCTTAGGATCTCTTTCTTTTAATGCTTTCTTAACATAGTCGATCGATAGGTTTTGTACTGCGCCTCCTATACCATCTTCTCCAACACTTGAATCCCAAAATAGATCTTTTATGTTCTGGTAAGGAAGAGATGTAAACATCCTTTTGTAAGACTTAGACTCACCTCTATACAGAATCTGACAGTGTGGAACTGGGCCGCCAAGAAAATTCTCACATTCTAAAATCAAGAAACTCGATCTACTTGGGAAATAATGCTCATAACTCTCATCATCCGTATAAGGTTCACCTTTGTTATTCATGAACCCAAACTTTTGAAAGCTCTTCTTGAAGTTTGTCTCTGGCAGTAGAAACAACCGAATCGCATTAAGTATTGATGTTTTACCAACATTCCCCTTCGCAATTATGATCCCACCATTTCTAAGATCGATTTCTGCGATAGCCACCCCCACAGAGTCGACAACAATCAATCTTGAAATACTTATGCGAAAATCTTCCATCATCTTATCCTTATGGTAGTAGGGCTTCTTGTTCCAAAAATGCTCTATGTGTATGTAACAATTGTTTTTCTTGTTCGAGGTTTAACTCACTGGCAATAGAAATCGCTTGTCGCCATTCAGAAACAGACTTGGGCTTCAAATTGAAAAACGCTTCAAACTTGCCCCAATCAACTGGCGAAAGCCAATGGCAATCTGACACGTTCATTGCTAGTGTTCTAAAAATCTTCAGACCACCTAGATCTAAGTCTCCCGCTACGTAGATCCGTTTGTAGTTCGTAAGAAACTTTAAATTTAGGCTGTTATTGATTTGTGTCCCTGCACCAAACAAAAAGTCAGTTTGCTCAATCAACTCTTCACGTCCTATGCTTTCCATAAAAGACATGTACCGATAAAAATTCTCTATGTTCTCAATGACCACAGCTTGATCGTTCAGCTTGGGTAAGGAACTAATCACCCCACCTTCTGATGAAACAATCACATATGGAGTATTCGGAAAACTAGTCGTGTTAAATAAGAGGATATGAGAAAAACTTGTATTAATAGCGTGTGATTTGCCTTGCTTAGCGCCATCGGTTCGACTTGAAATATCCTTTGTATAGAATGAGGAGTGACGTTCCTCATCTAACACCTTTAGCACGTGTCCTTTGCTTACACGCTTTGCTTTATAGATGGACATCCACTGTTCAGGGTCTTTCAAACTAAGCTTCTCAATAAACCCCTTCAAGTTTATCGGCAAGCCTTCTTCGATCTTGGATAAGTAGTCATTGACGTTCATTGTAGTCCTCAACAGTCAGAAATTTATACCATAAGTAACACGTCAAGCAACATTGCTAGAATCAACTAGTGTCATATTACACTGGAATCAAATGATTCGTTAGAGTAAATTAGTACAGTTCATTTTGATAAGGGTAATCATTATGCGTTGTGTCGAATCTCCGCAAACCAAACGACTAAGGCTTATTGATTTCTATCTCTGCTTCTTTGGGAAAGTGAATCGCTCCGACCTTATTCAGCATGGTGATATTGCCGTTGCTACAGCAAGCCGTTCTTTTAATGCTTACAAAGAACGTTTTCCCGACAACACGGTTTTCAACGAAAGCTTGCGAGCATACATGAGGTCAGCATCGTTTAGCCCAGCTTTTGAGCATGACCCAGAAGCAGCTCTGAGGTTAATAGCATGGGGTCAGGAGCTTAACTCCATTCCAGTAACAACTTATGGTGTAAGCAGCTTTGCGACAGTGTTGGATTCACTATCCATTGATATCGTCTCTCAAGTCACAAGGTCGATCCTTAATAAGCACTGTATTTCTGTCCTGTACAGTTCCTCAACTAGCACCGAGACTAGAACCCTGACACCTCATTCTCTATTCAAAGGGCTTGGGGCTTGGCACATCCGTGCTTGGGACAGTAAAAGACGTAAATTCCTGTGCTTTAGAATAAGTAGAATTCTTAAGGCTGAACAAACTGACTGCTCATACGACAGGACTATAGAGGACGATACTCTTTGGAACCGTGACGTTGTCCTAAGTGTTGCACCGCACTCTAAGCATGAAAATAGAAATGACTTAGCTATTGATCTTGGTATGGAGGGTCAATACGTGCGAAACATTACAACCAACGAAGCGTTAGCTGGTTACGTGCTAAATGACCTCCACGTAGACTGCACACCTAATGCTTCTTTGCCGCCGCATGCCTTTAACTTGCAGTTGATGAATAGACACGAGCTAGAGCATGTTGACTCTATTCGAGCCCTAGTACCTGGATTTAAATCAGGAAACCGATGACCATCACTAAACACCAAATTAGCGTATAGACAGCTATACATATTTGTTTTGTATATCCTTAACGAGTAGGACAATGAGCTTGAAAGCTACCTCAGATACTGGCTGGGTTAAGCCGATTAATCAGATTACTGGCCTCGACCATTTAGGAGTGCAAGCTCCATGCATCGAAGTCTACGGTAAACTTCTTCCTGGGATAACTAATGTTACCGATAGAGCTCGGTACTATTCGTTCTACGCATGGGTGTTTTATGCCTTCGAAAGGAAAAAGTGGTTAGATAGTGACACTTTTTTAAAAATGTTCCGAAGAGCAGACTGTCTATTCACACTTGCTGCTATGGCACATGAAACAAGTGATAACAGTACAGTTAATCACTCTGGAGCTCTTGTAGGCAAGGATACATTTCAGAAACACTTCGAAGAGATCACCTCAGGGAAAAAATTCAAGCTATCGCAATTTAGCCATACTAATCCTGATTCCTCTCGATACTTTAAGAACTCCTTTGGCGGCCTAGGACAGTATTACTTTGGCACACTTTGCAACCTAAAAATACTAGCGGGCGAGTCTCCTAAAAACGGGAAGCTCATTGAAGAAGTAGGACTAAAACTAGCCAAAGCATTTGACCAAAACGTCAACTCATCACTTTTTTTGGAAACTATTGAAAATGATGAGTTTACCTACGAAACTCTGACTCATTTAAAGTCATTCTGCCCATGTAATCTATCATGCGACAGTGAAGAACGAACTCTTTTAATTAGCCTATTCACCAAAGGTTTCGCGTCACTTTATCAAACAGAGTACGAAACTGACTTTCAAGCTCTCAACCGCGTTGAATCAATGGCTTACATCCTTGCTCTCACCGAGCATATTACTAAAACAGACACATCTCAAAGTTTTGATGTGGCGGCCTTCCGAAAACTTGCTTATACAAATGCTCTTCAATACTCAGGTAAATACGAGCACCTTTGGAACATTGAATCTAGCTGGCAAGATTACGCTAGAAATGAGATAGCCTCTATTGCCATGCAGGGAATATTTTACTGTGTTCTAAAAGCAACTGAATCTCGCAGACCGAACTTCAAAGACACTCGGTCAATAGCTTTGTGGTACTGGCAAGAAGGGCCTGGTAGCAAGGTAACATCAAATTATCATCACCAACAATTCGATCAAACCTTGTCTCAACTTTCTGTTCAGTTACCTAACTATGAGCGATGGGATGAAAACAACCATGAAGTGACTCTTGCCCACAGAGTGGAGAAACTTACAAAGAATGGCAGTAACGATTTAGAATCCATAACTAAAAATTGCTTAATGATCTTGGCAGCACTGGTTTCCCGCACTCAGAATAAGTCGGGGTATAACAGTGTAGAGCTCCAGAAGAGCTTTTTAGATAGATACCCACTCAATCTGCTAGCTATCTGTGAAACTTTAAATACCCAATTGAATAAACAATCTACTCTGTCAGCGTTGATACAATTAACTCACCATGGCTTACTTGAGAACCACTTTCTTATTGCTATGAGAAAGCTAAGAAACCAACAACAGATGACCTTCCGTTTCCTACCCAGTGAATTTGGTATCGAAATAATAAAGCCACCCCCAGCAGTTTTTACGTCACCAAGGTTTAAGCAAGTTATTCAAATTATGGCAGATCTTGGCATGGTTCGTATAACAGAGAACTCTTTTCTAGTAGAACCTGCGGGCTATGACATTCTGAAGGTGAGCTCATGAGCAGCCCTATTTCACTCATAGAAGAGCTGAAGAAAGGTGGTTATGATTCATGCCTAATGACAAGCTACTCTATTAACTTTGCATTCTATGAAGAGTACCTTCTTCGAAAAATGCAAATTGCTGGTGTGACAAATCATTTACTGTTCGTTGATAATCGCATGTTAAAAGCGGCTATCCAGAATTTTCCACCCAAGTTTGCTGGCTACGCATACGGCATTGCACCTATGAAATGTAACCAAGCATTTCACCCCAAAGTGTATATGCTCCTTGGTAAAAAGAAAGGCTTGCTTGTAGTTGGAAGCCACAACATGACTCTATCTGGTTTCGGCAGGAACTTAGAAGTTACAAATGTAATTAGGTTCGATGAGAAATCTAACGAAGAAGATCTTTCTATTTTTAAAGATGCTTTTCATGCGTTTGAGGTATGGCTCAATGATTATGGGCAAAGCTCGCCTCAGATAGTTAGAGAGATGTTGGGTAAAGCCAAGGCTTTAGCTCCATGGATTAAAAAGAAGCCAAAGCTACCTAGTAGCAATAGCTTCCTATTTTCGTCCTATTCCAATAAAGAATGTCTTTGGAGAAGTCTCCAAACACACCTACCAAAAACAGTTGACAAAACATACGGCGTTTCAGCGTTCTTTGACAACTCGGGACAATTCGTTTCTTCTCTTTCTGAGTTATCTGTAGCTAAACCCATTATTGCAATACAGCCTAAAAGCGTTTGCCTGAGTACCACAATACTTCATAGCGGCACCGTAAAATTTGTGGATATAAAATCTATCCAACCTGATGGTATGTCAAAGTTCACGACATACGCTCATGCAAAAGCTTTAGTATTTCTCGCCAATCAAGAAACATTCTTCATATCTGGTAGTGCTAATTTCAGTAGCAATGCATGGCTTAAAACTGGCAGTAATACTAACGCTGAGGCAATGCTTCTCCTCCGAAATGGAGATGCAAAAGAGGCAATAGTCTCGACCAACTTTTTGCATATGGAAGCGTCAGAAGAAGTACTGGAAGTAAATAGTAAAGAGCTTAGCGAAGGCTCTACAGACACTACACATATAGAGTTGATGTTTGTTGAACTACAACTTAACCAGTCTCTAGAAATCGAGCTTATGGATAGCCAAAGAGGTTGTCAGCCGTTTTACAAGGATGAGTTTGGCGATTATTACCAAATTGAACATACTCTGGAAAATCAGGTCATTATTATATCTGAGCAGTTGTTAGGCTGCGGGAGACTGATCTATCTACTCCATAATGAGGAGTTAATCGCTACTGTCGTCACACATAACGTCCCCTCGCTAGAGAAACTATGCGAGTCTTCTGAAGAACGCCAGTTAAGACAGGCTGTTTCATCATTAAGCACTGATTACCCTCAATTTGATCTTCTATTTAACTGCATTGAGAAGCTAACACCTCAATTACGCCGTCCTGTTGGTGCATCTGAAAAATATATACCACAAACTCATGATGATACGGATGAGAGAGATTCGCTCATTGTTAGTATTGTTCAAGAAAACGACGCCAGCACCAAGTCAGGAAGGCGTGCCATATCGTCGGATGGATTAAACCTAATCTTAGATATGTTTCTTCACACCATACCTTCTATCCAGACAGGCAGCAATTCTCTATATAGGGAAGACCATTTAGGACGCAATGAGGAAGAACTTGTCGGAACTGATGATGAAGATACCGCTGAAAGCCCAAGTATTTCTCCTGAGCAAGTAGAATATGTACATAAAAAGCTCACAAAAATACTTAATAAGCTTGAAAAAGTATATGTTTCGAACTCGGATAATGAAGCCAATAAAATGAGTTTTCTACTAATGGCCTTCGTTGTAATTCATAACCTTAGCCGTCACGAGTTTATTGTCGGTTCACATGAAATCAAGGTACAGCCGACTCTAGACAATGCCAACAAAGCAAAACCAATAGTTGATGAGAAGCACCTTAAAAAACTTAGAGAGATCTCTTTTGTCTGTTTCTTTAATGAAAAAGAATCTCCAATTCAGATCCTCAATGACAGTGAAAATATATACAACAGCAACGAATACACCCAGTTGTTAGCATACGTCTCGTGGTTACTTTTTAAGTTGGGCATAAGCTATAGCGATGCTCCACGGCTATCAAAAAGCGTAAAAGAATGCGAAATCATTCACCAAGCAAACGCTCAAATGCTATTTCTGATGCAAAGGTTAGATGGTGATGAAAAGGCTTTTAAAACTGCGGAAAGCTTATTTGAAGAGGATTCTCCAAATGCTCTAGAATGGTTATACAGATCGATATCTGAAACTGAGCTCTTACTTTATGAAGACAGGCCCCTTTATTCTGGATATCAATTAGTTAAATCGAAATGCGGTGGCTTTAACGGATTCTGTTTCGTTGACAAGAAAAGAAATAACAGCCCATCAGTACAACTTGCCACTGTAGGTTCAAGCTTAATATTTAGCCGAAAATCATTAGACATTGCATTTTGATACGCAAATCTAAGAGCTACAACCGCACCTAATAAAACTATTACTCGCGAAATAATCACTCGTAAACGTTCAGTTCGTAAAACGCGGTTTGCAAAGTACGGTTCGGGTTTTACGAACTGAACAATCACTCTAAACGAGAGAATTCTATTGAAGAGAGAGTTTCCAACTTAGTTAACCAAACCTGCTGGCTTCATTTGCCATTAAGCGATGGAGTTTCCAACTTGGTTATTTTTAAAGAGTATTCCAGATCGTTGATTTAGACGGCTGGCAAGTTTCCATCTTAGTTATCTGTGATCATTTGTAGAATCTAAATAGACAAAGGCGAACCGTTTGGTTCGCCTTTTTGTTTTTATTGCTGATGCATTAACTCACTTCTGGACAAAACCTTGTTACGAATCCGTGGTGATGGCGAGATCTTGGATAAGTATTGCTAAGGTAATTTATTCAAAACACCTACGAACTAGTGGTTAGTTTTACTCATCCACTACAGTATCTGCATCATTACAATGTAGCTTTCGCTTTTTCCGACATCCTCTACCTGCATCACTATCGGCCACAAAGGCTTTCCCAAAGGGAGTAACACATAGAACCAATAATAGAAGATAACCTGTAAAAATCCATATGCACCAAATCTCACAAAAATCTGACACGCCGTGAGATAAATTGTGACTAAATGCTAATTAACTGTGAGGGCTTTATTTAATGTTTGTTGCTTTTTAGGGTTTGGGCAGCGCAATTTCGTGTTCAACTGCAATTCTTTGGGATAAAGCTTTCAGAAATCAGCAGGTCGAGCAGTCAAAAGAGTCCATGAGAACATTCAGCAACATTAGAAGAAGTAATCTAAAACTACAAATTTCTATTTAGAAGCACATTCATAAGCTTCTTCCATATTGAATTGCTTATTTATGCCAAAGATTAAGTGGAAATACTTCAATTGTGAAGTTGGAAAAACTTCGAGATCGTTGTATGCAGGTATCTATGTCGAATTGGAGTTTTTAAACCCATGGGCTCTCCTATTAAAGTTCCTAGTTCATCTATTTAAAAAAGAGTAAGGATAGAGATATATGGATCAAGAAAACAGAAAACTGAAAGTACCAGCAGTCGCGGCACTTGCTGTAACCTACCGAGGCGATGAGCTGTTATTGGTACAGCGTTCAAAGGAGCCCCAAAAATATGGCTGGGGTTACCCGGGAGGGTCTGTTAACCCCGGTGAATCATTGCATGACGCTGCTCGCAGAGAGTTATTTGAAGAAACGCAAATTCATGGTTCACCGGAAAAAACGTTTGATGTGATCGAAGTTAATGAGTTTGATGCAAGCGGTGAGCACCACCATTTTATTTTGATTGTGGTATTGTGTCGTTATAAATCAGGCGATGCAATCGCGTCAGATGACGCAATCGACTGTCAGTGGATGCCTATCGAGCAGATCATGTCAGAACAAACCACATTGATTGAGCATGTGGGCGTCGTTGCAAGGTGTGCAGCAAAACTAATAGCCCATAATTTACTCGTTTGAAAATGCGTTACAATGACTCGTAACTTGTTTCGGGGCAATACTGAGTTACAGTCCATAAAGCACCCAATCTCTTCAGATCAAAGAGTTATTGCTATTATCATATACTAAAAACAACGCCAACAAGCCCTATCCATATGTTATTTAAGGAAAATAATGAGTTCAAAAATAACCATGAGAACTTATAACAAGTACTCGAAAGGACATTCTCACAAATATCATCAAATCGTGCTCCCTACCAAAGGGTACATTGATTTAATCTTAGATGGAGAAGTTTGCACTATCGCTTATGGTGACTGCATAATCATTAGATCCGGTTGCTACCATGAATTTAAAGCACGAGAAGATTTCCGATTTCTAGTCATCGATATTTATGAACTTCCCGACTTTCTAAGTCACATTCAAAGTACCGTTATCCGGCTTGATGAGTCAGCCAATACGTTTGTTCGATATATTGAAAAGCAACTTGAGGTGGATTCTATCGAAGAATTAGAAGAATCTATTTTGTCACTACTATTCGCGATCCTCGCTAAACAAGATCTCGGGAATAAAATCGATTATCGGATCAAAAAAGTCATCCAGTATATCAATCAAGATTTATCCAAGAACTACTCTATTGAAGACTTGTCGGCAGTAGCATGCTTAAGCCACACACAATTCAAAGTGGTTTTTCGAAAAAATATGGGGCAGACGCCTTTCAAGTATCTTACGAAATTACGCATGGAGAATGCTAGAGTATTGCTCAACAATACTGACCTGCCAATATCAATAATTTCAGAGAAAGTGGGCTTCACTTGTCAGTCTTCATTCACCCGTTGCTTCAGTAATCATTTTTCTCAATCACCGAAACATTATCGTGCCAAGCGTTGAACTTTTTCAGCAGGAAAACGACGATAGAAGACAATGGCCAACGCAACAACAAACATCCCGACTATAGTGAGCAGACTGATTTGAGTGCCAAATAGCGCATAATCAAAAAAATATGCCAATAACGGTATCGCATAAAATAACACGCTAACTGATGATGCCCCATCTTGCTTGGTCATGTGCATCAGCAACAACAATGCCCCTACTGAAACCCCCACAGACATCCAAACAAGTGATATCAAAAATTCTGGCGTCCAAATAATACTCCCCCCAACCAGAACGTTGATCCCCATAAGAATGGGGGTAGCTAGTACACTCTGGCACATTGCACTCAATAACACATGACTGACAATACTCGCTTGCAACACCGTACCAATCGTTATAGAAAAAAGAGCAGCAATGCCAAATACCACTCCATATGCCGCTAATTGCGTGAGGTCTTTCGCGCCATAAATCGAAATCACTAACCCGAGAAAACCCAACAGCAAAAGTGCCAATTGACGACGACTGACTTGTTGCTTACATAAAAATGGGGTTAGCAGCGGTTGTAAGCCCAGAATTAGTGTCACCAACCCCGGAGAAATTCCGGTATCAATCGCCAAAAAATAAAATGACAGATAACAAACTTGAAGAAGTGCCCCTACCACCAAAATTCTTCGTAGCTCAGTTTTTGAAGGGCTACGAATCAATGATGGTTTACGGTAAGAGTAAAGCCAAAACAACATTATTAAGCAACACATGGAAACCAAAGATCGGGCTGCTAGGAAGCTCCAAACTGATGCGTATTGAAGCCCGAACTTAACCACCACCGCACCACTACTCCAGATAAAAAGAAATAGGAAAGGAGCTAACTTATTCATAATCAAACTCATCAGCTTAAACGTTAAGATTAAAGCTTATCGGGTAGTCTGGATGCGCTTTTAAAGAATCATAAGGAAATGAGACGTACCCCTCCAATGCTGGTTTCCGAGTGAAAAAAATCAACATATCTCTTGTTGCATCTTTAGCAGGATTGGATGCTTCTACTGCCGTCAAGCTATGTTTTCTCTCATTATCGCAAATCAACAAAGTATCAAGGAAGTTCAAATGTTGTTTCTCATCCAATATAAATGTCGGATCAGCTTCGTGCCATTTTAATGCGTTTTTTTCTTTCATATGATGAATAAAGGTTTTGGCGCTATGGTCTGTCATATTTTTGTGCCCCAATAATGTTGTCATTGTGTGGTCAACACCATCAGTATGTACTCCCTCTAGAGCAGGCTCACCGACCAAGCTTGGAGAAGTAACTGTACGCAGATGGAAAACTGTCGACACCCAATTTGGAGAATCGTAGTTCAAATACTTTCGTGGAGCCGTTACGACATCATGGCAAACAAGGTGCTTAAATAAGAGTAAAGATTGGAAGATAGAATTATGTTGTAGTCGGTCATTTAAGCCTCGAAAATGTCTAATATCCCCCGAATCATGGCGAACAAAGTCCTCATCAAAAGATAGAACAAATGGTTGAAACTCTGTTCGATAACAACATTGCTTTTCCAAGTTATAGCAAAACCTTCCATTTCTTGAACGTCTAAATGCCAACGTTATGCCAACGTTGGATCATTAAATAGCTGCTCACTAATTACTTTCATTTCCTCCACATGAGCTGGATTTGCCCCAAGCTCTACCAAAATATTTAATAATTGTGTTCCTGGAATAAATACACTCCGATAGTTGATATAACTTTCCTTTATTTTCTGTATAGTTTCTTGAGTCGATTTTTTCATTTACTAGCCGTAACGTCTTATTATTTGTTAGTGAATTAATTAAAGCCCATAACAATCTCTTACATAAAAAATAAGTTAGAGCAATTTCCAGTCACAATATAAACAATCTATTAC
>NZ_MQVK01000002.1:0-65923 GCF_002002385.1 Vibrio sp. SALL6
GTCTTAGATCACACCCAAAAACGGTCAATGAAAAGGTTTGCATTTAACTTATATTACTGTTTTATAAAGATTTTATTATTTATATTATTAATTTTAAGGCGTAAATAAAATACAGAGCAATGTTATTTTTAGTAACAAAATTACATTTGTGAAATTTGAATGTTATTGAATCAACATTTTTCGTAAACATTAAAATGAAGAGTACATCTGACGTATTTGTAAACAAAAAAAGGAGCTTTCGCTCCTTTTTAATACCGGATGTCATTTTTTATCGCAAAAAAAGATTTCGGAAGTTCTCGGTGGTTTTATGCGCAACTTCAGACAGTGCACATGACTTAAGTTGCGCAATATACGCGGCAACCTCGACAACATAAGCCGGTTGGTTCTCTTTTCCTCGATGAGGAATTGGAGCCAAGTATGGTGAGTCGGTCTCAATCAACAGTCGCTCTAATGGCAACGCTTTCACCACTTCTTTCAACTCGGTTGCTTGACGAAAAGTTACGATACCTGAAATCGAGATATAAAAACCCAAATCCATAGCAGCTTCGGCAAAGGGAAGATCTTCAGTAAAACAATGAATGACACCACCACATTTCTCCGCGCCACCATTACGTAAAATGTCCAATGTATCTTCACGCGCATTGCGGGTGTGAATAATAAGCGGCTTGTTCAGTTCAACCGCCAACTCAACCTGCTGTTCAAAACGCTCTTTTTGAAGCGCCGCTGTTTCTGGTTTGTAATGGTAGTCCAATCCAGTTTCGCCAATAGCAACAACTCTTTCGTGGCTAGCATGGCGACGCAAAGTCTCCATGGAAAACGCACTCTCAACATCCAATGGGTGAACACCACAAGAAGCGTACACATTCTCGTAAGGTTCGATCATCTCCAACATATTAGGAAATGAGTCTAACGTAACACCTACAGATAGCAGCTCTTTTACGTTAGCTTGCTTTGCTTTGTTAATAACGTCTTCAATATTGATATGAAGATCATCGTAATTCAATTTGTCTAAATGACAGTGCGAATCTACGAACATAATGCCTCTCGTGATTCAATTAACCAGTTCATTGATAGTAGCTCAAGGTTCAAACCCGGAAAGGTTTGCATTTGCGCTTTGAGCTCCATGAGTTTCTTTGTTGATGCATACAACCCATCGTAATGATGGGGCTGAAATTTCGCGGCACCAGGCAGTATGCCTTCGTCTACAACACCAAACTGCGACTTCTGAGCATCCGTCAATAACAACCATGCCCAATCCAGCGCTTGGTCTGGATTTTTTGCCATTAACGATGCACATTTGGATACATCAGACGTCGGAGATAACAGTGTTTCAACCAAACAACGTTCGAAAGCCGAATACTCCTCTAGCTCACCATTTTTCAACGATTCAAGCGTTTTTAATGGAGAACCCATATTCAGTTTCAACGCGAAAGCCGGTACTTGAGACAAGCCTTGCTCCCCAATCCACTGCATAGCTTGATCGGTTGAAGGCGGCGTCACAACCCAATGCTGGCATCGGCTACGAATCGTCGGTAGCAATCTTTCTTGATTATGAGTAACCAGCAAAAACAAACATTTTTCGCCCGGTTCTTCCAGCGTTTTTAATAGCGCATTAGAAGCGGATTCATTCATCGCATCGGCTGGCTCAATCACAAACAAACGGTAACCATTCAGCTGAGAAGATTCATGAGCTAGACGATTGCAAGCGCGAATTTGGTCAACCGTAATCGCCTTGCCTTCTTTCTCTGGCCTAATCCAGTGCAAATCTGGATGGCTTTGAGATTTCGTCAGTTGACAGCTATGGCAAAAACCGCAAGCTTCACTGCTGTAGTTTTGACAAAGAAGTGCATGACTAAAAAACTCAACAAGCTTTTCTACTGCCAAGCCTTTATTACTTTGCAGCAATAAAGCTCCAGGAATTCGATCTGAATCCAACCCAGATTTGAGGTTCTCCCATGCTGGCTTTAGCCAAGGAAAATCATTAAACATGCGTAACCTATATTCGCTTTTTACTTACTGGCGAGACAACCATTCGTTCAAGGCGTCTTGAATATCACGAGACACTTCTTCAATCGATTGTTCTGCATTGATCACAACAATTGACGGATCAGCATTGGCGATTTCCAAGTAACGCTCACGAGTGCGCTCGAAGAAGCTGATATCCATCTTTTCAATACGGTCTAGCTCGCCACGACCACGAGCGCGCTCAAGACCGATACGAGGATCGATATCCATATAAAGTGTAAATGCGGGCTTAAAGTCACCCAACGTGGTGTCACGAAGGTTTTTCATGAGTGACGCATCAATTTGACGGCCACCACCTTGGTAAGCTTGTGATGACAAGTCATGGCGATCGCCAACAACCCATTGTCCGTTTGCAAGCGCTGGCTTAATCACATTCTCAACCAGTTGAACACGCGCGGCGTACAACAGAAGCAACTCTGTCATGTCTTTCAACTCTTCGCCTTCATGCTCTTCCTTGACTAAAGCGCGCATTTTCTCGGCAAGAGGTGTCCCACCAGGTTCACGCGTGTTAACGATGTTTTCGATTCCCGCTTGTTTGAGCGTGTCCAAAACCGTTTTGATCGCAGTGCTTTTCCCCGCGCCTTCAAGGCCCTCTACGACAATAAAGTTTGCTTTCATCATTTGTTCTTTCTTAGTTCTCTTAAATAGGCTCGAACAGCACGATTGTGCTCAGCAAGTGATTTCGAGAAAACGTGTCCGCCCGTCCCACTTGCTACAAAATATAAGTAATCACTGCTTTCTGGGTTTAGTGCAGCTTCAATAGAGGCTTCTCCGGCCATTGCAATAGGTGTCGGCGGCAAACCATTAATAACGTAGGTATTGTATGGTGTTGGGGTGCGTAGGTCTTTCTTACGGATGTTACCATCGTAAGCATCCCCCATTCCGTAGATAACGGTCGGATCCGTTTGAAGTCGCATATGTTTATTCAAACGGTTAACAAACACAGAAGCAACACGTTCGCGTTCTGAATCAATCGCCGTTTCTTTTTCGATAATAGAGGCAAGGATCAGCGCTTCATACTTGTCTTTGAGAGGCAGCTTCTCCTGACGAGCGTCCCAGTTCGCATCCAGTATTTTATTTAATTTGGAATGTGCACGCTTTAGCAACTGACTTTCGCTCGCACCAGCGGTGTAGTGGTACGTTTCAGCCAAAAACAAGCCTTCAAGCTTATCACGTTCAATACCAAGCTTCTGTGCCATCTCTTTTTCTGACAACCCTGAAAGATCGTGTTGAACATACGGTGCGCTTTGAAGTTGCTCTAACCACTCAGAAAAACGACTACCTTCAACAAACGTGATGGCAAATTGATGTTCTTTGCCTGTATTGAGTAGCTCTAACGCCTCGTAAAGCGATACATTTGGCTCGAGTTGGTAAGTGCCGGCTCGCAATTGAAGAAGCTCTGGGTAAAGATGGGGCATTAAGCGAGTGTAATCAGACGCTTTTATGATGTTCTCTTTCACCAAATCGCGCATTACACGATGAAAGCTTGTGCCGTTTTCGACAGTGAACAGTTGAGGTTGCTCAATTAAAATTGGCGAGTTAACGTATTGCTTTGTTTGTGAAACAACGTAAAAAAACCCTGCTGCGCTTATCACAGCGATCAGCACAACAAAAGCCAACAGTTTTTTAATCACGTATTTAAATTCCCTTGCAGTCGTTGAGTCAGTTTTCCTATCGGAAAGACAGTTTTGTGGTTATTAGAGGCTGTAATGCTCGTGACAGGAGCAACACCTAGTAGTGAGTTGCACATCCATACTTCATCCGAAGAAAGCAGTTCCACCAGAGAAAAGTCCCCTACTTCAACTTCGGTATTATTGGCCTCAAAAAATTCAAGCACCTTACGACGCATCACGCCTGCAACGCCAGACAAATTTAAGCTAGGCGTATAAACCTTGTTATCTTTAACCCAAAAAAGGTTTGCCATTGTAGTTTCAATGACATGATTTTGCACATTTAACGTCACTGCATCGGCAAAGTTAGAGTGCTCAATTTCAGCCTTCGCAAGCACTTGTTCTAAGCGATTGTTGTGTTTATGCCCTGCCAACAAAGGCTGAATTCCGAGACGGGCTTCGCATACCCCCAGATTCACCCCATTTTGTTGCCAGTCGACATAATGGACAGGAAATGCAAAGTTCGAGATGGTCACCATTGGGCACTCAATGCCCTTAGTGCCATACCCTCTTCCACCGATTCCGCGGCTAATGTGAATTTTGATTCCAGCGTGTTCATCTTTCAGGGTAGCCAAGTGAGCCCACTCGGAAACTATACTCCAGTCAGGTAAAGGAATATGAAGTGTTTTGAGACATGCTTCCAAACGTTCAACATGCGCTTGCCAGTACTCTAGCTCGCCGTTTTTAGTCTGGATAGTAGTAAAGCAACCGTCTCCATATTGAAAAGAGCGGTCACCTAATGAAACCTGTGTTTGTGGAACTCCATTTACCCAAAACATTAGAACACCCTTAGGTTGCAGACGACAAATAAAAGAAAACGGCTCAATGCTAAGCATCGAGCCGTTAGAATACAAGTTTCGCGGTCTTAAAACCTTATTAGAGATTTTACTCAGCGAACTTTTTGAAGATCAAAGAACCGTTTGTACCACCAAAGCCAAACGAGTTACAGATTGCGTATTCCATACCTTCAACTTTGCGCGCAGTGTGCGGCACAAGGTCAATGTCTAGACCTTCTTCTGGATCATCAAGGTTAATCGTTGGTGGAACGATTTGGTCAACCAAAGACATAATCGTGATGATAGCTTCAACTGAACCAGCAGCACCCAATAGGTGACCAGTCATTGACTTAGTTGAAGAAACAAGAACTTGTTTTGCGCCTTCTTCACCAAGAGCACGTTTCACACCCTTGATTTCAGCAACGTCGCCAGCAGGAGTAGATGTACCGTGAGCATTCACGTAACCTACTTGAGTACCCGTGATGTTCGCATCACGCATTGCTGCTTCCATTGCTAACGCACCACCTGAACCATCTTCACTTGGTGAAGTCATGTGGTAAGCATCACCAGACATACCAAAGCCAACTAGCTCTGCGTAAATCTTAGCGCCACGTGCTTTCGCATGTTCGTATTCTTCAAGAACCATCACGCCAGCACCATCACCTAGAACGAAGCCGTCACGGCCTTTATCCCATGGGCGAGATGCCTTTTGAGGTTCGTCATTGCGAGTAGAAAGTGCTTTAGCAGCACCGAAGCCAGCCATACCAAGAGGCGTAGAAGCTTTCTCTGCACCACCAGCAACCATCGCGTCTGCATCACCGTATGCAATCATACGAGCAGCGTGGCCAATGTTATGTAGACCTGTAGTACATGCAGTAGAGATCGCGATGTTTGGACCACGAAGACCACGCATGATAGACAGGTTACCCGCAACCATGTTTACGATGGTCGAAGGAACAAAAAATGGGCTAACTTTGCGAGGACCTTTCTCAACCAGTGCTGAGTGACCAGTTTCAATGAGGTCTAGGCCGCCAATACCTGAGCCGATTGCAACACCAACTCGAGGCGCGTTTTCTTCGGTAATTTGTAAGCCAGAGTCATCTAGCGCTTGGATACCCGCTGCAATGCCGTACTGGATGAATAGATCCATTTTACGAGCATCTTTTTTAGACATGTACTCTGTGCAATCGAAATCTTTAACAAGACCTGCAAAACGAGTTGAGAAGTTCGTAGTATCGAAGTGTTCGATATTTACGATACCGCTTTTACCTTCAAGCAGGGCTTTCCAAGATGATTCTACTGTGTTGCCTACCGGTGACAACATACCCATGCCAGTGACAACTACACGACGCTTGGACACGATATAATTCTCCGGGAATTGAATATTTCTATGAGAGGATAGAAGAAGTTAGAAAGAACACAGGCGGTCTAGGAGACCGCCTGGGAGAGATAATTACTGAGCGCTGTTTACGTAGTCGATTGCAGCTTGAACAGTAGTGATCTTCTCAGCTTCTTCATCAGGAATCTCAGTGTCGAATTCCTCTTCTAGAGCCATAACTAGTTCTACAGTGTCTAGAGAATCAGCACCTAGATCATCAACGAAAGAAGCTTCGTTTTTAACTTCTGCTTCGTCTACACCTAGCTGTTCAACAATGATTTTCTTTACGCGTTCTTCGATGTTGCTCATTTTTCTTTTCCTTTACAGATTTCGCCTAATGCGATGATTCCGTAGTTTATTCGAACTATTGAAAGTTGCAAGGGGGTCCTTGCTGGTCAAACCACAAAATTAGCGAATTTAACCGAATTTCAATACATTTTTGACTTAAATCATGCACAAATCTTGCGCATAAGCATGACAAGTTCATGACAGTTAATTGCAACTATAGGCTATTTTTCACAATGTAAAATAGCTAAATTTGCACGAACTGTGCATTAAACCATGTACATGCCACCATTTACATGCAAAGTTTCACCAGTAATGTAAGCGGCTTCAGGTGAAGCTAGGAAAACTACTGCTGATGCAATTTCACGAGGATCACCCAAGCGACCAGCTGGCACGTTCGCCAACGTTGCTGCACGTTGGTCGTCATTTAGCGCCTTAGTCATGTCAGTTTCGATGAAACCAGGTGCAACTGTGTTCACTGTTACGCCACGAGAAGCCACTTCACGAGCCATTGATTTGGTAAAACCAATCACGCCCGCTTTTGCTGCTGCGTAGTTAGTTTGACCCGCATTACCCATAGTGCCTACAACAGAACCTACGTTGATGATACGACCCGCGCGTTTTTTCATCATTCCACGCAGAACCGCTTTAGACATGCGGTAAATAGGCGTTAGGTTTGTGTTGATGATGTCGTTCCACTCATCGTCTTTCATGCGCATTAGTAGGTTATCGCGAGTGATACCTGCGTTATTCACTAGAATATCGATCGCACCAAACTCATCGTTAATGGTTTTTAGTGTTGCTTCAATAGACTCAACGTCAGTGACGTTAAGCGCTAAACCTTTACCATTTTCGCCTAGGTATTCGCTGATCGCAGCCGCGCCGCCTTCAGACGTTGCGGTACCAATAACGGTGGCACCGCGTTCAACAAGAAGCTCAGCAATCGCACGACCAATGCCACGGCTTGCGCCAGTCACTAGAGCGATTTTACCTTCTAGATTCATCATGTTGTGTTTTCCTTTTCTTATCGTGAAAGAATTATTTAGCGGCTTCTAACGACGCCACATCGTTAACTGCTGCTGCACTTAGTGTTTTCACGATACGTTTTGTTAGACCTGTCAGAACTTTGCCCGGGCCAAGTTCAAGAAGGTTTTCTACACCTTGTTCACTCATTAGCTGTACGCTTTCAGTCCAACGAACTGGGCTGTATAGCTGACGAACAAGCGCGTCTTTGATTTTTGCAGGGTCAGTTTCAGCTGCCACATCAACGTTATTGATAACTGGAAGTTGTGGTGTGTTGAATTCGATAGACTCTAGCGCTACTGCTAGTTTATCAGCTGCTGGTTTCATTAACGCGCAGTGTGAAGGCACTGACACAGGAAGAGGAAGAGCACGTTTCGCGCCAGCTTCTTTACACAGTGCGCCAGCGCGCTCTACTGCATCTTTACTACCTGCGATAACAACTTGACCAGGAGAATTGAAGTTTACTGGAGAAACGACATCGCCTTGCGCTGCTTCTTCACACGCCTTTGCAATCGCATCATCATCTAGACCGATGATTGCATACATTGCGCCAGTACCCGCAGGAACCGCTTCTTGCATTAGCTTGCCACGTAGTTCAACCAATTTGATTGCTTCTTTAAAGTCAATCACGCCAGCGCACACAAGCGCTGAGTATTCACCGAGACTGTGACCCGCTAGGTTTGCTGGTTGTTCTAGACCAAGCTCTTGCCATACGCGCCAAATAGCGACAGAAGAAGCAAGCAATGCAGGCTGAGTACGGAAAGTTTGGTTTAGATCTTCAGCAGGGCCATTTTGAACAAGCGCCCATAGATCGTAACCTAGTGCGTCAGATGCTTCTGCAAATGTTTGTTTTACTACGTCATATTGTTCGCCTAGATCAGCAAGCATACCTACAGCTTGAGAACCTTGACCTGGAAATACGATAGCAAACTTGCTCATGTTGTTTTCCTTTAAGCAATGTAAAAAGAAATAAGATGCACGTGAGTGCACCTTAAATTTTGAATTCTCGCGAAACTTAGAATTTCACCAGAGCAGAGCCCCATGTGAAACCGCCACCGAAAGCTTCAAGTAGCAACGTTTGTCCACGCTTAATACGGCCATCACGAACCGCTTCATCAAGCGCCGTCGGAACTGTCGCTGCCGACGTGTTACCGTGTCGGTCTAATGTGACAACAACTTGGTCTAGTGACATTGACAGTTTTTTCGCCGTCGCTGAAATAATACGGTAGTTCGCTTGGTGCGGCACTAGCCAGTCTAGCTCAGACTTGTGCATATCGTTTGCTTCAAGCGTATCTTTAACGAGTTTAGACAGTTGAGTTACCGCAACTTTGAATACTTCGTTACCAGCCATATGAAGCCATTTATCAACATCTTTACCACGCTCTGGTACAGGTAGACTTAATAAATCACCAAATTGGCCATCCGCGTAGATATGCGTAGAGATAATGCCAGGCTCTTGGCTTGCACCAACAACAACTGCACCCGCACCGTCACCAAACAAAATTATCGTTGAACGGTCAGTTGGCTCACACGTTTTAGACAGTGCATCTGCACCAATCACCAATACGTTTTTACACATACCTGATTTGATATGTTGATCCGCAACAGACAATGCGTAAACAAAACCAGAACAAGCAGCGGCTAAGTCGAAAGCCGGACAACCTTTAATGCCAAGCTTTGCCTGCACCTGACACGCAGATGAAGGGAAAGTATGGCTACTGCTCGTGGTAGCAACGATAATTAGGTCGATATCATTTTTATCAATGCCGGCCATATCGATAGCGTTTTCAGCTGCGTAGAATGCCATGTCCGCAACAGTTTCGTCTTCTGCTGCAATTCGACGCTCTTTAATACCAGTACGAGCTACGATCCACTCATCACTTGTATCTACCATTTTCTCTAGGTCTGCGTTAGTACGCACTTGAGATGGCAGGTAGCTGCCAGTACCTAAAATTTTGCTATACATGAAGACTAATAATGCCTCTCGAGTAAAACCGCTTCCAAACGATCGCTAATACGGCTTGGTACTTGTCGTTTGACCTCGTGTACTGCCTCGCCAAGTGCATTGACAATCGCAGATACATCCGCACTTCCATGGCTTTTTATGACAATGCCGCGCAATCCTAGCAAACTTGCGCCGTTATACTGGTCGGGGTTCAGTGTTTTTAGTTCATTAAATAGCCGAGAAAACAACTTTCTAGCAATCCAACCCTTTATCGTCGATGCCATCATGCTGGTTTTTAGTTTTTCGATAAAAAGTTGTGCTGTTCCCTCGCTGGCTTTTAAGCATACGTTGCCAACAAATCCATCACAAACGATGACATCGGCTACGTCATGCAAAATTTGATTACCTTCAATATAACCAACAAAATTGATAGCGTCGGTTTGAGAAAGCATTTCTGCACAGCGTTTAACTAAATCGTTCCCTTTAATTTCTTCTGCACCAATATTAAGTACAGCAACGCGAGGAGGACGACATAGGTGTTCTTCTGCTAATGCACTGCCCATCACGGCAAACTGAAACAGACTGTCTGCGTCACAAGACACATTCGCACCAAGATCTAACATCCAAGTACGTTTGCCACTGATGGTGGGTAAAGCTGAAACTAAAGCAGGCCGCTCTATACCGGGAAGCAACTTGAGGATAAATCGCGACAGCGCCATTAATGCGCCGGTGTTGCCGCCACTTACACAAGCATCCGCTTCTTGGTCAGAAACCAGATCAATTGCCATACGCATAGAACTGTTTTGACTATTGCGTAATGCTAAAGACGGTTTTTCTGAGTTCGAGATAACTTTCTCGCTATGAAGAATAGTCAAGCGGGAACTGGTAGAGGTACCGAGTTGAGATAATTGAGATGTGATCAGGCTTTGATCACCTATAAGAATCACTTTTAGCTCTGGGAAATGAGACAGTGCCTGCACGGCGGCAGGCACTGTTACGCGTGGACCGAAATCCCCGCCCATTGCATCAAGTGCAACGGTAATACTTTGCAAAGGTTCAACCTTACTTGTTGATAACCTTTTGACCACGGTAGTAACCTTCAGCAGTTACGTTGTGGCGTAGGTGAGTTTCACCAGAAGTCGCGTCTACAGATAGTGCAGCTGTAGTTAGCGCATCGTGTGAACGACGCATACCGCGCTTAGAACGAGTTTTACGGTTTTTCTGTACGGCCATTGACCCTACTCCTATACTATTGGGTTAAAAACCTAAAGAAGAAGCGGCTACCACACCAGTTACTTTTTCAGATTTTTCAAAACGTCGAATGGATTCGGTTTCTTTTCCTCAATTTCTTCAGGAAGCTCACCAAAAACCATGTTATTTGAATCAACGCTACAATCCGCTTCATCGTGCATCGCAATTTGAGGTAATGCTAAGATGAACTCGTCTTCAACCAGTTGTATAAGGTCTAATTCACCGTACTCATTTAGATCTACCAAATCATAAATTTCTGGTGCTTCCTCTTCCGTCTTCTCACCGTAGTAAGGAGTGTAAAGGAATTCAACTTCACACGCGTGTGTGAATACCTCATTACAACGCTGACACTCTAATTCGACTTCGATGTTAGCTTTACCAGAGATAACAACAAGTCGCTGTTCATCTATCTCAAATGACAATGAGACTTCTGCGTCGCGTTTTACGCCTTCAGTTGCTTCCGCTAAGCGCTTGAAAAGACTAGCTTGGATGATGCCATCGTAATCTAATCGTTTCTGTGCGGACTTTGCTGGATCAACCGTTCGCGGTATTTTTACCTTTTGCATAGGGCGCGAATATTATCTTCCAAATCAAAATTAGTCAAAGAAAAAGGCAAAAAAGTTGTACTTTTTTACGCTTAACATACAGAGCATTAGCCATAATCAATTTTGATCGATTATCCTATTGGAAATGCTTGCGTGAATTGTAATTCAAAATGAAAAATTACCAACTGGTTTTAGCCTCAACCTCCCCTTTTCGTCAACAACTGCTTGAAAAGCTTTCAGTCCCGTTCATTTGTTTATCTCCTGACTGCGATGAAACGCCGTATGAGAGTGAAACTCCTCTGGATCTAGTGCAGCGCTTAGCCGTAAACAAAGCAACCTCTTGCTCTATTAATAAACCAAGTTTGGTCATCGGCAGCGATCAAGTTTGCGTAATTGATGGAAAAATCGTTGGCAAACCTCTAAATCGTGAAAATGCTATCGATCAATTACTTGCTCAAAGTGGTAAAGCCATCACTTTCTATACCGGACTGGCGGTTTATAACTCGGTGACGAATCTGACTGAAGTTGGCTACGACACTTTTGAAGTGCATTTTAGGAACTTAAACCGTGAACAAATTGAACGTTACGTCGACAGAGAAGAACCGTTTTACTGTGCTGGCAGCTTCAAAAGCGAAGGGATGGGAATTTGTTTGTTCGAAAAGTTAGTCGGCAAAGATCCAAACACTCTCGTTGGCCTGCCTTTGATTGATTTGATTGATATGCTGCAAAAGCAAGGTTTCGAGATCTTGTAAGTTTAATCAACGCCTCTACTCATCATTTCATCATTTGAAACCTAATATATAAGTGGAATGCAAAAAGGGAGCTAAAGCTCCCTTTGTTTATAGTAAATGCGTTCAGTTTGCCTTTCTTAATCCAACAAGCACTTTCTCTAGTTTGGATTCCATCGGAGCATTAATTTCCATCCATTCATCATTAGACGGATGTTGAAACTTAATGTTCGCGGCATGCAAAAACAAACGGTCCAATCCAAGTTGACCAGTGTAGGCATCAAAACGTCTATCTCCGTAACGATCATCCCATGCGATAGGATGTCCGGTGTACTGAGTATGCACACGAATTTGGTGAGTACGCCCCGTAATTGGGCTGGCTTGAATCAACGTCGCTTGCTCAAATTTCTCAAGAATTTTGAAACGCGTTTCTGATGGCTTACCGTTTGGGTTCACTCGTACAATACTGTTCACTTCATTTTTAAGCAGGGGGGCGTTCACAACTTTACAGCTGCTTTTCCATTGCCCCATCACTAAGGCGAAGTAAAACTTCTTCACCGTTTTTTCACGGAACTGCGCTTGCAAATGGCGAAGCGCCGAGCGCTTTTTAGCAACCAGTAAAATACCCGAGGTATCTCTGTCAATACGGTGAACCAATTCGAGGAAGCGTGCCTGTGGACGCAATGCCCTTAATGCTTCAATTGCACCAAACTTCAAGCCACTACCACCATGCACTGCTGTACCAGACGGTTTGTTCAGAATCAGCATATGATCATCTTCATAAATGATCATATGTTCTAGTTCAGCAACCTTATTAAGTTTCGTGCTTGGTGCGACATCCTCTTCCTTTTTCTCAACCGTTACAGGTGGAATTCGGACTAGGTCGCCAGCTTTTAGTTTATATTCGGCTTTGATGCGCTTTTTGTTCACGCGCACTTCACCCTTACGCACGATTCGATAAATCATGCTCTTTGGAATGTCTTTTAATTGGTTACGCAAGAAGTTATCAATGCGTTGACCCGCCATGTCTTCGTCGATATCAACGAACTGGACTTGTGTTCTTATCTCGCTCATGCGCGCTATTGTAAACGTAAATCCGCGTGACTTCACATTATTCTTGCTGCAAAAGAAACACTTGTTGCGAGAATCTGCTCCGAAATACGCCAACCTTTTGTTTAGATTATTAAAACCCTTTCCCTTGTTCGGGTTTTGTTTTCTGTCTTTGGAAGTTTACGTGATTCAATCGCTTATTTAACAGCCAGTTATAAATTGGAAAGTTTGAGTTTAGCGGCAAATTTTCCATCGTTTGCGCTAAAGCAGATTGCTGATATCCACGCGCACTGCTATAGTTCACAGCTGCTAAGGAAGGTTTGGTTATATTTTATTCACTACCAATCATTTGTCCTCAAGCAATGTGAGTAGAAGGTTGAAGCTCAGGTGCTGCATTGGCGTAAGACACATTGAATTCAACACTCTTGCCACCCTACTCCTCGCATATTCACGTTGAGTACCTACCGCCCAAATAGCGGGTTACAAGTCTACGTTTCTAACAGAAACCAAAATAGATTTGTGATGACTGAAGTGCCCCAGAGCATCCCCTTCCAGCCGGGAGGCTGCAAAATATTAGCCATGGGATCAGGCACCGTGAAACAGCGAAAAAAACGTGGCAAGTCGACAAGAAAGATATAAAAGAAAAGACAACGAGAATTTTCAATGAAAAGAATGTTAATTAACGCAACTCAAAAAGAAGAGTTGCGTGTCGCTCTGGTTGATGGCCAGCGACTTTTCGATCTTGATATCGAGAGTCCAGGACATGAATCTAAAAAAGCGAATATCTACAAAGGACGTATCACACGTATTGAACCAAGCTTAGAAGCCGCATTTGTTGATTACGGTGCTGAGCGTCACGGTTTCCTCCCTCTTAAAGAAATTGCCCGCGAATACTTCCCTGAAGGTTATACCTACCAAGGCCGTCCAAGCATTAAAGAAGTGCTGACTGAGGGCCAAGAAGTAATCGTACAAGTAGAAAAAGAAGAACGTGGTAGCAAGGGCGCAGCTCTAACCACGTTTATTTCTCTTGCGGGTAGCTACCTTGTTCTTATGCCAAACAACCCTCGTGCAGGCGGTATTTCTCGCCGTATCGAAGGTGATGAGCGTACTCAACTAAAAGCAGCATTAAGCACTCTAGAACTGCCTCAAGGCATGGGTCTGATTGTTCGTACTGCTGGCGTTGGTAAGAGCGCAGAAGAACTTGAGTGGGACTTGAACGTACTGTTGAACCATTGGAGCGCGATTAAGGGCGCGGCAGACTCTAACCCTGCCCCATTCTTAATCCACCAAGAAAGTAACGTTATCGTTCGTGCAATTCGTGACTATTTGCGTCGTGATATTGGTGAAATCCTTATCGACAGCAACACCATTTATGAACGTGCGAAAGAGCACATTCAATTGGTTCGCCCAGATTTCATCAACCGCGTTAAGAAGTACGAAGGCGAAGTGCCGCTGTTTAGCCACTACCAAATCGAGAGCCAAATTGAATCGGCTTTCCAACGTGAAGTGCGCCTACCATCTGGCGGTTCTATCGTAATCGACCCAACGGAAGCTCTGACTTCTATCGATATCAACTCTGCTCGTGCAACTAAGGGTGGTGATATCGAGGAAACAGCACTTAATACCAACCTAGAAGCAGCAGACGAGATCGCTCGTCAATTGCGTCTACGCGACTTAGGTGGTCTAGTGGTTATCGACTTTATCGATATGACACCAGTACGCCACCAACGTGAAGTAGAAAACCGCCTACGTGAAGCAGTTCGATTAGACCGTGCTCGCGTACAAATCGGTCGTATCTCACGCTTTGGTCTTCTAGAGATGTCTCGTCAACGATTGAGCCCTTCTCTTGCAGAAGCAAGCCACCACATTTGTCCTCGCTGTAGCGGCACAGGTGTTGTTCGTGACAACGAATCTCTAGCACTTTCTGTTCTTCGTTTGATTGAAGAAGAAGCACTAAAAGACAACACAGCTCAAGTATTGGCTGTAGTGCCAGTGCCAATCGCATCTTACCTATTGAACGAAAAACGTCGCTCGGTTAACCATATCGAACGAATTCAAGAAGTTAAAATTACGGTTGTTCCTAACTCAGACATGGAAACACCGCACTTTGAAGTAATTCGCGTACGCGAAGGTGAAGAGTTTGATTTAATTTCTTACCTACTTCCTAAGAAGTTGGAAGCAATGAAAGAAGCAGAAGGTAAAGAACCTTCTGAAACAGACATCAAACCTAAGCGAATCGAAGAGCCAGTTCTTAAGGGCTTTGCAGCGCCAGCTCAAACCGCTCCAGCTCCTGTTTCTAAACCTACGCCGGTAGCGAAGAAGAAAGAAGTAGAGCAAGAAGCAAAACCTGGCCTATTCAGCCGTTTGTTTAAAGCACTAGGTAGCTTCCTATTTGGTGGTTCTGAAGAAGTAAAAGAAGAACCAAAACAAGAAGAGAAGAAATCAAACCGCGACAACAAGCGCAACAAACGCGATCGCAACGACCGTCGTCGTAGCAACCAACGCGATAACCGCGAAGGTCGTGAAAACCGTGATAACCGTCGTCGCCGTAAGCCTCGTGAAGAGCAAGCAAATGAGCAAAACGAAGCTCAACAGCCTGCAAACAAACAGCAACCAAACCGTAGCCAGAAGCGTAAGCCAAAACCTCAACAAGCTGAAAAAGCTCAAGAGCCGAAAGCAAACGCGAAAGTAGCGGAAAAAGGCTTGCAACTTGCGGCTGAAGCTCGCTCAGAAGTGAAGCCTGAAGAGAATAAAGCGAAAGCAAACGCGAAAACAGAGAAAGTCAAAGAGCGCCGCCAACGTCGCAAACTGAACAAATCTGTTCGTGTTAAAGATCAACTTGCCGATGAGCAAGTAGAAGAAACAGCAGTGAAAGCAATTGAACCTGTTGAGTCTCAAGTAGATCAAGCCGTTGATACAGCAGCAGACGCACAGCAAGACAACAAGCAAGGTGAATCGAAACAACGTCGTAACCGTCGTTCTCCTCGTCACCTACGAGCAAGTGGTCAACGTCGTCGTCGTGGTCGTGATCGTCGTCCTAACCCATTCCGTCTGCGCAAAGGCGGTGTAGCATCTCCTGAGATGGCAATGGGTAAAGTGATGCCACGTTACATTCCAAAACCAGCGCCTAAGAAGGAAGAGCGAGTTCAGGAAGAAGCGGTTGTGGCAATTGCAACTGTACCTGCTATGCAAGGTGGTTTTGCTTGCCCTGAAATGGCAATGGGTAAAGTCATCATCCGTCGTGAGCAACCAGCGGTAGCTGAAGCACCTGTTGTTGAACCTAAAGTTCAAGAAACAGTAGAAGCTAAAGCTGAATCACCGATTGTTGAAGCTGTAGCGCCTGAAAAGGCAGAGCCAGTAGCGGTTGATCAAGCTCCTGTAGAGCCGATCGTTGAAGTGGCTGAAGCACCTGTTGCGGAAGCAACAACAGAAACAGTTGTTGAAGAAGCTCCGGTTCAAGAGCCAGTCGTTGCAGAAACTGTGGAAGAAGCAGCAACAGAAGTTGCCGTTGAAACTCCAGTAGCAGCGCCAGAGATGAAAGCTGAAGTTATCAACGTTGTTGCTAAGCCACGAGCTAGCGCACCAATGACAAAAGCACCTGGTCCTCAAGAACTACGTGAAATCGAAGTAGCCGCAGCGCCGTTTAAAGCTGAACGCTACCAAGCTAAAGGTGCTGGTAGCCAAGTGGCAACAAACCGCGCCTCTGCAGCAATGACAAAGCCAAACTTCAACTAAGTTTGAATACATTGCGATAGCCTGAAAGCTAGAATCAAAAGGCCACCGAAAGGTGGCCTTTTTTTGTTTGTTCTCGGTCTAGCGTAATTGGTCATATTAATATCAACGACGGATCACATTTGTGGTTCATTATCCGTATCATTCTTGAACTTAATCACACTTTTCGGTAGCATTCGCCAACTCAAGTTTTCGACACCATTCTACTGCTGCTCTTTTATTACTACGGTTTACACTAAGTACCTTGAATGTATTTTCATCACTTAGTGGTTAATGCAAATACGAATATGTGTCGGGATAAACTCATCTCAACGAGAACTTAAAGACAAACATGTTCGAATTCCCGCAATTTTCTAAGCACTCTATTAAAAATGACGTGCTATCAGGTTTGACGGTTGCCCTGGCACTTGTCCCTGAAGCCGTAGCATTTGCATTCGTTGCTGGTGTAGACCCAATGGTTGGTCTGTACGCAGCATTCATCGTTGGCCTTATCACCTCAATCTTTGGTGGTCGCCCAGGCATGATCTCTGGTGCTACAGGCGCAATGGCTGTAGTAATGGTCTCTCTTGTTGCGAGCCACGGTGTTCAGTACTTATTTGCTGCCATTATGTTGGCCGGTATTCTGCAAATTGCTGCCGGTTTATTTAAATTGGGCAAATTCATTCGAATCGTTCCACACCCTGTAATGATTGGTTTTGTTAATGGCCTAGCGATTGTTATCTTCCTCGCGCAATTGGGACAATTCAAGGCTCCAGACATGAATGGCGTGCTGACTTGGCTTCCACAAGATCAAATGATGTTAATGCTAGGTTTGGTTGCGTTGACCATGGCGATCATCTACTTCTTGCCGAAAATCACAACAGCAGTACCATCTTCACTTGTTGCTATCGTAACCGTTACTGCACTAGTTGTTGGGTTAGATCTAGAGACACGTACAGTTGTCGACTTCCTACGTTCTATGTCAGGTAATGAAGCCGCTACACTAGCAGGCTCTTTGCCAACCTTCTCTATTCCATCAGTACCATTTACGCTAGAGACTCTGCAAATCATCTTGCCTTATGCAGTGATCCTTGCGGCCATCGGCCTAATTGAATCTTTGCTAACGCTGACCGTTTTAGACGAAATGACGAATACTCGTGGCCAATCTAACCGCGAATGTATCGGTCAGGGCATGGCAAACATGACATGTTCTGTATTCGGCGCGATGGGTGGTTGTGCAATGATTGGGCAGTCAATGATCAACGTAAACTCCGGTGGCCGTGGCCGTCTGTCTGGCATCGTAGCGGCTGTAGCTCTGCTGATGTTCATTTTGTTTGCGTCATCGTTGATTGAAATGATTCCACTAGCAGCCCTAGTTGGTGTGATGTTCATGGTTGTGATTGGCACATTCGAATGGGCAACATTTAAGTTGGCTCGCCGTGTACCAAAGCAAGATTTCTTCGTTATCGTACTAGTAACCGTCGTTACAGTACTGACTGACCTTGCTGTTGCGGTTGCGGTTGGTGTAATCGCTTCAGCGCTGATGTTTGCATGGCAACATGCGAAGCACATTTACGCAGATACTTGCTTGAACGCAGAAGGCTCAAAAGAGTACAAAATTCACGGTCCAATTTTCTTTGGTTCAGCAGCAAACTTCCTCGAGCTGTTTAATGCGCCAGAAGATCCTAAAGATGTGATTGTCGATTTCGCAGACTCTCGCGTCACAGACCACTCGGCAATTGAGGCAATTGAAACGCTAGCAGAGCGCTACGCTTCCATCGGCAAAACGCTTCACCTTCGTCACCTAAGTCCGGATTGTCGCAAACTACTCGACAAAGCTGGCAGTCTAGTCGAAATCAACGTGAAAGAAGACCCTAGCTACAAAGTCGCAACCGACATTTTAGCTGGCTAATCTATGCGTAAAGGGATGAGCAATGCTCATCCCTTTTATTATTTATCTGATATCGTGATAATTACAGCTTCTGCAAAACCGCTACCGACGCCTCTTCGATTAAGTCCAATACCAACTCAAATCCATCATCTCCACCATAGTAAGGATCTGGGATCTCGTCATAACTCGAATTAGAGTGGCTTAAAAATAGCGAGACTTTATGACGATGTTCTGCAGGACAAATATCGAGTAAGTCAGCCAAGTTTGCTTTATCCGCAGCCAGTACCAAATCGAAGTCTTCGAAATCTTGCACTGACACTTGGCGTGCTCGCATTCCTTTAAACGAATAGCCACGTTGTTTCCCTGCCGCCATGGCTCTTGAGTCTGGTGTGTTTCCAGTGTGATAGTCAATTGTCCCAGCCGAATCAATGTCGACATCGACACCTAACTCTTCCGCTTTAGCTCTCAGAACGGCCTCACCGGTTGGTGAACGGCAAATATTTCCCATACAAACAACGAGTATTCTCTTCATTTTATTCCCTGAATTATCGATGGTTTTTCTTCACGATATGTTGGTCTATCATAGCGAGATAATTCAATGAACCCAAGCTACCGCGGGCAAAGCACGAAACGGATTTAAGGAAGTATTATGTCTATCGAAGAAAATAAAGAAGCACGCCATAAGGCACGCCAACAAAAAGTAAAAGAACAGGTAGACGCAAAAATTGCGGCCGCTCAAGAAGAGAAAGGTCTACTGCTGATCATTACTGGTAATGGTAAAGGTAAATCGACATCTGGCTTTGGCACGATTGCTCGCGCCGTCGGTCACGGCCTTAAGTGTTCAGTGGCTCAATTTATCAAAGGCACTTGGGACAACGGCGAGCGCAACTTGCTAGAAAAATTGGGAGTAGAATTCCAAGTTATGGCGACTGGTTTTACTTGGGAGACGCAGAACAAAACCGCCGATACCGAAGCAGCGCAACTGGTCTGGAAAGAATGTAAGCGTATGCTGCAAGATGACTCTATTGATGTCATCTTATTCGATGAGCTAACTTACATGGTGAGTTACGGTTACATCGATTTGGACGAAGTGGTCGAAGCGTTAAACAATCGCCCAAAAATGCAGTCGGTTGTGATTACTGGTCGTGGTGCACATCGCACACTAATTGAAATGGCCGATACCGTTTCTGAAGTGAAGAATGTAAAGCACGCATTTGAATCTGGCGTAAAAGCGCTGAAAGGCGTCGACTGGTAAAGCTTGCAGCACAATGAAAAAAAGGGTTGGTACAATGCCAACCCTTTCACTTTCAACGCGTGGTTAGTTGAAAAGATTCTTCAACAGACCATCGACCGCTTCTTTGGTTTTCTCATCTTTGATTTTGTCCGTTAGCTTCTCTACGCCACGGTCAATTTCTTTCTGAGCTTTCTGTTTAAGAACATCATCGAATACGAGTTTGAATTTAGGGTCCGCCCACTTACCAGACACATTGATTGGAATCGTGATGTCCTTAAGCTCATCGATGTTTTTACCACCTTGGCCTTCTAGCGTACCCACAATTGAAGTACTGATAGTAAAGTCGACCGTCTCATTGATGTAGTTTGCACTGCCTTTACTACGCACACGTAGTAACGGTGATTGAGCATGCAAGTTGTCCGTTGATACCACACCTTTGTTTAGTTTCAACGTCGCGGTCATCGCACTGAAGTCTGTTTTCTTCACTTCGTTGGTACTTTCAACTTTTTGCCCTTTGAATCGCGCGTAGTTTTCACGAATCAATTGAGCAACGTTGATGCCATTTACCGCACCATCAGCAAAGTTAATCACTACCGTACCAGCAAGGTTCTGTTTGATACCTGTCGGCGTCAAACTGCTACCTTGGACATTCACGTCGATGTTACCCGTACCTTCTAGCTTGTCGTTGTTAGCAACATCAATCAGTAGCGGTTGAACTTTCACACCTTTGATTGATTTTTTCACGCTGTAAGTCGCTGGCGTCTTACGTGCATCTAGCCTTGCTGTTGCTGAAATTGTGCCTTGGTACAACTTCGAGCTAAATGATGTGAGGTCAAACACACCACGATTGACAGTGAAGCTCGCTTTTACCGCTTCCATTTTTGCGTTAGCCGCTTTGAACTTATCGATGGTGATATCACCTTTGACATCCAGCGTTTTCAGTGCTGAAAGATCCGGCTCAACTTCAGGCCCCGCGGATGCACTCTTACCACCAGATGCTGGCTTTTCGCTTGCTGGTGCTTGTTTATCCAAGCCTAAGAATTCATCTAAATCGATATTAGGGCTATGAAGGGCAAAACGTATTTTTGGAATGTCTCCCAATGTCACATCGGCTTTACCATCCAATGCAATCGCGTTTGCGGTTAACTTCTCTAGAATAAAGCTAAGGTGGCTTTTATTTAGGTCAAATGAAAGGTCAGAGACCATATCAACTTTCATTGGTGATTGTGGCAAAGCATCACCTTCAAAGCTTGATTTCAGCGTAAGCTTATTCAACAACACTTTGCTAATCGCTTGGTCAACCGTAAGCTGCCCACCGCCTTGCATGTCCAGCTTCATACCAGCCGCACTGCCTTTAAGCGCGTAGTTAAGATTGTTTACTTTATCGAATTCAAATGTATCTAAGCCAATTTTTGCCGATTCAATAGTGTTGTTTGGATCAGTGTACGTCGCATCAACATTGATGTTCTTCAACGCATAACTGGCAAGACCTTTCGCCAGTTTAAAGTCTGCCTTACCTTCTGCTGTAAACTTCTGGTCATTCATTTCGCCTTTCACACCAAAGTCAGCTGTCGTCCAGCTGTCAAAAGCAAATTCAGAAAGGTTCAACGATACATCATACAGCTTGGTGTAATTGCCGGCTTGCTTGTCTTGAATTTCTAGTGAGCCATTAGAAACCGTAACACCAGCCAGGTTGATACTCCAATCTAAGCCTTCAGACTGCGATTCACCACTTTGATCTGGTGCAGTATCATTCGGTTGCTCTGCTTGTTGAGTTTGCGCTTTCGTTAGAGCATCAATGTTCTTGCTGCCGTCTTTCTTCGTTTCAACGTAGAACTCCGCACCATCTAAAGTAATGTTACCGATTTCAAGTTGTTTGCTAAAAAGTGGTGTGACAGAAACATCAACACCGACAGTGTCGACTTTAAAAAGATTTGGCTGACTAAAACCTTGCGGGTTACGCAGTTCGGTTCTTCCCAATTCAAAACCAATTGATGGGAAGAATTGCCAACTGATATCCCCTTCAATCACTAATTCTAACCCTGTTTGTTTCTGAGCTTGCTCAACAATCAGTGGCTTAAATTGGTTTGGATTGACAAAAATAGTTAACGCTAAAATTGCAGCAACAAATACCACAACAGGTATCGCGAGAACTAAGAGCAGTTTCTTCATTTGTTTTTCCTTGCTCGTGTGTTTTTAAAATTATAAGCGCAGACTAGATTTACCGCCGAGAGTTCCACAAAAGCGTGAAAATCATCCGGTTTTGACATGCAACTGACTAATTTAAAAACAAAAAAAGAAGTGGCACCTAAAGTGCCACTTCTTATCATAAAAATAAAGCGATATAGCCGTCTAAAGACTTAAGCTTTCAAAAGTTTTGCAATGTGAGCTTTTAGTACATCGATCGCGATACGGTTCTTACCGCCACGAGGTACGATGATGTCCGCATATTGCTTAGAAGGTTCGATAAACTGCATGAACATCGGACGAACAGTTTGCTGATATTGCTTAAGAACGGATTCCATTGTACGGCCACGCTCTTCAACGTCACGCTTAACACGGCGAAGTAGGCAGATATCCAGAGGCGTATCCATAAATACAGTCGCGTGCATCAGGTCACGAAGACGAGGGTCAGTAAGAAGAAGGATACCTTCTAAAATGATTACCTTTTTAGGGGTCATTGTGGTGGTGTTACTTGTTCTTGTGTGCTCTGTGTAGCTGTACTCAGGCACTTCCACGGCCTCACCACGTACAAGCTTCTCTAGGTGCTCGCACAATAGGTCGTGGTCCAACGCACTCGGGTGATCGTAGTTCGTCTTTACTCGCTCTTCCATGCTTAGGTGGCTTTGGTCGTTGTAGTAGCAATCTTCCGTGATGACACCGATTTGATGATCGCCTACTTTCGCGCGAAGCTCATTGTAAATTGTGCTCGCGATCAGACTTTTTCCAGAAGCAGAAGCGCCAGCAATACCTACGATGACGCATTGATTATTATCAGACATTAGTTTGCACCCGATGATGATTTCTAGTCACATAAAAAGATAAACTGCCTGATTATAGGGAGTTCACCCCGTAGTTACTAGCTGGAATTAGAGTTTAGTCATAAGTTTCTGCCTGCCCAGAGGATTAACCTCCGGGCAAACGTTAAAATGTGCAACTTTCAACCACCAACCTCAGTTTACCATTGTAAAACTGATTGCATCTGGTTTCGCTTTGCCTTGCCAAAACATTGTGCTACACACTCGATCTGCAAGCTGTTTGTAGTAGCCTGAATGCTCACTGTCAGGTCGTCTCGCAACGGTTGGCACACCAGCATCAATGTCTTCTCGCATAGAAATATGCAACGGAATTTGGCCCAATAGCGCTAAGCCAAACTCTTGAGACATTTTCTCCGCGCCACCCATACCAAAGATGTGTTCAGTCGCGCCACATTGGCTACAAATGTGGTAACTCATATTTTCGACCACACCTACTACTGGCACATTGACTTTGTTAAACATTGCTGCGCCTTTGCGCGCGTCTGCCAACGCTAAATCTTGTGGCGTCGTCACCAAAACCGTGCCGGTAACAGGGATTTGTTGTGACAACGTCAACTGGATATCACCCGTGCCTGGTGGCATGTCTATCACTAAGTAATCCAGCTCTGGCCAATCGGTTTCATTCAATAGCTGAGCTAACGCTTTCGATGCCATAGGGCCACGCCAGATCGCTGCTTCAGATTTATTAACTAAATAGCCGATAGAATGAGTATAGATGCCGTGAGCAAAAATAGGCTCCATCCATTTGCCATCACGAACTTCTGGTTTCGCATCTTCCTGGCCGAGCATCATCGGAACCGATGGACCGTATATATCGGCATCCAATAGGCCAACCTTCGCTCCCGACTGCGCGATAGCCAAGGCTAAGTTAACGGCTGTTGTGGATTTGCCCACCCCACCCTTTGCAGAGCTCACCGCAATGATATTCTTCACACCTTTCACCGCATTAGAAACCTGCGTTTCTAGTGCTTTTACGCCGAGTTCAATGTGAAACGGAAACGCGGCTACAGCTTTGGATGCTTGCTGTTGTTGAATCCATTTTTGCAATGTGCGCTGAAGCTCATTACTAGCAAATGGCAATGTAATCTTCACCTCACCTTGAGCGGTGATGGTGACAACGCCGTGAATATCGGCCCAGTTTTCCACTAACTGTGGATGTTGAAATTGATTAAACCAATGACAAAAATCTTGTTTTGAAGTGAACTGATGCATAAGTCCTCCTTTTGAGTACCATGCTACCACCGACCCGACATAACCAGAACCCTAAAAAAACTAAGGCATTCCGCGGTTTGACACCTTGGAGTTAGTGAGTTCATGGGGTAGTATTATCCATCAAAATTTTTTTATACCTATCAAGAAAAGCGAATATTAAGTATGGCAAACGATCCAAGACACCTTCCTTCAAGGAAACTGCTGGTAACTTGTGCCCTTCCGTACGCTAACGGTTCGATCCACCTTGGCCATATGCTTGAGCATATCCAAGCGGACATTTGGGTTCGTTACCAACGCCTACGCGGCAACACTGTAAACTTCATCTGTGCTGACGATGCTCACGGCACGCCAATCATGCTTAAAGCGCAACAGATGGGTATTACTCCAGAAGAGATGATTGCCGCTGTTAGCGAAGAGCACCAAAAAGACTTCGCTGGCTTTGATATCAGCTTTGATAACTACCACAGCACGCACTCAGAAGAGAACCGCGAACTGGCATCTCACATTTACCTAGAGCTAAAGAAAAATGGCTTTATCTCTAGCCGTACTATTTCTCAGCTTTTCGACCCTGAAAAAGAGATGTTCCTACCGGATCGTTTCGTAAAAGGTACATGTCCTAAGTGTAAGTCTGAAGATCAGTACGGTGATAACTGTGACAACTGCGGCGAGACTTACAGCCCGACAGAACTGATCAATCCTAAATCTGCAGTTTCTGGTGCGACGCCAGTAATGAAAGATTCTGAGCACTTCTTCTTTGACCTGCCTCAGTTTGAAAGCATGCTAAAAGAGTGGACTCGCTCTGGTTCTCTGCAATCAGAAACCGCGAACAAGATGCAAGAGTGGTTTGAATCCGGTCTGCAACAATGGGATATCTCGCGCGACGCACCTTACTTTGGCTTCGAAATCCCAGGCGAAAAAGACAAGTTCTTCTACGTATGGCTAGATGCACCTATTGGCTACATGGGCTCATTCAAAAACCTATGTAACAAACGTGACGATCTAGACTTCGATGAATACTGGAACAAAGACAGTAAAACTGAACTTTACCACTTCATCGGTAAAGACATCGTGTACTTCCACAGCTTATTCTGGCCTGCAATGCTTGAAGGTTCTGGCTTCCGTAAACCAAACAACGTGTTCGTACACGGCTACGTAACGGTAAACGGCGCGAAAATGTCTAAGTCGAAAGGTACATTCGTGAAAGCAAGCACGTACCTCGATCACCTAGACCCAGAATGTCTACGTTACTACTACGCAGCGAAACTAAACAGCCGTATTGACGATCTAGATCTTAACCTTGAAGACTTCACTCAGCGCGTTAACGCTGACGTAGTCAACAAGATCGTTAACCTAGCATCTCGTAACGCAGGCTTCATCGCTAAACGTTTCGAAGGCAAACTGTCTGACAACTTCGCTGAACCAGAGCTTTACAACGAATTCGTGGCAGCGGCTGACCGTATCGCAGAGCTTTTTGAAGCTCGCGAATTTGGCCGTGCTATCCGTGAAATCACGGCACTAGCAGACAAAGCAAACCAATACGTTGACGAGAAAGCCCCTTGGGTTGTAGCGAAAGAAGAAGGCAAAGATCAGGAACTACAAGAAATCTGTTCTGTAGGTATCAACCTGTTCCGCGTACTAATGACTTACTTGAAACCAGTAATGCCAGCTCTTGCTGCACGCACTGAAGCATTCCTAAACCAAGAGCTAACTTGGGAAGGCATTGCTCAGCCACTCACAGGCCACGAAATCACTAAGTTCAAAGCGCTATTCAACCGTATCGATCCAAAGAACATCGAAGCGATGATCGAAGCATCGAAAGAAGACGCTGCAGCAGAAATGGCAGCGAAAGAGAAAGCTGAAGCGGCTAAAACAGAAACTGAGCTAAGCAAAGACCCAATCGCGGACGAGATTGAGTTTGATACTTTTGCTCAAGTGGATTTGCGCATCGCTCGCATCATCTCTTGTGAAGAAGTGCCTAAAGCAAACAAATTGCTTAAGTTCCAACTGGACATCGGTGGTGAAACTCGTCAAGTTTTCTCTGGCATCAAATCAGCCTACAAACCTGAAGAGCTAGAAGGCAAGCTAACCGTAATGGTAGCGAACCTAAAACCTCGTAAGATGAAATTCGGTATGTCTGAAGGCATGATCCTAGCGGCAGGCCCTGGTGGTAGCGACCTATGGATTCTTGAGCCACACGAAGGCGCTCAGCCTGGCATGCGTGTAATGTAATTCCCTTACGTTACGCTTGAAATGAGTTCAATCCCCGCCTCTCTCGGCGGGGATTTTTTTGATCAAATTCACATTATGGGGGAGCTTCTGCACCAATAACGCGCAAAACATTTAGGTTTAAAATTTAACCATTTGTTTTTAAAGTAATTTTAATTGGCATCAAAACTGCAAATTTCTTCTTGCTAGGTCCAAACACTAACAAGGAGTTGGTTATGTTTGTTTTGATTTCAACGTTATTATCCGTCGCCATATTAGCCGGCATTTACCACCTTTCCACAAAACGCGAACAGCAACATGCACGAAAGTATCAGTTGCTTACCCTACTTCGCGATGTCGTTAACTTGCTTAGACGTCATCGAGCAATCACACATTACTCCCTTCAATCCCAACAAAACTATGATCGAGAAATAGAAGAGATCCATCATGCTCTCAACAACAAGCTGCACCTTTTGTTGGAAACATCGCGCTTTGAAAATAAACCCATGTATCGTGTGTTACAGATAAAAGTCAGTAAGTTGCTAGAACAATGGCAGGAAAACAGCATCGCGAGAAATCAAATGGAGCACGGAAAGCTGATTCGACATTGTTTGTTTTTAATGGATGAAGTCACTATTGCGTGGCTAGCAGTTGAGCAACGAGATGAGTTGCATGATGAGTACCACATGAATTGGCAAACCATTATCGATAGCCTCGAAACCTTGACTCAACTTCGTATTAGCATTCAAGACTTAAACGAACAAGGAGGAAGCGTTCGAGTAAAGAACTACGCATCTGTAATGACACGTAAACTGAATCAGTTAGCGGTAATAGCACCATTGACTATCGCAGCGCCGATCTCCGTACGTTCGACACAAGCGTTAAACGACTATGTCGAAGGAAAACACACCGGACTAACAGAAGAAGAACTTTATGGCATCACCTCAGATCTGTCACTGACGATTTTCAATACCTATGATCACGTGCTATCAGATATTGTCGAAACACTGTATTTGCCTTTGCCCAGACTCTCATTAGCCTGAAAGACTCATTTTTCGACATAATTGCATGAGGAACTAGATCAAAAGCCGTAAGTAACGAGCAATAAAAAACCGCAGGCATTGCCTGCGGTTTTTTCTAACTTTGCTCACTCAATGCTTAGCTATCATCTTCAGTGAAGTTGGTTGGTAGTTGCTTTTTCATCTCGTTCCAGATTTGAGCACTTTCCATGCCGTAGTGGCGAATTACAACTGGCAATTGTTCACGCTGGCCCGTTTCACAAGTTTCTAGCAGTTGACGGTAGAATCTTAGCGCCAAATCACGTGAGGCCGGGTTAGAGAAGTAGTAACTGCCAACGCGGTCATACAGCTTCTTCAAGCCATTGAAAATCAAACCGTAGATTTGGTTACCAGAGTGGAATGCTAAGCGTTGGAACAACATGTAATCGTAAAAGTTAAATGTTTTCGCGATCAAGATTTCCTGACGCTTTGCTTCATCTTTTTCGTTGTCTTCTTTAACGCTTTGAAGCACCTTATCCGCATACGGAGAAGAGGCAATAAAATCATCCCAAGATGATGCATTCACAAGCGCTTCACAAGACTCAATTACGTTCTTGATTGTACGCTCAGAGTTTTCTTTGTTCGCCTTGAATGCATAACGCATAAAGATAGGGCTGATGTTGGTACGTGCCGCAAGCAAATCTTCTACAATATTTGTTGCATTATCGACGTCTAGCGTCATCAACGTATCCAAGATATGCAGACCAGATGTCTCCATAAATTGGTTAACTTTTGTTGGTTTACCGTGTTGGATAGTCAACCATCCATCACGTGCTAGTCGTTGAAGAACCTCTCGTAAAGTCGTTCGAGTAACACCAATCAGTTCGGACAGCTCGCGCTCAGCAGGTAAAATTGAGCCTGGAGGAAAACGGCCGTTCCAAATGCTCTCGATAATATATTTTTCTGCGAATCCCGCAGGGCTTTTCGCCTTAATGACCATTCTACTTTTTATCCAATATTGATTTCTGAGGGTCGATACTACTCATCATACCACTACTTAACGATTTGAGAAAATTTACGATCAATTATTGACACGATCCCTCAATATAGAGTTAATACTCTACACGTTCGCTGAATTTAGGATACTTAGTGAAGCAGTTCAAAGCCGTAAAATTTGTATTTTATAAAAAAGAAACCGAACACAAATAGAGAAAAAATAACGACAAGTACGTCACATTTTTATGTTCATAATATGCAAAATAAATTTGTATTGTCTGGTTAATATTCCTTTTTAATTGATCTTTTCTCGTCACTTGGCGTCATTTAAAATCCAAGGGGATTTTTTCAAGCTTTCCATGATATAGTAACGCCGTTTTGATCGCGTTATTACACTTAAAAAGTAGTTTTAGTCGGAAGCATTACGTTTTGTTATTGACTAATAAAAGCCGGAGTGTAGAGTTTGCGATCGAAAGTGAGCGGTGCTTGAGTTCAGGGGAAGTAACTTGGCAAAACTACAATAAAACAAAGGATTGTTGTTTTACTAAGTTATTGTTTTAAAAGACTAGTTAATAAGTCTAACAAACAGATACTTGAGCGCTAATTGTAGTGTCTATTCATAATATTGTTATAAAGAGAATTATCATGCCGATATCGCTCGGAAACGCTTTTATCAAGAATTTCCTTGGTAAAGCGCCTGATTGGTACAAAGTTGCCATTATAGCCTTCCTTATTATTAACCCGATTGTTTTCTTCCTAATAAATCCATTTGTTGCTGGGTGGTTGCTTGTCGCGGAATTTATTTTCACGCTTGCAATGGCTTTAAAATGCTACCCATTACAACCTGGTGGTTTACTTGCAATTGAAGCTATTGCTATTGGCATGACCAGCCCAGCGCAAGTAAAACATGAGTTGGTTGCGAATATAGAAGTATTACTACTTTTAGTATTCATGGTTGCGGGTATCTACTTCATGAAACAGCTTCTGCTGTTCATCTTCACCAAAATCCTGCTTGGTATTCGTTCAAAAACTCTGCTTTCGCTTGCATTCTGTTTCGCAGCCGCGTTTTTGTCAGCATTCTTAGATGCGTTGACAGTAATCGCTGTTGTCATCAGCGTAGCAGTTGGTTTCTACTCGATTTACCACAAAGTTGCTTCAGGTAACCCAATTGGCGATCACGACCATACTCAAGATGACACCATCACAGAACTGACTCGTGATGACCTTGAAAACTATCGTGCATTCCTACGTTCGCTGCTTATGCACGCTGGTGTGGGTACCGCGCTGGGCGGCGTAACAACGATGGTTGGTGAACCTCAAAACCTTATCATTGCAGACCAAGCGGGTTGGTTATTTGGTGAATTCCTAATCCGTATGTCTCCTGTGACGTTACCAGTATTTATCTGTGGTCTTATTACCTGTGCATTGGTTGAGAAGCTAAAAGTATTTGGTTACGGCGCACAACTGCCTGATAACGTACGTCAAATCCTTGTGGACTTTGACCGCGAAGAACGTAAGACACGTACAAACCAAGACGTCGCAAAACTGTGGGTACAAGGTATTATCGCCGTTTGGCTGATTGTCGCGTTAGCGCTTCACTTAGCTGCCGTTGGCCTGATTGGTCTGTCTGTCATTATCCTAGCAACGTCATTTACTGGCGTCATTGAAGAGCACTCAATGGGCAAGGCATTTGAAGAGGCTCTGCCTTTCACAGCCCTACTCGCGGTTTTCTTCTCGATCGTTGCAGTAATCATTGACCAAGAGCTATTCAAACCTGTTATTGACGCCGTGTTAGCCGTTGAAGACAAAGGCACACAGCTTGCCCTCTTCTACGTTGCGAACGGTTTGTTATCGATGGTTTCGGACAACGTATTCGTAGGTACGGTATACATCAACGAAGTAAAATCAGCCCTTATGGAAGGCTTGATCACGCGTGAACAGTTCGACCTGCTAGCAGTTGCAATCAACACTGGTACAAACTTACCTTCTGTTGCAACGCCAAACGGTCAAGCCGCTTTCCTATTCCTACTAACGTCTGCGCTAGCACCGTTAATTCGTCTGTCTTACGGTCGAATGGTAGTGATGGCATTGCCATACACTGTCGTTTTGGCGATTGTAGGTCTGATGGGCATCATGTTCTTCCTAGAGCCAGCAACAGCGTCTTTCTACGATGCGGGCTGGATTGCACCTCATACCGGTGATCTGACTCCAGTTGTGTCTGGCGGACACTAAAATTTGAGTTGATTAGGAAACTTATACACGATAAAAAGCTCTGAGTATTCAGAGCTTTTTTCTATTTCAGACAGGATTGAAACCGTGACTATTTTTTCATCACTTAACCAATTTTCGAAGGGACGCGTATCGTGGTTGCTTCTTCTTTTGTTCATCATATTTTTTGAAGCCTGCGCACTCTACTTCCAACACGTAATGATGCTTGCACCATGTGTAATGTGTATTTATGAGCGTGTGGCAATGATGGGTATTGGCGGTGCAGCTATCATCGGACTTATCGCACCGAACAACGCACTATTCCGCTGGTTAGGGCTTATTGGTTGGGGATTAAGCTCGTACAAAGGATTGATGCTTGCAATGCAGCATGTTGATTACCAGTTCAATCCATCACCATTTGCAACTTGTGATCTTTTTGTCACCTTCCCAAGTTGGGCTCCGTTAAACCAATGGGTTCCTTGGATGTTTGAAGCGTATGGCGATTGTTCAAAAATTGTTTGGCAGTTCTTCGACTTATCGATGCCACAATGGTTGGTAGTTATCTTCGCTGGTAACTTGGTTGCTTTGGCGTTGATCGTGATTGCACAGTTCTTTCCGGTGAAACGTAAGAATCCAATTCGTTAAGGCGTATAAAAACATAGATGAGAAAAAGCCGACCTTAGGGTCGGCTTTTTATTGGGTTCGATTCAGTAACTCGCTTTTATAGTGTTACTTACCACAACATTGCTTGAACTTTTTACCGCTCTCACAAGGGCATGGATCGTTACGACCTACATCTTTAAATGGGTTTAGGCTTTGAGATTTATTGCCGACCATTAGTTCATCTGCACCCAATGCGACTTCAACTAACATCAAATCAAGTTGATCAACAAGGTCTGTTAACGCTGGCGGTGTTTCAATGCCCGCGTCACGCATATGTTGCTGAGTAGACTCTTCATCAATGGCTAGCATCATTGTGGTAAGCAGCGCTTGCAACATACGTTGTAAACCATCATTTAACTCAACCTCTTGCCACTGCTCTTCAATCAAAGGCCAAACCGACATGAAACCTTCAGCAAAATCGGCTAACTGCTCAGGATCTTTTCCAGTTAGCTCTAGAGCTGAATACTCATTACGTAAAATACGGTTATGTTGCTTGTGAATTTGCTCTTCGACCGCTGGCTGAATCGATTTAAAACCTTCACCAAATAACGGCTCAAGCCAGGCCTCTGGCGCCAAAGGTTTTGTGGTTAGGTTTGCGGCAAGTACCGCACCTTCAATAAATAGCGAAGATTCATCAAGTTGAACTTCACCTTTTTCAATCAAAGTGTATTGCATGACATCTGGTTTCCCATGAATTTGGCGGCATTATACTCCAATACAAGTGAGATGCCAGTTGGCACCAGCGCCGAGTCTTTTAATGACAAACTTAGCCGACATCGCTACAATCGCCCTCCTTTTTATCACCAAACTGTATTAGGCAAACTATGCGAGTTGTATTAGGCCCAATGGAAGGCGTTTTAGACCATTTGATGCGCCAAATCCTGACCGAAATAAACGACTATGATCTGTGTGTGACGGAGTTCGTTCGAGTGATCGATCAAGTCCTGCCAGACCATGTCTTTCATCGCTTATGTCCGGAGCTTATGCAAGGCTCTCAGACCACTTCTGGTGTGCCTGTACACGTTCAACTACTAGGTCAAGAGCCACACTGGATGGCGGAAAACGCAATCCGAGCAGCAGAGCTTGGCGCGCGCGGCATCGACCTAAATTTTGGTTGCCCAGCAAAAATGGTCAACAAAAGCAAAGGAGGTGCGGCGCTATTGCAGCATCCTGAGTTGATTCATAGCGTGGTAAAAGCATGCCGTGACGCAGTGCCTGCGAATATCCCTGTCTCCGCAAAAATTCGTCTGGGCTGGGAAAACCCTGAAGACTGTTTTGAAATCGTGGATGCGATTCAATCTGCGGGAGCGAATGAACTGACCGTTCACGCACGTACTAAGCAAGGCGGTTATAAAGCATCTGAAATCAAGTGGGAATACATCAATAAAATTCGCGAGCGATTCTCCATCCCTTTGATTGCCAATGGTGAAATCTGGAATTTCGAAGATGGTCAACGCTGCATTGAAACCACTGGTGTCGACTCTCTGATGGTGTGCCGCGGTGCGTTCAACATTCCTAACCTAGGTAACATGGTAAAACACAACCACACGCCAATGGTTTGGTCTGATGTGGTCGACCTGCTGATCTACTACTCAAAGTTTGAAATGAAGGGTGATAAAGGTTTGTACTATCCAAACCGCGTGAAGCAATGGTTCGCTTACCTGCGCCAATCTTACCCAGAGGCTAACGAATTATTCCGCGAAATCCGAACATTTAATAAAGCAGCACCGATTGTTGAGCACATCCAGCGCTACCGAGATGAACTCCAATCGCGTCAAAGCCAAGTGGCTTAAGCACTCCACATGCACAAATTGTGCGTGATGGTTGAACGACAAGTACAAAAAAGGGCGATATTATCGCCCTTTTAGCTATTGGTCAGACTGCCTTCTAGCAAGCGCGCCTCGAACTAATAACAAATCTTGTTCTTTCCGGTACTTTTCGCTTCATAGAGCTTCTCATCAGCCGCCTTGAACAGTTCATCAAAGCTTTCCGCTTTGCTTGCAGAGCTAAAGACCACACCACCCGACACGGTAAATCCATTCTTCGTAACTCGTCGTGATCGTTCATCAATCGCTTTTTTGACTCGTTCGAGAATGTGCTTCATCCCTTCAATATCTTCATCGTATATCGCGAGAATAAACTCTTCGCCACCAAAGCGAGATGCGACGTCACTGTGACGAATGTTGTCTCGGATGCACTTCGCGACCAGTTGAATCGCAGAGTCACCTACATCATGGCCGTAAGTATCATTGATAGTCTTAAAGTTATCGATATCGAACACAGCCAATGCCACGTTCTTCTTCGTCATTTTATTACGCCAAACGGCCTGCATTCCTCTGCGGTTGAGCAGCCCTGTCATTGGGTCTCTTGCAGCAAGATCTTTAAAGTAGCGACGTTCGGTGTGCATGTTGACATAAAACAGTACTACGGTACTCAATACGTAAATGAAGACCGCGACCATGATGCTGTACTTTTCAAAGAACGTTAAATTCTTAATCTCGCTCCATAAGTTATATTCGTAATAAATACTGTGATTGGCACTCAAGCGCTCTTTTTCAATGGGCTTGATCCGCACGGCATCTTCAGGAATCGTTTGGAAATTGGAAACTAAGTGCAGCTTCCCGACAAGGTTTTCAGAAGTCGTGAGCAGCGCATCGACATCAAAATCAATCGAGAGCACCCCTTGGTGGACGCCTTTTTCGTAAATTGGCACTGTTAAACTGATGATTTGCCCTTCCATGGAATCAAGCATCGGCCCAGGCCCAGCCAATGTAATGTTGACCTTATCTTGCGCGGTTTTTTGCCAGAATGGCCTCGCCTTTAACGTTGACCAAAGCTCTTTAGTAAAATTCTTAGCGTACTTATCGGGCGACGAAATCACATAACCACGTTTATCGATGTAATGGATACCAACAATGTGGGATTCAATATCATGAAGGAAGGACAAAGAAGGGGCAAAGCCTGCTTTTTGTTCTGCAAGTTTGTTGATTTTCGTCCCTGCCTGACACAAGCTTTTTTCGCCGACGATCATGTAATCAACATCAACCGCTGGCAGGCCATCGCTGTAAACATTTTCCAATAGCAAAACATCAATCGGCCATATATAGCAGATATCGCCTTTCACAATAGAGTTATGCTCTTCAGAAAGAGGGTTCGCGAAGTTTGAATAATTGGTAAAGCTGTAGTCCAGTGCAGTTAAGACTTTGATACCACGAGTTAACGCTCTATCGATACGCGAATATTCAGTATCAATATAGCGATTGACTGCATCGTAGTAGTTTTTTGTAGTAACGAGCATTACCACAATGAATAGAACTAAAGGAAAGAAAACAACAAATGAGAGGCTAAATCGCCTTTGGTTAACCATTGAGTACCATTGTTTAAGTGTTCGCCTCTCATATGCATCGGCTTAAAGAGGCTGTTTATAGTTATTAATGAACATATTCACAAATTTTAATAAATATAGAATGCGGTGTCACTTCACTTGCCACAAATTGATACTTAATGCTGCCATATTGACAGAAACATGACCTTCATAATCAATTATTTCACACTTATCTAATAATTGATGCAAGTGTTTCGCATTCAAGCCTAACTGCCACAATGGTAGGTCAATCGTGCTTTCTTGTAGACCAATATTGACTGCAACAATGATCGTCTCTTCACCAAGCTGTCTTGCATAAGCAAATGCTCTTTCGTCGCAATAAAGCCATTGCATGCTGCCAGATTGTAGGGCTTTGAACTGTTTGCGAATTTCAATCCACTGTTGGTACAGATGGATCCAATGCGAACCCTGAACTAAATGCCAAGGGAAACAACGTCTGTTATCTGGGTCAAAGCTTCCCTCAAGACCGACTTCACTACCATAATAAATGCATGGTGCGCCGACATAAGTCATGAGTAAGGCCAACGCGATTTGCATTTTTTTCTCATCCCCATTCACCAAGGTGAGAAAACGTGCCGTGTCATGGCTATCAAGTTGATTGAGTTGTGAGAGCTGATTGGCAAAAGGAACTTTTGCTCTGGCTTCATCCAACCACGCTTTGAACTCAAAACCATCTATATCGATTGGGTCGTACGTGATGTCTTGATGCGCAATAAACGCTCGAACAGGGTGGGAAAAACCGTAGTAGTTCATCGCGCCATCTTCTTGCTCCCCTTGCAACCATTGAGTCGCTTCAAAAAAATGCTCACCTAACACATAAGCATTCGGATTAACGGATTTGGTCGCTTGGCGAAATGCTTTCACGTAGTGAGCGTTGTTTTTCGCCCCCTCCCCTTCACCTAGCATATGAATGACATCAAAACGCCAGCCATCCACGGAATATGGCGGCTTCAGCCAATGTTTGATAACCGATGCCTCACCTTGGTAGATATATTCTCTGACTTCGTAATTCTCAAAATTCAATACCGGCAGATTGTCGATACCTTTCCAGCCAATATAGTGATTACTCTCCCCATCAAAGAAGTAATAGTCGCGAAAATCGGATTTAGGATTCCCGTACGCGCCTTTCCCTTTCTGCTGAATATCAAACCAAGGGTGATGCACAGAAGTATGGTTAAAGACCGCATCCAATACGATCTTCATGTTTTTGCTGCGGATTTTTTCGCACAATGACGCAAAATGCTCGTTAGTGCCGAACATAGGATCAATCGTGAAATAATCCGTGGTGTCGTACTTATGGTTACTTGGCGAGGAAAAAATCGGATTGAAGTACAATGCAGTCACACCCAATTGTTCAAGGTATCCAAGCTTTTGCTCAACGCCTTTTAGATCACCACCGAAGAACTCACGTGCCCCAGAGTTTTGGTGATTCCCTACTGGTTCTCCCCACGTTTTAATCACAGCATCAGGATCGTACTCGCAGTACGCTTCACGAATCGCAGACTCACTTTGACTCGCGGCAAAACGATCAGGAAAAATCTGATAGAAAACTTGTTCTTGAACCCACTTTGGCGGTTGATGGTTTACATTCAATTTGAAATGAAATTCTTTGGGCGGAATACGTTTTTGCACTCCACGTGCGTCTAGCCAATATTGCTGACCATTTCTAACGACTTTAAATACATAGTGGGTGATGTCTCGATCTCTATTCGGCTCGAACGATACTTCCCACAGCAGTAACTCTCCAGCTCTGCCGCATTGCATCATGGCGACAAGGTATTCTTCGTTGTCTGGCTCAATACGCACATAAACAGCATCAAATGTTAACGCTTCTGTTTTTAGACAGACCTTCACGCGTTTACCATCGAAGGCTAAACCATCAACCGTCTGGCTATGAAAGAGAAATGGCAAAGACATAATAAGCACTCTTTAATAGGTGGATATGCCACTATTTTATTAAAGAATGAGAGACAAAAAATCCTCCTTGGAAATTCGGTGCTTTACCTATTTTCTCAAGGAGGATCACACTTGGTAGGCGTAGTCGTGGCTCTAACTATGTCGAAGAAATGCGTAACGAATCAGACAGGCTATTTAATTGAGCAATAAACTGTCATCCGAAAGTTCTTCGCCTCGAACTTTAGAGAACATGTCTAGTAAATCAGGCACTTGCATATTGGCGCGCTGCTCTCCAGCGACATCCAGAACGATTTCCCCTTGGTGGAGCATGACGGTTCTATCACCACAAGCGAGCGCGTCTTTCATCGAGTGCGTTACCATCATCACCGTCAGATCAAACTCATTGACGATACGCTTGGTTAAATCGATGACAAAAGCCGCCATACGCGGGTCAAGCGCGGCCGTATGTTCATCAAGCAGCAGTAACTTACTCTCCGATAACGTCGCCATCACCAGGCTCACGGCTTGTCGTTGTCCACCAGACAACAAACCAATACTGTCACCCAATCGGTCTTCCAAACCTAAACCCAAAATACTGATGCGTTCTTGGAATAACTTGCGACGCTTGGCAGACAGCGCCAGCCCCCAGCCACGTTTTTTACCCCGCATGTACGCTAGAGCCATGTTTTCTTCAATGGTTAGCTCTCCACAGGTTCCTGCTAACGGGTCCTGAAACACTCGAGCACATTGAGTAGCGCGCAGGGCAACCGTCTGCTTGGTGACGTCTTTGCCATCAATGATCACTTGACCACCAATCATCGGTGTCTCACCCGTCACCGCTCCGAGCAATGTCGATTTACCCGCACCATTAGACCCGATTACGGTTAGAAATTGGTGCTCTGGTACCTCTAACGATACCCCTTTCAACGCGCGATTTTCCAAAATCGTACCAGGGTTGAACGTCACTTGGATGTTGTTAAGTTCAATCATAACGCCTCCCCAGAACCATTTTTAGATGCCGCTTGTTTCGCAGTCGTTACGCGTTGTTTGGCTTTCATACTTTGCTTGAGCTTAGGCGCAATGAGCGCTACCGCAACCAACACTGCGGTCACGAGGTTGAGATCCGAGGCCTGAAGGCCAAACATGCCAGAACTCAACGCAAAAGCGACGGCTAGTCGATACAACACCGAGCCCAAAATAACGGCGCAAACGGCAACCCAAATTTTGCGACCTGGAATGAGCGTTTGACCCAAAATAACCGCAGCCAAGCCGACCACGATGGTACCAACGCCTGATGTTACGTCAGCAAAGCTGTTGGTTTGCGCAAATAGCGCACCAGCGAAGCCAACAAATCCATTCGACAGCGCCAAACAAAAATAGGTGTAGAACCCTGTGCTTGCACCTTGCGCAGACACCATTCGGCCATTCACACCCGTCGCTCGAAGGCCCAAGCCGAAGTCGCTATTTAGCAATCGCACCACCAAAAAGGCAGAGATGAGAACCAGTACGCCTACGACCAACGGACGAATAAACATCGCATCGCCCATCGATTCAAAAGGAGTAAGAATGGTGTCTTCACCCAAAAGAGCCATATTGGGTTTGCCCATGATGCGAATGTTGATAGAAAACGCGGCAATCATAGTGAGGATGGACGCTAAGAGATGCAAAATTCCACAGCGTACAGCGAGAAATGCGGTGACCCAGCCTGTCATGCCACCAGCGATAATCGCCATACCGGTTGCAATCCAAGGGTTGATGCCTGCAACGATAGCTGTCGCAGCAACCGCGGCTCCCATAGGGAAACTACCATCAACACTTAAGTCAGGAAAATCAAGAACACGAAACGTAAGATAGACGCCCAAAGCAACCAAGCCATAAATCAAGCCGATCTCAAGCGCGCCAAAAAAAGCAAATGCAGACATAACTGCTCCTTTCTGCATGTTCAGATCGCTAGCAGCGATCTGACGTTACAACTTTCAACTTAGGTCGAGGTAAAGAGAGCAATCCGCTCAGAAAAAACTTTGCTCTCATAAACTTACGATTTACGAGCCCATTTTTCATGCTGAGACAAATGGGCTTGAGAGAAAGAGTCCTTACCTCAAGATAAGTGATTTACTGCATGCTAGTCGCACGTTGAACAACAGAACTCGGCAGTTGGATGCCCAACTTAGAAGCGGCGCTCTCATTGATGACCAAATCCGAACCCGTTGCGACTTTTACATCCAACTTTCCTGGCTCTTGACCATCAAGTATGGCTGCTACGTAATCTGCCGTTTGCACACCGACTTGGTAGTAGTCAAAACCAAGGCCAGCAATCGCACCTTTTTCAACATAAGATGTTGCACCGCCAAAGACTGGCTTTTTCGCTTGGTTCGCCGCGACAATCATGCCTTCGATCGCACTCGCTACAGTGTTATCCGTAGGCGCGTAAAGGATGTCTGATTTTGCTGCGATGGCTTGCGTAGCAGATTGAACATCGGCACTTTTCAAAGCAGTGGCTTCCACCACTTTAATGCCTTTCGCCTCTGCACTTTCTTTTAGAAGATTAACCAGCGTCACCGCATTCGCCTCGCCAGGGTTGAAGACGACACCAATGCTTTTGACTTGAGGAAGGATTTCTTGAATGAGCGCCACGTGCTGAGCCACTGGAGACAGATCTGATAAACCTGTTACGTTTTTGCCCGGCTGCTTCATCGATTTAACCAACTTGGCTCCTACTGGATCAGTCACCGCAGTAAACACAACAGGAATCGTACGAGTCGCAGAAACCAGTGCCTGCGCTGACGGCGTTGCAATACCGACTAGCACGTCTGGGCTCTCTCCCACGTATTGACGCGCAATTTGCACCGCAATTGCAGGGTTACCTTGTGCTGTTTTGTAGTCGAATTCTAGGTTTTTACCCTCTTCATAGCCTTTTGCTTTCAATCCATCTAGCAAACCTTGGCGAGTGGCATCCAAAGCTGGATGCTCAACGATCTGAGAAACCGCAACTGTTGCGGTATTAGCAAATACATGGGTGGAAGAAAGAATAGCAGTAGCGGATAGAACGGCAGTGGCTAATAAACGTTTCGTTTTCATCATAACTCCTTGATGTGTCTTCGTCCTTGTTTCACGAGCTTCAGCAATATGTGGATACTCATGAGATCAAATGTGAGAAGGCGTGATGTTGTGTTTGCGTATCTGTGCACTTCTTGTGCATCTTATTTTTATTATTACTACTAAGTCTTAGTAAAGAAAAGAAACATTTAACACTAAGGCAACATTTGTGATCGCAAGATCGCATTCTATTACGCAACAATGTAATGCACTCAAACGTAGCTAGAGGATGGTTGCGGGCTAAAGGCTTAGCCCCAACTGCGCATACTGCGCGATGAGGATATAGACAAAACAAAAAATGGAGTGGCAATCGCACACTCCATTTAAAAATTGTTGAACGCTAAATGAGTTAGAACCAGCGCTCTAGTGAGGACTTATCAAGCTGGCGGAAAGCACGATTCAAAATTATTGCGAGCTCTTTATAACGAGGTCGCGCTTTAACTGGCTCTAAGGCAAAGCCTGTTTCCACGATTTTTTGATGAAGTTCGCGATACCAAGAAGCCAATGATGGCGGTAATTTGGTGTTTGAGCGAGCACCGAGCCACCAGATACCTTGCAAAGGCAAGCTTATAGCAAACAAGGCTACGACGATAGATTGAGGTAACGCGTTGTAATTGTTGAACGCCATTTGAGTGAGAACACTGATAGCAGCGACAGCTGGCATGACTTTAATGCCAAAACGAGTCGCTTTGATAATACGTTGCTCAGGAAATATGGCACCCAGCTCTTTACGAACCGGCCAGATCTCCATGTAACTTTGGCCATCTTTCAGGCTATGGATCAATCCGACTTTATTACTCATACCGCTCTCTCACTAAAAAATAGTTGAACATTTCAACTGAAGGTGCAAAAAATTGATGAAAGTTAATATTCTTTCAAATTTTTTTTGTTATCATTGCCTATTATCGCTATCCTTTGCAGACCCTCAATCTCATTGTTGCTGTTATTTACAATTTAAGCAACTCCGAGATATCTATCTGCACGGATCGCATCATAGTGATGGATGGGTTCATCACTATTTCTTTATATGGAATTAGAACGATTTTTGACCAAGATTAGTACGCAGCATTGCTGGTATCGGCTATTCTTGTGATTAATTTTTCATCCTTTAACTGATTTTGATCAGACGAATAACAGGTAGTCACACATGTCTAAGCTAGTTTTAGTTTTAAACTGCGGTAGTTCTTCTCTTAAATTTGCTGTTGTTGATGCCGAGAACGGCGAAGAGCATCTATCAGGTCTTGCTGAATGTCTTCACCTTCCTGAAGCACGTATCAAGTGGAAACTTGATGGCAAACACGAAGCTCAACTTGGTAACGGTGCAGCACACGAAGAAGCACTAGCGTTCATGGTAGAAACTATTCTTGCTTCTAAGCCAGAGCTTTCTGAGAACCTAGCTGCTATCGGTCACCGTGTAGTACACGGCGGCGAGCAATTCACTCAGTCTGCACTTATCACTGACGACGTACTAAAAGGTATCGAAGACTGTGCAACTCTAGCACCACTTCACAACCCTGCACACATCATCGGTATCAAAGCAGCTCAAAAATCTTTCCCAGCACTTAAAAACGTTGCTGTGTTCGATACTGCTTTCCACCAAACAATGCCTGAAGAGTCTTACCTATACGCTCTTCCATACAACCTATACAAAGAGCACGGTATCCGTCGTTACGGCATGCACGGTACTTCACACCTATTCATCACTCGTGAAGTTGCAGGCCTACTAAACAAACCAGTTGAAGAAGTAAACATCATCAACTGTCACCTAGGTAACGGTGCTTCTGTATGTGCAGTTAAGAACGGTCAATCTGTAGATACTTCAATGGGTCTAACGCCACTTGAAGGTCTAGTAATGGGTACTCGTTGTGGTGACATCGACCCTGCGATCATCTTCCACCTACACGACACACTTGGTTACTCTGTTGAGAAAATCAACACAATGCTAACTAAAGAGTCTGGCCTTCAAGGTCTAACTGAAGTGACTTCTGACTGTCGTTTCGTTGAAGACAACTACGGTGAGAAAGAAGAAGCAACTCGTGCAATGGACGTGTTCTGTCACCGTCTAGCTAAGTACGTTGCTGGTTACACTGCAACTCTAGATGGTCGTCTAGACGCAATCACTTTCACTGGCGGCATCGGCGAAAACTCTGCACCTATCCGTGAAATGGTTCTAAACCGTCTAGGTATCTTCGGTATCGAAGTAGACAGCGAAGCTAACCTTAAAGCTCGTTTCGGCGGCGAAGGCGTTATCACTACTGAAAACAGCCGTATCCCTGCAATGGTTATCTCTACTAACGAAGAGCTAGTTATTGCTGAAGACACTGCACGTCTAGCAGGTCTTTAATTGAATTTTCTGGCTAGCCACTCGGCTAGCCAGATTTTCATCCAACGAATTTCTTAGGGGCTCAACTCCTATTCTTCGAGCGTCATGGAATAAGAGTTGAGCTTTTATCCCCCAATAGCTAAAGGTACTCTACGAATGTCTCGTACTATTATGCTTATCCCTGCAAGTGCTGGTGTTGGTCTAACTAGCGTAAGCATGGGTGTTCTTCGCGCAATGGAGCGCAAAGGCGTTAAGGTTTCTTTCTACAAACCAATTTCTCAACCACGTTCTGGTGGTGATCAACCTGATCTGACTTCTACTATCGTTGGCCACAACAGCGATATGAAGATCGGTGAACCTATGGCGATGTCTGTTGCTGAGAGCCTAATCGGTAACGACAACATGGACGAGCTACTAGAAACTGTTGTTGAGCGTTACAACCAAATCAATAAAGATGCGGATGTAACACTTATCGAAGGTCTAGTACCAACTCGTAAGCACCCATTCGCTAACCAAGTGAACGCTGAAATCGCAGCAACACTTGGCGCAGAAATTGTTCTAGTGGCTACTCCAGGCACTGATAACCCAGCTCAACTTAAAGAGCGCATCGAAGTAGCATGTTCTAACTTCGGCGGTACTAAGAACAAAAACATCTCTGGCGTTATCATCAACAAGCTAAACGCACCTGTTGACGAAGCTGGCCGTACTCGCCCTGACCTATCTGAAATCTTTGACGATGCAGATAGCGCGAAGCAAAACGAAATGAAAGTGATGGAAATCTTCAACACTTCTCCAATTCGTGTACTAGGTTGCGTGCCATGGAGCATCGATCTTATTGCTACTCGTGCAATCGACATGGCGAAGCACCTGAAAGCAGATATCATCAACGAAGGTGACATCAACACTCGTCGCATCAAGAGCATCACGTTCTGTGCACGTTCTCTTCCAAACATGATTGAGCACTTCAAACCAGGTTCTCTACTTGTTACTTCTGCAGACCGTCCAGACGTAATCGTTGCAGCTTCTCTAGCGGCAATGAACGGCGTTGATATCGGTGCTGTACTGCTAACTGGCGGTTACGACATCCCACGTGAGATCGAAGGTCTATGTAAGCCAGCATTCGAAACTGGTCTACCTATCTTCAAAGCACAAGGTAACACTTGGCAGACTTCTCTAAACCTACAGAGCTTCAGCATTGAAGTACCTGCAGACGACAAAGAGCGTATCGAGTTCATTAACGAGCACGTTGCTGGTCACATCGACGGTAACTGGATCGAGTCAATGACGGAAGGTACTCAAAAATCTCGTCGTCTAAGCCCACCAGCGTTCCGTTACCAGCTAACTGAACTTGCTCGTAAAGCAGGTAAGCGCATCGTTCTTCCTGAAGGTGATGAGCCACGTACAGTGAAAGCAGCGGCTATCTGTGCAGAGCGCGGCATTGCAGAATGTGTGCTTCTAGGTAACCCAGCAGAAATCAAACGCGTTGCAGCGCAGCAAGGTGTTGAGCTAGGTGCTGGCGTTCAAATCATCGACGCTGATGCTATTCGCGAAAACTACGTTGCTCGTCTAGTTGAGCTACGTGGCGCGAAAGGTATGACTGAAGTTGTAGCTCGTGAGAAACTACAAGATTCAGTATTCCTTGGCACAATGATGCTTGAGAACAACGAAGTTGACGGCCTAGTTTCTGGTGCGGTTCACACTACGGCGAACACTATCGTTCCTCCGTTCCAAATCATCAAGACTGCACCAAACGCGTCTATCGTATCTTCAGTATTCTTCATGCTTCTGCCTGATCAAGTACTGGTATACGGTGACTGTGCAATCAACCCAGATCCAACAGCTGAACAGCTTGCTGAAATCGCTATCCAATCTGCTGACTCTGCAGCAGCATTCGGTATCGAACCACGCGTTGCAATGATCTCTTACTCTACTGGTGAATCTGGTAAGGGTGCAGACGTTGATAAAGTACGTGAAGCAACAAAACTGGCTCAAGAGAAACGTCCTGATCTTATCATCGACGGTCCTCTACAGTACGACGCTGCGATCATGGAAAACGTTGCTGCTTCTAAAGCACCAAACTCTCCAGTTGCAGGTAAAGCGACAGTATTCGTATTCCCAGACCTAAACACTGGTAACACGACTTACAAAGCGGTACAACGTTCAGCAGACCTAGTATCTATCGGTCCAATGCTGCAAGGTATGCGCAAGCCAGTAAACGACTTGTCTCGTGGCGCGCTAGTAGACGATATCGTGTACACCATCGCTCTAACGGCAATCCAAGCAACTCAAGAACAGAAGTAATTCTTTTCTCTGCTTGAATGAATAGTCAAAGCCCTCGATTCGTCGAGGGCTTTTTTGTTGTTCAAGACACACGGTTTAGAAAACAGATACTCAATACAAGACAAAGAACATCAGTGCCCCAACGGCAACACATCCCACCATCACAGGCGCGACCCTAAGCCATAATTTTTTGTCTCCTATCGCGACAACCATACTCATCTTAACAATGGTATTGACCGATGCTGCAATTAAGATACCCAGCGCGGCGGTGGTTACGCTCAATATTTGGATGCTCTGACGACCGAGCGCCAAGGAAATCGCGTCTACATCCGTAATCCCTGAAAGGGCCGATAAAATTAAGACACCCGCATTACCGAACCACTCAGCAAGCGCATGTGACAGCAGCATAATCACCGCCAGCATCATCCCAAAAAACAGCGCCGATTGCAGTGCGAGTGGGTTGCTCTGTTTGTTCGATTGTTCGATCTGTTCCACTTCGCTCCGCCGCCATATCCACCAAGCAGGCAAATACAGCGCCGCCATCATGGCCATCACAATCGGCCATAGTAACGAGACAAGTTGAGGATTAATCACAAACAGAATAATCAACAGCCGAGGAAACATGGTGCCGCAACTCAAGAGTATGCCACTGGCAAGTAATGGGCTGATATTGGCTTGCTCCCGAGAAAGATGGGAAAACTGCAGCGTTAACGCCGTCGAAGAACTTAAACCTGCAAAAATGGAGGTGAACAATATGCCACGTTTCGCCCCACCGATTTTGATTGCGAAATAGCCCACAAACGAAATACTGGCAATCAATACGACCATCCACCAAATCTCGTAAGGGTTAAGAGCGTTCCAAGGGCCATAGGGTTGATTTGGAAGAAGCGGCAATAACACGATGGAGATAATCAGCAACCGGAGCGCTGCATCCAGCTCGTATTCCTGTAATTTTTGCAACGCTTGGTGAAGTTCTCGTTTGTTGTCGAGCACCACTGCGGTAATCACAGCTGCAGATGCCGCAAGCACCGCTTCTCCCGACACCGCTAAACTGCCCAACACAAACGTCACCAACAAGCTAACCACGCCAGTAATACTGATATCGCGACTCTTCTTCTGCTGCATGACAAACGCGATACACGCCAATATCACCAACGCAATCAAGGCAAAACCAAGCAATAAAGGAGAATAGAGATCCGCAAGAATCGCGACAAGACCACCAAGTAACCCGACGAGAGAGAACGTACGAATACCTGCAACACGGCTACCTTCAACACTATTTCGCATCACCCAGCCGCGCTGTGTCCCGATAATCGCACCCAATAGCAAGGCAATAAGCAGATTCCAGATAAGATGCTCGCCAGTCGCAAACTCGTTGATATCCATGCATCACCCCGTTAAAAAGCGGTTGTCATATCATTAGTTTATTTGAATCTTGGTAAGAAGCTGTGACGACAAGAAGATAATCTGAAACTGGCTACCGTTCCTGCCTTACCAGCGGGTCTTGTCCTAGCTTTTAACTATCACCAGAGCTCAATAATACGGAGCGATTTTCCCTCTCCCGTTCAATTTATCGGCATTATTTTCATATCATCTGAACTTTCTTACGAGAAACTACGTAACGAAGATGGAATGCAATTACGCAATCTCACACATAAGTAAGGAATACATATGAACAACTCCATCAACAACTCATTTCTAAAGTTTGGTTTAGCTGCATGTCTGTTCAGTTTTTCTGCGTTTAGTTTTTCCTCTCCAAGTATTGAAGGCGCAGATCAAGATATGTCCGCGGGCACGGTAACGGCAAAAATGGCTCATGCTGACGAAAACGGGTGGATGGTTGTACACCGAACAGATGAATCGATGAAGCCAGGCCCCGTGATCGGCTATGCTCCGCTTAAAATGGGACAAAATGAGAACGTGAATGCAATTTTGATGGAACCGGTTGAGTCTGGTGACATGCTGATGCTAATGGTCCACGGAGAAAAAGGTGGAATGAAGACGGGCGTATTTGAGTACTCACTCGGAGCCAAAGAAGATGGCCCAGTAAAGGTTAACGGTAAGTTGGTGATGGACATCGTCCGCGCTAAATAAGGCGAGCATATATTTAAAATTGCCCCTCTTGCTCCCAGTACTTAGCGTAAATAAAAGCCCTTAACAACGCAGTTCGTCGTTAAGGGCTTTTGTATTGGATGAACCGTTACAAACTAACCGATCATTTCTCTTTGGTGAGGAGAACTAAAGTCTAATTCAGGCCCTTTAGGCACCACTTGCGTTGGATTAATCCCTGTGTGACTGAAGTAATAATGGCGCTTAATATGATAGAAATCGGTGGTATCGGCGATACCGTCAATCTGATACAACTCTTTCAGATAACCCTGAATATTGACGTAATCGGCAATGCGTTGTTTATTACATTTGAAGTGCCCAACGTACACGGCATCAAAACGCACTAACGTGGTGAACAAACGCCAATCGGCTTCCGTAATTTTATTGCCTGCTAGATAGCGATGGGTCGCCAGATGAGCATTAATTTTATCTAAGGCCGAAAACAATGATTCAAAAGCCTCTTCATACGCTTCTTGCGAAGTAGCAAAACCGCAACGGTACACCCCATTATTCACGTTTGGATAGATGTAATCATTCCATTCATCAATCACACCGCGTAGTGGCTCGGGATAATAATCGTCATGATTGCCCGTGAGATCGTTAAATGCGGAGTTAAACATACGAATGATCTCTGACGATTCATTCGACACGATGGTGTTGGTCTTTTTGTCCCATAAAACTGGCACCGTAACACGCCCTGTGTAGTCGGGTTTCGCTTGAGTGTAGATTTGGTGCATACGTGTATGACCAAACAGCGGCTCGGGTAAACCCATTTGCCAACCTTGACTGAGCATATCAGGGCAAACAACCGTCACATCAATGTGTGGCTCTAGACCTTTCAACTTACGGAAGATAAGCGTTCGATGTGCCCAAGGACACGCGAGAGAAACGTACAAATGGTAACGGCCAGATTCTGGTTGGAATACCGCCTCTGAATCATTTTTAATCCAGTCACGAAATCCAGCGTCTTCACGAACGAACTTCCCGCCATTCGCTTTTGTGTCATACCACACATCGTGCCATACGCCTTCGACCAACTTACCCATGATTGCTCTCCTATTTCTTATGTCTCCCTTTATATTAGAGATTCATAAGAAACAGAAAATCATCACGCTTAGGACATCTTGTTCAAGAAATTCGAATGAGCATTGAAATTCATGTTCAAAGAAAATGAGCATAAAAAAAGCGCGACCCTAGTAAAAGGAATCGCGCTTAAGCCCGTCACAGGCTGAATTTACTTAACCTAACATTTGGTTGGTTACACGCTCACGTGAATACAAGAAACCGCGTGAATGTCTGTACCTTCAATCGTAGGTTTGGTTTTTGCACACTCTTCTGTCGCTTGAGGGCAACGAGTACGGAACACACAACCTGAAGGAGGATTGATTGGTGATGGCAGATCCCCTTCCAACATTTGGATGGTTTTATTGCGTTCTAACTCTGGGTCTGGGATTGGAACCGCCGACATCAGCGCACGCGTATAAGGGTGCTTAGGGTCTGCAAATAGCGCATCCGCTTCGCCTAACTCTACCGCGTTACCCAAATACATCACGAGAACACGATCAGAGATATGTTTCACCACTGACAAATCGTGCGCGATAAACACCAAAGAAAGTCCTAGCTCTTTTTGCAGCTCTTTCAGAAGGTTAACAACTTGAGCCTGAATCGATACGTCTAGCGCCGAAACTGGTTCGTCACAGATGATCATTTTTGGCTTAAGGATAAGTGCGCGTGCGATACCGATACGCTGACACTGACCACCTGAGAATTCGTGTGGGTAACGGTTGATTACGTTTGGCAATAGACCAACTTTCGCCATCATCTCTTTAACGCGGTCTTTCACTTCTTGCTTAGACAATTCTGGGTAGAATGTCTCTAAAGGCTCAGCAATGATGTCGCCAACCGTCATACGCGGGTTAAGAGAAGCCAAAGGATCTTGGAAAATCATCTGGATTTCTTTACGCGTTTCACGACGCTGTACATCTTTCATTTTTGTGAGGTCTTGGCCTAACCAAACCACTTCGCCATCGGTCGCTTCAACAAGTCCAATGATGGCACGTGCGAAGGTCGATTTACCACAACCTGACTCACCGACTACGCCAAGCGTTTCCCCTTCGTAGAGGCGCACATTTACGCCATCTACCGCTTTTAGGCTAGAAGGTTTTGACCAAGGCCACGCTGATTTTGATGCGATGCTGAAGTGAACTTTCAGATCAGATACATCCAGAATTAACTTTTTATCTGCGCTCATTTGTTCCAAGCCTCCCATTCAGAAAAACATGCACGCTGACGACCATCACCAAATGGCGTCAAGATTGGTGCCTCACGCTTACAGCGGTCCATCACACGATGACAACGCTCTTGGTAAGGGCAGCCCGGTGGTAGGCGCAGTAAGTTTGGTGGATTGCCAGGAATGGTTGGCAGAATTTCGCCTTCTGTATCCAGACGAGGGATCGCCTTTAACAGACCTTCCGCATAAGGGTGGCTTGGGTTGTAGAAAATTTCGTTTACGTTGCCGTACTCCATCGTACGACCTGCGTACATCACAAGCACTTTGTCACATGAACCAGCAACAACACCTAGGTCGTGGGTGATCATAATGATTGCCGTGTTGAACTCGGATTTCAGCTCGTTCAACAAGTCCATGATCTGCGCTTGAACCGTTACGTCTAGTGCCGTAGTTGGTTCATCCGCAATCAGCAGTTTAGGACGGCACAATAGCGCCATCGCAATCATTACACGCTGACGCATACCGCCAGAGAACTCGTGCGGATACATGGTAATACGCTTACGTGCTTCAGGGATTTTTACTGCTTCCAGCATACGTACTGATTCTTCAAACGCTTCTGCTTTGCCCATGCCTTTGTGCAGCATTAGCACTTCCATCAACTGGTCACTGACTTTCATGTAAGGGTTCAGTGACGTCATTGGGTCTTGGAAGATCATCGCGATCTGTTCAGCACGAACTTTGTTCAGCTCTTTTTCTGGAAGGTTAAGAATTTCTCGACCTTCAAATTTCGCGCTGCCTGAGATCTTGCCGTTTTTCGCCAGTAGACCCATGATTGCGAATACAGTTTGTGATTTACCTGAACCAGACTCACCCACGATACCGAGAGTTTCGCCCTGCTTCAGAGAGAAGTTCAAATCGTTTACTGCGGTTACGATACCATCTTGGGTGGTAAATTCGACACGCAGATCTTTGACATCTAATAAGCTCATCATTGCTTCCTTAATCTTATCTTTTAATTATCTGTCTTTTGGATCCAGCGCGTCGCGCAGGCCGTCACCAACGTAGTTGAAGCAGAATAGAGTCACAACCATGAACGCCGCTGGGAATGCCAACTGCCAAATTGCTACTTCCATTGTTTGTGCACCTTCTTGTAGAAGTGCGCCCCAACTTGTCATTGGTTCCTGAACACCAAGACCAAGGAATGATAGGAATGATTCGGTCAGAATCATGCTCGGAATTAGAAGCGTAGAGTAAACCGCTACAATACCCAATACGTTCGGTACGATATGGCGAGTAATGATCTTCCAATTACTTACACCACAAACGTGCGCAGCTTCGATGAACTCTTTACTACGTAGGCTGAGTGTCTGACCACGTACGATACGCGCCATATCTAACCAGGCGATTGCACCAATCGCAACGAAGATAAGAATGATGTTACGGCCGAAGAAGGTAACAAGTACGATAACTAGGAACATGAACGGTACAGCGTACAAGATTTCTAGAATACGCATCATAATGCGGTCAACTTTACCGCCAATGAAGCCAGAAGCCGCACCGTAAAGTGTACCAATCAATACCGCTACGAATGCACCCATCACGCCAACCATTAGCGAGATACGGCCGCCGATTAGAGTACGTACGTACAAATCTCGGCCTAGACTGTCGGTACCAAACCAATGTTCAGAGTTTGGCGCAACGTGCATTGCATACCAGTCAGTATCGTCAAACGCGTAAGGAGCGATCATCGGCAGAACAATTACCGCCAACGTCATTAAAACAAGAATAAATAAGCTCACCATCGCCGCTTTGTTACGCATAAAGCGGATACGAGCATCTTGCCAAAGACTGCGACCTTCAATCTCTAAGTTCTCAGAGAATTTTTCAATCGCTTCTAGGTTTTCTTTTTTCGTCAACATAACCAAACTTCCCTGTTAGTAGCGAATTTTCGGGTCAATCATTGCAAGTAGAATATCTACAATCGCGTTGAATAAGATAAATAGGAAACCAATCAGAATGGTTACACCCATTACTAGCGAGTAGTCACGGTTAAATGCAGCGTTAACGAATAGCTTACCGATACCCGGTAAACCAAAGATGGTTTCGATAACAACAGAACCCGTGATGATGCCTACGAAAGCAGGACCCATGTAAGAAACAACAGGAAGAAGTGCTGGTTTGAGAGCATGTTTGATGATGATGTAACGGTAACTCAGACCTTTAGCGCGAGCGGTGCGGATAAAGTTACTGTTTAGCGTCTCAATCATTGAACCGCGAGTAATACGGGCAAACGTTGCAACGTAAAGCAATGACATACCAATAACCGGCAACACTAAAAACTGCCAGCTACCATCTTGCCAACCACCCGCAGGGAAAATGTGCCAATGTAGAGAGAATAGGTAAATCAGAGCTGGCGCCAATACGAACGACGGCATAACCACACCAAGCATCGCGGTCGACATTATGGTGTAGTCAACCCACGTATTCTGCTTGAGAGCCGCTATCGTCCCGACCGTCACGCCCATGATCAACGTAAAGATGAAGGCGATAAAACCCACTTTCGCTGACACTGGCAGAGCAACGGCGATCAACTCGTTTACGGTGTAATCTAGGTATTTAAACGATGGACCAAAATCACCTTGCAGAACGTTGGTCAAATACGTTGTGTATTGCTCGAATACTGGCTTATCAAGGCCGTATTTCGCTTCAATGTTCGCCATAACTTCTGGCGGTAGTGGACGTTCTGTCGAGAAAGGGTTTCCCGGAGCAAAACGCATAAGAAAGAAAGATACGGTGATCAAAACCAACATTGTTGGGATCGCCTCAAATATCCTTTTTGCGATGAATTTAAGCATAAACTCACTCTTTCAGTCTGTGACAATTTAAATGAAAAAGAATAGTCCGATTTATTTTGGACTGAACATAGGCGCTACATGCAATTTCTCACATGCAGAGCCTAATTTTTATAGTTCTATCTGATTGAAGATTTACTCAGTGATGTAGAGATCTTTAGAGTAGATCTTTTCTTCCGCGTTGTTTGATGGGAAGCCACCCACTTTCGTAGATAGTAGACGTGATTTCACGTACTGGTAGATAGGTGCAATTGGCATATCCTTCGCCATTAGCTTCTCAGCTTCTAGGTAAAGCGCCTGACGCTCTTCGTTTGACGTAGAGCTGAACGCTTTATTCATAATTGCATCATATTCTTTGCTGTCGTAGTGAATACCACCAGTGGTGTTGTTGCTCATCATTAGAGTCAAGAATGACGAAGCTTCGTTGTAGTCACCACACCAACCAGCACGAGCAACTTCGAAGTTACCTGAGTCTTTTGTTGATAGGTATGTTTTCCACTCTTGGTTTTCTAGCGTTACGTCTAGACCAAGTGTTTTCTTCCACATAGAGCCTAGAGCAACCGCAATTTTCTTGTGGTTCTCAGACGTGTTGTAAAGAAGGTTAAACTTAAGTGGATTATCTGCGCCGTAGCCTGCTTCTTCCAATAGACGCGCCGCTTCTGCGTTACGCTCTTCTTGCGTCATTTTGCCGTAAGCAGGAATTTCTGGGTTGAAACCTGCTGTGATTTCTGGCGTTAGGAAGTAAGCTGGTTTTTGACCTTGAGCTAAAATCGCATCAGTTACGATGTTACGATCAATCGCGTAAGAGATAGCTTGACGAACACGTACATCATCAAACGGAGCTTTCTTCGTGTTGAAGATGTAGTAGTAAGTACATAGGTTACCCGTCACAGATACTTCTTGTGGGTGCTCTTTCTTCAGACGCTTGAAGTGCTCTGTTGGCAGTTCGTTCGTGAAGTCGATTTCACCCGCTAGGAAGCGGTTCATTTCTGCAACTTGGTTTTCAATCGGTAGGAAAGTAACTTTCTCTAGTGTGGTGTTTTCGTTGTCCCAGTATTGCTCGTTACGCTTCAATACTAGACGCTCGTTCACAACCCAGTTGTCAACAACATAAGCACCGTTACCAACAAAGTTCTCTGGCTTCGTCCATTGATCGCCGAACTGCTCTACTGTCGCTTGGTGAACAGGCTTCACTGTTGTGTGGCCCATCATCATCACGAAGTAAGGTACAGCTGTATCTAGCTCTACCACTAGAGTGTGGTCATCCACAGCTTTAACACCCAGCTCGCTCTTGTCTTTTTTGCCAGCAACGATGTCTTTCGCATTCTTCATCTTGGTGTATTCCATGTACCAAGCGTATGGAGAAGCCGTTGCAGGGTCGACAGCACGTTGGAAACTGTAAACGAAGTCACCTGCTGTTACAGGATCGCCGTTTGACCATTTCGCGTCTTTGCGTAGGTGGAAAGTGTATGTTTTGTTGTCTTCAGTTTCCCAAGATTCTGCAACACCTGGGATAGTGTTACCGTCTGCGTCTTGGTTTACTAGACCTTCAAGTAGGTCGCGAATCACGTGAGATTCAGGAACACCTTGAGATTTGTGAGGGTCTATTGTCGCAACTTCTGTACCGTTACCACGCACCAACTCTTGAACTGCTGCTAGTTTCGGTTCTGAAGAATCAGTTTTTGCTTCTGGTGCAGGTGCTGGCTGAGCCGCCTGTTTTTCTTCTGGCTTATTGTCGCCACAACCCGCTAGGGCAAGAGAAAGACCAGCACCAATAAATAAAGCGCGCGTGATTTTATTCTTATACATGCGTAAAACTCCAAGTTTTTTCGTTAGCATCCATGACTTCTCTATAAGGGACTGGAACGGTCAGCGTTTTAGATTTTTTTAGTGCACTTTCTGAGCACAAAAGCCTAAAACCTTACAGAGACTGCGGCACACATTAGCAATCATTGAAGTAATTTGCCATAAAAATGTAGCAAAAAAACTAATAATTCTGTAATAACCGCACATATCTAGCAATAAACTCCAATACAAAAGCATTCACTAGTAAAATGAAGACTGTAACTGACATTTAGCAGCCAAAACTTTCGATTACTCTGAATTTAAACTATTTGATAGCATCTTATGCTAGATATTCGCATATTATTTAACATTTGTGACAAACGAAGTCTAACAAATAATCGTTTATATATTGCTCGATATTTTTTATTGTGAACAATATCACCGAGATAAAACACGGGTGTTTTCGAAGATAAGAATCGCAGTATTGAACCGTTTCAATATGGTTGAACAAATAGCGAAATACAAAAAAAGCTAAGTGCGATTAACACTTAGCTTTTTATTTTTTGTCAAAACGAGTAGCTGGTTCTATTTTTCCCAGCGCTGCGCTGCTTGATGATCGGTGTCGCGCGATTCAATCCAACGATCTTCGTTAGTTGTGCGCTCTTTTTTCCAAAACGGTGCTTTGGTTTTCAGATAGTCCATAATGAACTCGCACGCATCAAATGCCGCGCCGCGGTGCGCACTAGAAACGCCCACAAATACAATTTGGTCGCCGCTGTCCATATCACCCACACGATGAATCACGCGCACGCCAAGCAGAGGCCAGCGAGCTTCAGCTTCATCACAAATATCGCTCAAGCTCTTTTCCGTCATGCCCGGATAATGCTCTAGATGCAGGCCAATCACGTTGTCACCAAGGTTCATATCTCTGACTTTACCGATAAAGGTCACGACCGCACCAGCAGCAGTGCCTTCCGACAAGCGTTGATATTCTTGATCAACAGAAAAGTCTTCAACTTGTACAGAAACACGAGGATCCATCTTAGCCTCCCGTTACCGGTGGGAAAAACGCGACTTCGTCACCCGCTTTTACTTGTGTATCCAGTGGGACGATCGATTGGTTCACTGCAGCAAGCAGCTTGCCTGGCTCAAGCGCCAAGTCCCACTTGCCTGCTTTTTCTGCGCCCGCTTCGACAAGATGTGCGCGAACGGCTTCGACCGTATCGAACTGGCCGTCCAAATCAACGCTGTCGATACCCACTAGCTCGCGGGTTTGAGCAAAGAAAAGTACTTTAATCATGATTCCGCCTTGAAATGTCCAGATTTGCCACCCGTCTTCTCTAATAGACGAACTTGACCAATGACCATGTCCTTTTGTACTGCTTTACACATATCGTAAATCGTTAGTGCAGCGACGGAAGCTGCAGTGAGCGCTTCCATTTCGACACCAGTTTTACCCGCAAGTTTACATACAGACTCGATGCGAACTTTGTTTTCTGCTTCGATAGCTTCCAGTTGAACTTCAACTTTAGAAAGCAGTAGCGGATGACAAAGCGGAATCAAATCCCATGTTTTCTTCGCTGCTTGAATACCAGCAATACGAGCCGTTGCGAACACATCACCTTTGTGGTGCTGGCCAGAGACAATAAGTTGCAAGGTTTCTGGAGCCATGTGTACAAATGCTTCAGCGCGAGCTTCACGCACGGTTTCTGCTTTTGCAGACACATCGACCATGTTCGCTTCGCCAGATGCATTAATGTGTGTAAATTGGGTCATTGTTTTTCCTTCGCTTTTAGGAAAGGTTATACAGATAGGTGTGGCATGAAGTTACAAGGGCGATGACTTGCATCCAACTGCTGTTTAATAATTTTTGTCCAGCCTGTACGACACGCACCAGTTGAACCTGGCATTGCGAAGATCACGGTGTGGTTAGCAAAACCTGCAATCGCACGAGACTGAATAGTAGACGTACCGATCTCTTCATACGACACCATACGGAACAACTCACCAAAGCCTTCAACTTCTTTATCAAATAGAGGCTTAAGTGCTTCTGGCGTGCTATCGCGTGAAGTAAAACCGGTACCGCCAGTGATCATGATCGCTTGGACGTTTTCATCGGCAATCCATTGAGAAACGATCGCGCGGATCTTGTACATGTCATCAATAACGATTTGTTTGTCTACTACGTTGTGACCCGCTTCTTGAGCGTGTTCAACAAGGTAACGACCAGAGGTATCGTTCTCTTCAGTACGTGTGTCAGATACCGTTAGAACGGCAATATTTGCAGGTTGAAATTTGCTTTCAGCGTGACCCATTTGTTCACCTATTCTCTAAATTAGCTTTGATACGCTTGGTATCGATTCGGAAAAAGTTAGAGCCAGCTTAGCACCAAGCTCTCTCTAAAAAATTGAATAAAGTTAGCCGCCGATAGACGCAAGATGCGGCGTCATACCAGTATTGCCATCGTGTAAGAAGTGGCTTACGGACTTTGTTTGCAGCTGCGATTGGATACGTTCAATCAACTCGTTTTCTTGGTCATCACGCTCCAACAAATCACGCAGTTCCACACCATGTTCACCAAACAAACAAAGGTGCAGCTTACCCAGCGCAGAAACACGCAGACGGTTACAGCTTTCACAAAAGTCTTTTTCATACGGCATGATAAGACCGATTTCACCTTTATAATCTGGGTGAACAAACACCTGAGCGGGGCCATCATTGTGCGAACGCACTTTCAGTAACCAGCCGTTCGCAATCAGTTGATTACGAATCGCAACACCAGAAACATGGTGCTTTGAAAAGAGGTCATCCATCTCGCCCGTTTGCATTAGCTCAATAAAGCGCAATTGGATTGGACGATCTTTGATCCAGTTAAGAAATGCGGGTAGCTCGTGATGGTTCAGATCTTTCATCAACACCACATTAACTTTGACCTGCTCATAACCGACTTCGAACGCACGCTCGATACCATTCATGACTTCAGTGAACTTATTTTCACCCGTAATCTGATGGAACATTCGAGGGTCGAGGCTATCTACACTCACGTTGATGTTTGTTAAACCGGCTTCACGCCAGTCTGCAACTTGCTTCGCCATTCTGTAGCCGTTAGTCGTCGTCGCCACCTTTTTGATGCCTGGCGTCGTTGCGACAGAATGAATGATGTCAGTGAAATCTTTGCGCAAGCTTGGCTCGCCGCCAGTAATGCGCACTTTTGACGTGCCACAATCAGCAAACGCTTTTACGACCCGTTTGATTTCAGGAAGAGATAAAAAAGACGAGTTTTTGTTGCCCGATGGTTTGTAACCATCAGGAAGGCAATAGGTACATTTGAAATTACATACGTCAGTCACAGACAGACGCAAGTAATAAAACTTACGATGAAATTTGTCTTCGAATTGTTGCGCCACGGAACACCTTTCCAAACACGGGAGGCATGGCCATTTCCAATCATGCCCTTGTGACAGTATGTCACTGGCTCAAAATGCTTATCCTCGGACTTAGCATAGTGAGCTCGGAGTTATGGCAACCAGAGGGATAACCCCTGATAGCTTTGCGGTGTAAAATACTTAATATTTGTAATGGAATCCAGACTTGAGTGATAAAAAACTCTCTAGAGACACAAATTACCGCTTAGTGAGTACCGTTAGGACACTCATTAAGTTAAATTGTAGCCGTTTTTTACAACATTATTAGAAGAACGTAATGAATATCTATACGGATAAGAAAGTGGTCGCTGTTGGCGGTGGTCATGGCTTAGGTCGAATGTTAGCCGCTTTAAAAGACTTTGGCAGTAATGCTACGGGCATTGTTGCCACAACCGACAATGGTGGTTCAACTGGGCGTATTCGTCACTGCCAAGGTGGCATCGCTTGGGGAGACACCAGAAACTGCATCAACCAGCTAATCACTGAACCATCTATCAGTTCGATGATGTTCGAATACCGCTTTAAAGGTACGGGAGAGCTGGACGGCCACAACCTTGGCAATTTGATGCTAACAGCATTGGATAACTTGTCGGTTCGACCGCTGGATGCAATCAATCTGATCCGAAACATGCTTAAGGTTGATGTCAATATTCTGCCAATGTCAGAGCACCCTTCGGATTTGTCTGCACTTTCAGTGAACGGTCAATGGGTCACAGGTGAAACCAATGTGGATGAGATGGAAACCGACTTACGTCGCTTAGATCTTTCACCAGAAGTTCCAGCCACTAAAGAAGCCGTTACTGCTCTGGCAGAAGCCGATGCAATCATTCTTGGCCCAGGCAGTTTCCTCACCAGTATTATGCCGCCATTGTTATTGCCTGAGCTGGGCAAAGCCATTGCAGCAAACCGAAAAGCGAAGGTGATATTCGTTGCTAACCTCAGCCCTGAATACGGCCCAGCAGGTCGAATGTCGATGGCGCAAAAGCTGGAATGGTGTGAACGTGCGTGCCAAGGACGAAGAATCGATGTCGTCCTTGCCGAAGAAACGGACCAGAAAGTGTTGGAACAATGGAACGTCGTTACCGAATCATTAGCCTCAACCAACCGAGATTGGCGTCACGACCGAGATAAGTTGAAAGCAGCGATAGAAAACCAACTACTCACTAAGTAGCCACTTGAGACTGCCAACGTTGATACGATAAAGCCCTTCCAATATGGAAGGGCTTTGTGTTTAAAAAAAGTAAAGACTTTATTGAGTCCAAGAGCGATACGCGTCGCGTGTTTCATTCAAGCGTTCAAGCATAGTGTTAAGCTCACTACCCTGTTCAACTAACTCACCAGATTTGGCTTTTTTATCGATAGACATCGCTAACTCACACAAACTGTCGGCTCCGAAACTCGCAGCACTGCTTTTTAGCGCATGGCTGATCTCTTTCAAATACATTAAGCGCTCTGAACCTTCTAACTGCGACAAGTTGTCGATGTACGTATCCATCTCACCCAAAAAAATATCGAGCAAAACAGGCACGTTATCACTGCCGATTTCCATCGACAGTTCATCTATTTTTTGTTGATTCAATATCGTCATGTTTACACCTTCTGCCGCTCTTCTTTACCATTCCATGCTTGTAGTTTGCGGTAAATCGTTGACGGACTGACATCAAGATACCCAGCGGCTCTTGGAATATTGCCGTCACACGCCTCAATCGCTTGCTCAATCGCCATTTTCTCTGTCATCCATAGTGGCATGATCTCTGAAACGGTCATCGCTTTTGGCTCAATCAGTTTAGATACAGATGGCCTATCTAACGGTTGATTCAGCGGCGGTGGCAACATATCTAGCGTAATTTCTTTGCCGTTGTTGAGCACCACGATATTACGCAATACGTTTTGTAGTTGTCGGACGTTACCCGGCCACTCATAACTGTTAAAGCGATCAATCACTTCTTGAGAAAAGCGGACAAAGTTTTTGCCCTCTTCATGAGACATGTAGCCTAACAGTGAGTACGCAATTTCAATCACATCTTCACCACGTTCGCGAAGAGGCGGGAGATGCAAAGGAATCACGTATAAACGGTAGTATAAGTCTTCGCGGAAACGTCCTTCTTGAACTTCTTTCCAAGGGTCTCGGTTGGTCGCACAAACGAAGCGCACGTCCACACTCTTCATTTTTGAAGAGCCTACTTTTTGGAAAGTACCGGTTTGGATGAATCGCAATAATTTGGTTTGTAAGTCCAAATCCATTTCACACAATTCATCGAGGAACAACGTGCCACCATCGGCTAACTCAGCGGCACCTTGACGGTCATTTGCCGCACCAGTAAATGCCCCTTTTACGTGACCAAATAGTTCACTTTCGATTAAGTCTTTAGGTATGGCTGCACAGTTGATGGCAATAAACGGCTTATCACCACGTTTGCTTGCAGCGTGGATGGCTTCTGCGCATACCTCTTTACCCGTACCACTTTCACCAGTAATAAAGATACTCGCTTTACTGCTAGCGGCAGAGTCAATGGTGCGATAGACCTGCTGCATGGTTTGGCTGCTGCCGATAAAACCTTGGTAATTCTGATTACCCGGATTATCTGCTTCATTTTTTAGCTTAGTTGCTTTGCGAATTGCGTTGTTGACCGTAACACGCAGACGGTCTGCTTCACACGGTTTGATCAAAAAGTCTTGAGAGCCATGACGCATCGCTTCTACCGCTGTATCGATAGAGCCATGAGCCGTCATGAAAATGATCGGTACATCTGGATGACTCTTTTTAACGGCGTGCAAAACATCCATCCCCGTCATATCAGGCAGACGAAGATCGAGAAGAATAAGATCTGGAATTCGATGATTGAGACTTTCAATGGCATCTCTACCTGTACCGACAATATTAATGTCGATCCCTAAAGGCGTGAGGTACGAGCGGTATAACGCCGCAACCGATGCTGTATCCTCAACCATCAAAAGGTAACGAGATTTTTGGCCTTCAGTTTTTTGTTGCATAACCTAGCTAATATTTTGTTGTGTTTTAAACAATAATCGCATTACGCTTTGCATTTTGCAAATAACATTAGCAAAGTTACGGTTAATGATAATAGAATCAAAAATGATATCAATAGGTTAAAAAGTGGCATAAAGCATGCTGATATATTAGCGACCCCTCGGGTCACCTAGCCAACTGACGTTGTTAGTGAACGATATGTTCACAAAACAAGCCAATAGACCCGACTGCCTATTGGCTTCTTTTTTTGCCTATTCCAAGTATCTCTTTAGAAACAGCTTTTCGTGTTAACTAGCTATTCGCGATGAATTGCGCACGCAGTTTTTCTATTTCGTCACGCTTCTCAGCCGCAAGCTCAAATTCCAGATCCTGAGCATGTTGGTACATCGCCGCTTCTAGTCGACTGATTTCTTTCTCCAATTGTTGTGGAGACATCACTTCGTAAGTTTGAGATGGTTCAGCCACTTTAGACAGTGGCACTTGCTTAGTATTGCGTTGACGTTTGGACTTAGTAATGTCGCCCAACTCCATAATATCCTTGATATTACGTTTTAGCGCTTGCGGCGTAATGCCCATTTTCTCGTTATACGCTTGCTGCTTCTCACGACGACGATTGGTTTCATCCATCGCTTTTTTCATCGATTTTGTAATGCTATCCGCATAGAGAATCGCTTTACCCTCAATGTTTCGCGCAGCACGACCTATCGTCTGAATGAGTGAACGTTCTGAACGCAAGAAACCTTCTTTGTCGGCATCCAAAATTGCCACCAGCGAGACTTCCGGCATATCCAAACCTTCTCGAAGCAAGTTGATACCCACTAAGACATCAAACTCACCTAAGCGCAAATCTCGAATGATCTCGACGCGCTCTACCGTGTCGATGTCGGAGTGAAGATAACGAACACGAACATCATGCTCATGCAGATATTCCGTTAAATCTTCCGCCATTCGTTTGGTCAGAGTCGTAACAAGAACACGCTCCTCTTTGGCGGCACGAATACGAATTTCAGACAACAAATCATCGACCTGCGTCGCGACTGGTCGAACTTCGAGTATTGGGTCCAGCAAGCCAGTAGGACGCACGACTTGATCCGCAATTTCACCTGCCGATTTCTCTAGCTCATAATTGCCCGGCGTCGCCGAGACGAAAATAGTTTGCGGAGCAAGAGATTCAAATTCTTCAAATTTTAGAGGACGGTTGTCCAACGCCGATGGTAAGCGGAAACCAAACTCAACCAGAGTTTCTTTACGTGAACGGTCACCTTTATACATCGCACCAATCTGCGGTACAGTCACGTGGGACTCATCGATGATAAGCAAACCATCATGAGGCAAGTAATCGAACAAGGTTGGAGGCGGCTCGCCCTCAGAACGACCACTGAGATAACGTGAGTAGTTTTCGATACCAGAACAGAAACCGAGCTCATTCATCATCTCGATATCAAACTGTGTACGCTGGCTAATGCGCTGCTCTTCTATTAGCTTGTTATTCTCTAGTAATTGTTTCTTGCGTACTTCGAGCTCAACTTTGATGCTTTCTATCGCTTCGAGAATACGGTCGCGGGGCGTCACGTAGTGCGTTTTCGGGTAAATCGTGTAACGCGGCAAATCTCTTTGTTTCACGACACCCGTCAATGGGTCGAACACACTGATGCAATCCACTTCATCATCAAACATTTCAACGCGCACAGCATCTTGGTCAGACTCGGCTGGGAATATGTCAATCACTTCGCCGCGAACACGGAACTGACCGCGTTCAAAAGCGACATCATTACGCGAGTATTGGAGTTCCGCTAGGCGACGAAGCATGTCACGCTGATCGATCACGTCACCACGGCGTAAGTGCAGCATCATCTGTAAATACGACTCGGGATCACCCAAACCATAGATGGCCGAGACAGAAGCGACGATGATGGCATCTTTTCGTTCTAGTAAAGCTTTGGTGGCAGACAAACGCATTTGCTCAATGTGAGCGTTCACTGACGCATCTTTTTCAATAAAGGTGTCAGTTGTAGGCACGTACGCTTCTGGTTGATAGTAGTCGTAGTAAGACACAAAATACTCGACCGCATTGTTAGGAAAGAACGATTTCATTTCCCCATACAACTGAGCCGCGAGGGTTTTATTTGGCGCCAGTAAAATTGCAGGACGCTGTGCTTGAGCAATCACATTCGCTAGCGTGAACGTTTTACCAGAACCCGTTACACCTAAAAGCGTCTGATGCGCCAACCCCGCATCTAAGCCTTCTAATAATTGCTTAATCGCGGTTGGCTGGTCACCTGATGGTTGATACTCAGAGACCAGTTCATAAACTTTACTCATACCCTTCCTCAATCTTTACTGCCTTTACTACGTTAGGCTGTGTTACCACTTCTGTGCTGTATATATATACACCTTAGTAAACGAAATCTATGCCTAAATGATTTTTCTCACTCATTGCTAATAATTTTTGTACTTTGTCTATATGGCTATAGCCTTATTCGAGTCGCTCTGATATAGTACTTCGCCCTAGTTGATAAACACTCCTCTAATATCAACTTATAGTTTCCACAACTTTTCCCCAAAACTTCTCTAAAAAGCTCGTTATCCCCAAAAGCTCATCTTTTATCCACTTTGAATATTTTACCCACTCACTCAATAAATTACTGTTTCATTTGCCTATTTTGCGCATAAAACTGACTAAAAATGCACACAAAACAAACCACGTTGCATATAAAAGTTCTTTACTCAGATCTCATCAACACACTTATCCACAATTTTAGTGGATAAGTAACTCTAGCCCTTTACTGGCAAGCACTACAAAAAAGTAAAGCGCTTTAAGTACAATTTTTTCAAAAAAATGTATTTTTTTACTGTTGACACTAGTTTTAGTGCTCGGTAAGATTCGTCCCGCTTTCAAGCAAAGCAATTCCCCCTTAGTTCAGTCGGTAGAACGGCGGACTGTTAATCCGTATGTCGCAAGTTCAAGTCTTGCAGGGGGAGCCAAATTCAAGAAAAAAGCTCAGTTGAAAAACTGAGCTTTTTTCGTTTTTAATCGTCAAAAAATCGGCTTAAAACTTCTATCCACTTGCTAAGTATCAGAGGCCAACTCAATCGTTCGTATGGGCCACTCAGGACTCGCGCACTTTTCGTTAGCTCTCATTCCCCCAACAAATTATTCACCAAACTATTAATTCCGATACAAATTCATCTATCTAACTCACATTGGCGGTTATTTTTCATCCGTGTGTATAAAACCACATCGTTCACTGGTTGTTATTGGTGTCACAAAACACGATAATATTGAGATCGGATTTTAAGAACGTAATAACTATGACCGAATATGTTTTGTTGTTGGTCGGCACTGTGCTGGTGAACAACTTTGTACTGGTGAAGTTTTTGGGCTTGTGTCCATTTATGGGCGTGTCTAAAAAACTGGAAACAGCAATAGGCATGGGGTTAGCAACCACTTTTGTGCTAACCCTCGCATCTGTGTGTGCGTACTTAGTGGAAAGCTATATCTTGCGACCGCTCGGTATCGAGTACTTAAGAACCATGAGCTTTATTTTGGTGATCGCTGTCGTGGTACAGTTCACCGAGATGGTTGTACACAAAACTAGCCCGACCCTTTATCGCTTGCTTGGTATCTTCTTACCACTGATCACGACCAACTGTGCCGTATTGGGTGTTGCACTTCTCAACATCAATGAGAATCATAACTTCATCGAATCTATCATTTATGGTTTTGGTGCAGCCGTCGGTTTTTCACTTGTATTGATCCTTTTTGCTTCTATGCGTGAGCGTATCGCTGCGGCTGACGTGCCTGTTCCATTTAAAGGTGCATCGATTGCAATGATCACAGCGGGTTTAATGTCGCTTGCTTTCATGGGCTTTACAGGTTTGGTGAAGTAAACAATGAGTACGATTTTAATTGCGATCATCGCACTCGCTGTGCTTGCTGCGATTTTTGGTGCCATTCTTGGTTTTGCTTCTATTCGTTTTAAAGTTGAAGCGGATCCTATCGTGGATCAAATCGACGCGATTCTTCCACAAACACAATGTGGCCAATGTGGTTATCCAGGCTGTCGACCATACGCAGAAGCGATTGCGAATGGAGACAACATCAATAAATGTCCTCCCGGCGGTCAAGCAACCATCGAAAAACTCGCAGACTTAATGGGTGTGGAACCTGAAGAGTCGGCACACGATCTAGACAGCAAAGTACCGACCGTTGCCTTCATTCACGAAGATATGTGTATCGGTTGTACTAAGTGTATTCAAGCTTGTCCTGTTGATGCGATTGTTGGTGGGACAAAAGCCGTTCACACGGTCATCAAAGACGAATGTACAGGCTGCGACTTGTGTGTCGCGCCATGTCCAACCGATTGTATTGAAATGATTCCTGTGGAAACCACCACAGATAGCTGGAAGTGGCAACTTAACGCCATCCCAGTGGTTAACATTACGGATGCTGCCAGCGATGCAGCGAACGTGAAAGATTCAATTAAGTAAGGTTTCGTATGTTGTCTTTGATTGAACAAATTCGTACAGGCTCGCTTTGGGACTTCCCAGGCGGTGTGCATCCGGCAGAAAACAAAAAACAATCCAATAAAGCCGACTTAGTGCGAGCATCCATTCCCGCTGAAATCATTCTTCCGCTGAAACAGCACATTGGTAAAGCGGGTAACTTGTTGGTCTCTGTTGGTGAGCACGTTTTAAAAGGACAAGCTTTAACCCAATCAGAAACTGGGTTTACAGTGCCCGTACATGCGCCAACTTCTGGCACTATCACTGCCATCGAGCCTCGAACGGTGGCTCACCCTTCTGGTTTGAGCGAATTGTGCGCCGTCATCACTCCTGACGGCCAAGATACTTGGTGTGAAAAGTCACCTATCGCTGACTACACTCAAGAATCCGCCGATGCACTCATCGACATTATTCGCCTTGCTGGCATTTCAGGGATGGGTGGTGCTGGCTTCCCTACCGCGAAAAAGATCCAATCAGGCATTGCTCGTACAGAAATCCTGATTGTAAATGCAGCAGAATGTGAACCGTACATCACGGCCGATGACAAACTGATGCAGGAGCATGCCGAAGAGCTTATTCAGGGCATCGAAATCGTCGAACATATCCTTAAGCCAAAACTGACGATCATTGGTATCGAAGATAACAAGCCAGATGCCATTAAAGCGCTGGAAAGTGCCGCTCTGAACAAGGACATTGTTATTCGAGTAATCCCGACGAAATACCCATCGGGTGGTGAAAAGCAGCTGATAAAGATTCTGACCAACAAGGAAGTTCCTAGCGGCTCTATCCCTGCAGATATTGGCATCTTGGTTCAAAACGTCGGTTCTTTATACTCAATTAAGCGCGCTATCATCGATGGCGAGCCAATGATCGAACGTGTCGTTACGTTAACAGGTAAAACCTTTAAACAGCCTCGAAACGTATGGGCGCTCTTGGGTACCCCAGTTCAAGCACTGCTCGACGAATTCGGGTACAAAGCCGATAAAAAACTTCAGCGTTTGATCATGGGCGGACCAATGATGGGCTTTACCCTGCCCCACTCACAGGTTCCTATCACCAAAACGGCGAACTGTATTTTAGCTCCGACTCGTCACGAGATTTCAGCTCATCAATACGAGATGGAATGTATACGTTGTGGTCAATGTGCGGAAGCTTGTCCTGCATCTCTACTGCCACAGCAGCTTCAATGGCATGCTAAGGCCGAAGAATATGACAAGCTAGAAGAACTGAATCTAAAAGATTGTATCGAGTGTGGCGCTTGTGCGTTTGTTTGTCCAAGTGAAATTCCACTGGTGCAATATTACCGCCAAGCAAAAGCAGAAATTCGTACTCGAACTCAAGAAGCAGAAGCCGCAGAGCGTGCAAAACTGCGCTTCGAAGAGAAAAAAGCGCGTATGGAGCGCGAAAAAGCAGAGCGTGAGAACCGCTTCAAGAAAGCCGCGGATGACCGTCGAAAAGAGATGAAGTCAACCGGTGGTGATGATGCTATCGCCGCAGCCATTGCTCGTGTTAAAGCACAAAAATCGAACGAAGATAATAAAGCTGAGCCAGCAGTTAAACCTGCTGTCGCGGCTGCCATTGCCAAAGCAAAAGCGAAGCAAGCCGCAGCAGCAAAAGTTGGTGCAACTGAGCCTGACAACTCCGAAATGGCAAAACTGCGTGAAGAGCGCAAGCGTCTTGCTCGTGAACGTAAAGCAGAAAAAGAACAAAGCGAAACCCCTGCTAACAATGCTGATGACAAAAAGTCCGCAGTTGCTGCAGCAATCGCGCGCGCGAAAGCGAAAAAAGCTCAGCAGGAAGAAAACGCATCTGAAGAGCCAGAAGATAAAAAAGCTGCAGTAGCCGCTGCTATTGCTCGTGCAAAAGCTCGTAAAGCGCAACAAGAGACTGAATCTCAACCTGTTGAAGAAACAGCTTCTCAAGAGCCAACCGAAGATCCGAAGAAAGCCGCAGTAGCCGCTGCTATTGCTCGTGCAAAAGCGCGTAAAGCGCAACAAGAGACTGAATCTCAACCTATTGAAGAAACAGCTTCTCAAGAGCCAGCCGAAGATCCGAAGAAAGCCGCAGTCGCTGCTGCTATTGCTCGTGCAAAAGCTCGTAAAGCGCAACAAGAGACTGAATCTCAACCTGTTGAAGAAACCGCTTCTCAAGAGCCAGCTGAAGATCCGAAGAAAGCCGCAGTTGCAGCCGCTATTGCTCGTGCAAAAGCGCG